>NZ_JBHYJC010000018.1:0-16066 GCF_042749045.1 Streptomyces sp. NPDC059008 | reverse complement strand
CTGACCCCGCCCCCCCCCGCCCGGGGCGGCCCCCTCGTGGCGGCGCGGCGCGCCATGTTGGGGGGGCCCGGGGGGGGGGCCGGGGGGGGGGGGGGTGCCGTGCCCCGGGCCACGCCGGGAACCGTCCGGCGGACGTGTCCGGTCCGCCGCCTCGCGGGCCCAGGAGCCGCGCGCCGGATCGCGCGCGGTGTGCGGGCCCGCTGTGGATCAGATCTTGGCGAACGCCGCCTCGAGGATGTCCAGGCCCTCGTTGAGCAGGTCCTCGCCGATGACCAGCGGCGGCAGGAAGCGCAGCACGTTGCCGTACGTACCGGTCGTCAGCACCAGCAGGCCCTCCTGGTGGCAGGCCTTGGCGAGCGCGCCGGTGGCCTCCGGGTTGGGGTCCTTGGAGCCGGACTTGACCAGCTCGATCGCGATCATCGCGCCGCGGCCGCGGACCTCGCCGACGATGTCGTACTTCTCGGCCATCGCGGTCAGCCGCGCCTTCATGACCTCGCCGATCCGCAGGGCCTTGGCGTTCAGGTCCTGCTCGCGCATGGTCTCGATCGAGCCGAGCGCCGCGGCGCAGGCCACCGGGTTGCCGCCGTAGGTACCGCCCAGGCCGCCCGCGTGCGCGGCGTCCATGATCTCCGCGCGCCCGGTCACGGCGGCCAGCGGCAGACCGCCGGCGATGCCCTTCGCCGTGGTGATCAGGTCCGGCACGATGCCCTCGTCCTCGCACGCGAACCACTGGCCGGTACGGCAGAAGCCCGACTGGATCTCGTCCGCGACGAAGACGATCCCGTTCTCCTTCGCGAACTCGGCGATGGCGGGCAGGAAGCCCTTCGCCGGCTCGATGAAGCCGCCCTCGCCGAGCACCGGCTCGATGATGATCGCCGCGACGTTCTCCGCGCCGACCTGCTTGGTGATCTGCGAGATGGCCTGCTCGGCGGCCTCCTGCGCGCAGTTCTCCGGGCCGGTCAGCCAGCGGTAGGGGTAGGCGAGGGGGACGCGGTAGACCTCGGGCGCGAACGGGCCGAAGCCGTGCTTGTACGGCATGTTCTTGGCGGTCAGCGCCATGGTGAGGTTCGTCCGGCCGTGGTACCCGTGGTCGAAGACGACCACGGCCTGCCGCTTGGTGTACGCGCGCGCGATCTTGACGGCGTTCTCGACGGCCTCCGCACCGGAGTTGAACAGCGCCGACTTCTTCGCGTGGTCGCCCGGCGTCAGCTCGGCCAGCTGCTCACAGACCTCGATGTACGGCTCGTACGGCGTCACCATCGCACAGGTGTGGGTGAAGTCGGCGAGCTGCGCGGTGGCCCGGCGTACGACCGCCTCCGCGCTGTTGCCCACCGAGGTCACCGCGATACCCGAACCGAAGTCGATCAGGGAGTTGCCGTCCACGTCCTCCAGGACGCCGCCGCCCGCGCGCTTGACGAAGACGGGCAGCACGGCCCCGACACCACCGGCCACAGTGGCCTGCTTGCGGGCCCACAGCTCCTGCGACTTCGGGCCGGGGATCGCGGTGACGACGCGACGCTCCTGGGGGAGGGCGGGGCCTCCGGACAGTTCGGTCATGGCAGTCTCCTGGGGGTGGAACGGTGAGCTACAGAGGTGTTGTTCTCGCAGGTTAGGGGCGGCCGGGCGGGTCTGGCATGTTCCGTTCGGGAGAAGTGCGCGTGTTGCGTTGTCCGCACCGGACATAGCGAGGGACGGCGGCCAGTAGATTGAGCGACGGCGCGCCGGGCAGCGGTGGGCACGAACGCGGGCATGACAATGACAGGGCGGCCGCCGACCGACACATCAGCCGGCCCGCCCACGCACCAGGCCACGGCTCAAGGGGGACAAGGGCACCGGATGGACACCGAGGGCACGCACGAGGCACGCAACACCCGCTCCGACCATGTCCCGCGGCCGGCGGCTTCCCCGGACGCCCCGCCACGGCCCGCCGCGCCGCCGGGGTTCGCGGCCCCGTCCGGCGCGGGCGGCCGGGCGGCGGGGGCAGGTGCCGCACGAGCCGGTGACGCTCCGCAGTCCCCCTTCCTGGCCTGGCTGAGCGCGCCGAGAGTCCTGGCGGGGCCGGGTGTGTGGGCCTTCGAGCACCGGCCCAAACCGAAGGACGAGCCCCAGGACATCGCGGTCCCGCAGCTCATCGCCGGGGCGGTGATCTCGTTCCTGTGCGCATGGCTGATCTGGTCGCTGCTGATGAACGACTATCTCGGCCCCTACTGGAAATGGCCGCGCGAGGTGATGCTGCCCGACGCATGGCAGACCGGCAATGCCAACATCGTCTCGTCGTTCGTCTACATGGCGCTCGTCCTCGGCGCGATCGTCGTCGTCTTCGGCCGCGTGGGGCGATGGCCCGCGCTCTTCCGTCGGCTGATCGCTCCCTTGGCGAACCGCGTCTGGACCAGGCTTCCTTCGTGGCTGGCACCCAAGGACGCGAGCGCGCTCCCCGGCGGGCAGCTGATCGTGCGCGCGGTGCTGACCCTGACGCTCGTCTGGTTCCTCTGGCAGTGGTGCATCGACAAGACCACCGATTCGTCCGTCCTGATGCTGCAGTTGGAGAATCTGACGCCGGTATCGGGGCAGGGGGCGTCGTACTTCTACTACGCCACCAGCTATTCGCTCATCGACCTCGGGCTGCTGCTGGCCGTCTTCAGCAGGTTCGCCTGCCTGGCGGAGCTGAGGCACCGCTACCTCTCCTCGGGCCGGCGGGCCGCGACCGACGCCGCGAAAGCGGCCGAGAACGGTGCCCGGGTGCTTCCGGTGGACCAGGGTGAGTGGGCCGATCTTCGTGCGGCCGGCGCCCCGGAGGCCGCCGACCGCTTGGCGCACGCAGCGCGGTCCGGACTCATGAACGATGTCGATCACGCTCGGATCACCCGTGCCTGGCAGTCCGTGCGGGCGCAGCCGAGCAGGCTCCCGGCGTTCATCGACAGTGTGCAGAAGGCCGGATCCGCCGCCTGCCTGCACCCGTCCGGGGCACGCGATCTGCCGGCCCGGACCGCACGCCACGACCTGCTGACTTCCCAGGTGCGCATCGGCACCGCCTCCGAGGACGTACGCAACCCGTACGACCGGCGGGGAACGGGATTCGCACTCGAACCGGACGTGCTCGGCACGTCGCTGCTGGCGCTCGGTCCGGCGGGCTCGGGGAAGACCACGCGCCTGGTGCGTCCCCTGGTGGAGGCCATGTGCCTGCAGGCGCTCGCCGGGCGCGCCGCCGTCGTGTCCGTGGGGACGGCCGGCTCGGCCGCCGCGCCCGACGACGCCTTCGACGCCGTGATCAGGATCGGTCACCGCGACGCGGAGTGCGACCTCGACCTCTACGGCGGAACGACGGACGCCGACGAGGCGGCCGCGATCCTGGCCGAGGCACTGGTGGGGGACCTCGCGGCGACGCTGCCCGGGGGGGACGGGCGGCGCACGGCGACCGTGCTGGGGCAGTTGCTGGGACCGTTCCAGGTGGCGTACGGCCGGTTCCCCCGGGTACCGGAGCTGCGGGAGCTGCTGGACGGTTCGCCGGAGGCCATGGCGGGACTGCGGGCCGCCCTGGAGTCGGCGGGGGAGTCCAGCGCCCTGCGGGAGCTGGACGCGCGTGAGCGGCAGGCGGAGCGGCCCGGGGATCCCGGCGTGCTGCTCGCGGACCGGATCGCGCTGCTGGACCGGCCGGCGTTCGCGGAGTTCTTCGACCCGACCGGGCGCTCGCGTCAGGTGTCGCTGCGCTCCCTGGACCATCCGCTGCGCGTCCGGATCGATCTGCCCGAGCGTGGGCACGCGGACGCTTCGCGGATCCTGGCGCGGCTGGTGCTCGCGCAGTTCACGGAGTGCGCGGTGGCCAGGACGGACCGGTCGGTCTTCGCCTGTCTGGTGCTTGACGACGCGTCACATGTGATCACCCAGGAGGCGCTGCGCGGACTGCAGCGGCTGCGGACGGCGAACGCGGGGGCGGTGCTGACCCTGCGGGGTCTGGACGACGTACCGGAGTCCTTGCGCGGTGCGCTGCTGGGGGCGTTCGGCTGCCGGATGGCGTTCGCGGGCGTGACGATCTGGGACGGTGAGCGGTTCGCCGAGGTGTGGGGCAAGGCCTGGGTGGAGACCAGGGACGTCACCGACCGGCAGATCGTCTCCGACGAGCCCTTCACCAAGCTTCTGCACTCCATCCGGCGGCTGGTCACCGGCAAGAACGTGACCGCGAAGGCGGTGACGGTACGCACGGTGGAGCGCGAGCGGTGGTCGGCCTCCGACCTCGCCCACTCGGTGCCGCCCGGCCACGCGGTACTGTCCGTGACCTCCGTGAGCGGGGAGTCGGCCCCACCCGTCCTAGTAGACCTCCGCTCCTGACCCCCACCCCCTTCGTCCCCGGATGACGGGGCGGTGTTTTCCCGATCATCGGCCGGCTTTGTCCACAGTGGAGGGTTCCCGGATTCCTCCGCTGAGGCAGAATCGACACGGGCCGTTCATACGGGGCGGTGCAAACCATCGGTCGGTGCCCGGTCGTCGACCGCCGTTGTCGAAGCCATCGAAGGTCTCATGCCGCACACCCTCGCTTCCCTGGTCAACCACACCGCGCTCAAGCTGACCGTGCTCGCGGGCGAGGAGCGGCTGGACGTCCCGGTGCGGTGGGCGCACGCCAGTGAGCTGATCGATCCGGTGCCGTACATGGAGGGCGGGGAGCTGCTGCTGATCACCGCGCTCAAGTTGGACGCGGAGGACGCGGAGGCGACCCGGGCGTATGTGCGGCGGGTCGCCCAGGCCGGTGTGGTCGGGCTGGGCTTCGCGGTCGGGGTGAACTACGAGGGGGTTCCCCAGGCGCTGGTCGAGGCGGCGCGGGAGCAGGGGCTGCCGCTGCTGGGGGTGCCGCGCAGGACGCCGTTCATCGCGATCAGCAAGGCGGTGTCGGCCGCGGTCGCCGCGGACCAGTACCGCGCGGTCACGGCGGGGTTCGAGGCGCAACGGGAGCTGACCCGGGCGGCGCTCGGCGCGGAGGGGCCGGCCGACCTGCTGGCCCGGCTCGCCGCGCACCTGAACGGCTGGGCCGCGCTGTACGACGCGTCGGGGGCCGTGGTGGCCGCCGCCCCGGACTGGGCGGCGCGGCGCGCGGCCCGCCTCACCGACGACGTGGCGCGGCTGCGGGGGCGGCCCGCGCCCGCCAGCTCGGTGGTCAGCGACACCGACGGCGACGACCGGGTGGAGCTGCAGTCACTGGGGACCGGGCGCCGGGCCCGCGGGGTGCTCGCGGTGGGGACCGGCGCGCCGCTGGGGACGGCCGAACGCTACGCCGTGCACTCCGCGGTCGCGCTGCTGACGCTGACCACCGAGCGGTCCCGGGCGCTGCAGGACGCCGAGCAGCGGCTGGGCGCCGCGGTGCTGAAGATGCTGCTGGCGGGGGAGCCGGACCATGCGCGGGCGGTCGCGGGGCGGCTCTACGGAGGGCTGCTGGACGCCCCGTTCCGGATGGTGGTCGCCGAGCCCGTGGCCGCCGACGACCAGCCGTCGCCGGGCGCGGGCGCCGCGGCCGGTTCCGCCGGGGTGCTGGACGCGCTCGCCGACGCGATGGACTCCGCGGCCGCCCGTACCGGTGAGGCGGTGCTCGCCGTCCCGGACGGCGGCCGGCTGATCGTGCTGGTCGCGGACGGCGGGGCGGCCGCCGACGCCTGCGCCGCGTACGCGGCCGAGGCCGAGGCCGAGGCCCGGGCCGGCGCGCAGGCGCGTCCGGGCGGGCGGCAGGGGCGGGCCGAGGCGGCGCACGGCGGCGCCGGTGTGGCCGTCGGACTGTCCGCGCCGACCGGCCCGATGGCCGCCGCGAACGCCTACCGGCAGGCCGAGCAGGCGCTGTCGGTGGCCCGGCGGCGCGGGCGCGCGCTGGTCGAGCACGAGGACGTGGCGGCGGGGTCGGTGCTGCCGCTGCTCGCCGACGACGCGGTGCGGGCGTTCGCGGACGGGCTGCTGCGGGCGCTGCGTGAGCACGACGCGACCGGCCGCGGCGATCTGGTGGCGTCGCTGCGCGCCTGGCTGGCCCGGCACGGCCAGTGGGACGCGGCCGCCGCCGACCTGGGCGTACACCGGCACACGCTGCGCTATCGGATGCGGCGGGTGGAGGAGATCCTGGGGCGCTCGCTGGACGACGCGGACGTACGGATGGAGCTGTGGCTGGCTTTGAAGGCGACCTCGGCGCCCAAGGGGGAGTGAGGCCCCGCCCGCCGGCACGGGTAACCCGGCCCGGCGCCCGCTCCACGGCGGAGAGACACACCCGCTGATTTCTACGCTTCGGACAAACGCCATGGCGGCGCCGCACCCCTACCGTGGGGGCAGACCGACAACCGCGGAGCCGCTCCCCGAGCGATGCGCACCACTCACCACTTCTGAAGGGCCGGGTTCCACTGTGCCGATCCCCACTGATGCAGCCCCCACCGCCTTCTGGCTCGCCGGCCGCGAGGCCACCGGCGAGGCCACCTTCGATGTCACCTCCCCCTGGGACGGACGTCTCGTGGGCACGGTGAGCGTTCCCACCGAGGCCCAGGTCGAGGAGGCCGTCGCCGCCTCCGTCGCGGTCCAGGACGAGTTCGCGGCGACCCCCGCACACGTCCGGGCCGCCGCCCTGGACCATGTGCAGCGCCGGCTGGTGGAGCGTACGGAGGAGATCGCCCGGCTGATCTCCGCCGAGAACGGCAAGCCCATGAAGTGGGCCCGCGGCGAGGTCGGCCGGGCGGTGTCGGTGTTCCGCTTCGCGGCCGAGGAGGCCCGCCGCTTCAACGGCGGCGAGGCCCAGCGCCTGGACACCGACGCGGGCGGCGCCGGCCGGCTCGCGCTGACCCGCCGCTTCCCGCGCGGCACGGTCCTGGGCATCGCGCCGTTCAACTTCCCGCTGAACCTCTGCGCCCACAAGGTCGCCCCGGCCATCGCGGCCGGCGCCCCGATCATCCTCAAGCCGGCCCCGGCCACCCCGCTCTCCGGCCTGATCCTCGGCGAGCTGCTGGCCGAGACCGACCTGCCGGCCGGTTCCTGGTCGATCCTGCCGGTGCCCAACGACCGGATGCCGGCGCTGGTACAGGACGAGCGGCTGCCCGTCGTCTCCTTCACCGGCTCCGAGAAGGTCGGCTACGCCATCCTGGACTCGGTGCCGCGCAAGCACTGCACCCTGGAGCTCGGCGGCAACGGCGCGGCCGTCGTGCTGCCCGACTGGTCCTCCGAGGCGGACCTGGACTGGGCGGCGCAGCGGATCGCCATCTTCTCCAACTACCAGGGCGGGCAGTCCTGCATCTCGGTGCAGCGGGTCATCGCCGACGCGTCGGTGTACGACCGGCTCGTGCCGAAGATCGTGGCGGCCGTCGAGGCGCAGGTCACCGGCGACCCGTCGGACGACGCGACCGAGGTCGGCCCGCTGGTGAACGAGGACGCGGCCAAGCGCGTGGAGTCCTGGGTGGACGAGGCCGTCGAGCGCGGCGCGAAGCTGCTCGCCGGCGGCAAGCGCGACGGCGCCTCCTACGCGCCGACCGTCCTCGCGGACGTGCCCGCCGACGCCACCCTCGCCTGCGAGGAGGTCTTCGGCCCGGTGCTCACCCTCACCAAGGTCGACGGCGTGGACGAGGCGTTCGCGGCCGTCAACGACTCCAAGTTCGGCCTGCAGGCCGGTGTCTTCACCCATGACACCCAGACCGCCTTCCGCGCCCACCGCGCGCTGGAGGTCGGCGGTGTGGTCATCGGCGACGTGCCGTCCTACCGAGCCGACCAGATGCCGTACGGCGGCGTCAAGCAGTCCGGCGTGGGCCGCGAGGGCGTGCGCTTCGCGATGGACGACTACACCTACGAGCGGGTCCTGGTCCTCACCGGACTGCCCCTCTGACCCGCCCCCGACCCGGTCCGGACCGGTGGACAGCGACGGCCGTGCCTTGGGCCGTATCACCGTCCGGACCCGGCCGGCGCACCCCCCGGCGCCGGCCTTGACGCGGCGCGCTCCGGCACCCTGTTTCCGGAGCGCGCCGCGTCCCCCGTTCACCCGGCGTCCGCACCTCCGTCATGCCGGATCCCGACCGTACGGCGCGGGCCTGCCGGCCGCCTCGTGTCGGAGGCGGAGTCGCGGAGGTGTCTGGGGGAGGAGGCGCCCGCGCCCGTACCACCAGCGCGGTATGCCACACCCCCCGAAGGGCTGATGCGGGCGGGCCGGTTCCGGATCGCGCCGGGGCGAGGTGCCGCATGGCCGGGACGCACCGTCCGCCCCGCTCCCTCCCGTACCTCCAGTGGTGCAACCCCCGCAGATCGGGTAACTCTCACAAGTAGCGCTGTCCAGCGGCCGACCGGCCCGCCGGCGCAGAACTGCCGACCCCGCGGCGAGGTGAGCTCCTGATGACCGCTCCATCCATCCGCAACGTTTCCGAGCGCGAAGCACGCCAGGTCGCCGAGGCGGCCCGCGAGCAGGACTGGCGCAAGCCCAGCTTCGCCAAGGAACTGTTCCTGGGGCGCTTCCGGCTCGACCTCATCCATCCGCACCCCACCCCCGCGGCCGACGACGTGCGCCGCGGTGAGAAGTTCCTCGCCACCCTGCGGGACTTCTGCGAGACACAGGTCGACGGCGCACGGATCGAACGCGAGGGGCAGATCCCGGACGAGACGATCGCCGGGCTCAAGGCGCTCGGCGCGCTCGGCATGAAGATCGACCCGAAGTACGGCGGCCTCGGGCTCACCCAGGTGTACTACAACCGGGCCCTGTCGCTGGCCGGCACCGCCAGCCCCGCCATCGGCGCGCTGCTCTCCGCGCATCAGTCGATCGGCGTACCGCAGCCGCTGAAGCTGTTCGGCACCCAGGAGCAGAAGGAGACCTTCCTGCCGCGGCTGGCCCGTACGGACATCTCGGCGTTCCTGCTGACCGAACCCGACGTCGGCTCGGACCCGGCCCGCCTGGCGACGGTGGCCGTGCCGGACGGCAAGGACTACGTGCTCGACGGCGTGAAGCTGTGGACCACCAACGGCGTGGTCGCCGACCTGCTGGTGGTGATGGCTCGGGTGCCCGCCTCCGAGGGGCACAAGGGCGGTATCACCGCCTTCGTCGTCGAGGCCGACTCGCCCGGCATCACGGTCGAGAACCGCAACGCGTTCATGGGGCTGCGCGGCCTGGAGAACGGCGTGACCCGCTTCCACCGGGTACGGGTGCCCGCCGCCCACCGCATCGGCCCCGAGGGCGCCGGCCTGAAGATCGCCCTGACCACCCTGAACACCGGACGGCTCTCGCTGCCCGCGATGTGCGTGGGCTCCGGCAAGTGGTGTCTGAAGATCGCCCGGGAGTGGTCCGCGGCCCGCGAGCAGTGGGGCCGGCCGATCGCCAGGCACGAGGCCGTCGGCGCCAAGATCTCCTTCATCGCCGCGACCACCTTCGCCCTCGAAGCGGTCGTCGACCTCTCCTCCCAGATGGCCGACGAGAACCGCAACGACATCCGCATCGAGGCCGCGCTCGCCAAGCTCTACGGCTCCGAGATGGGCTGGCTGATGGCCGACGAGCTGGTCCAGATCCGCGGCGGCCGCGGCTTCGAGACCGCCGACTCGCTCGCCGCCCGCGGCGAACGCGCCGTTCCGGCCGAGCAGATGCTGCGCGATATGCGCATCAACCGGATCTTCGAGGGCTCCACGGAGATCATGCATCTGCTGATCGCCCGGGAGGCGGTGGACGCGCACCTGTCCGTCGCCGGCGACCTCATCGACCCCGACAAGTCCCTCGCCGACAAGGGCCGGGCGGCGGCCAGGGCCGGCGGTTTCTACGCCCGCTGGCTGCCCAGGCTCGTCGCCGGACCCGGTCAACTCCCGCGCACCTACCAGGAGTTCGGGCGCCTCGCGGAGCACCTGCGGTATGTCGAGCGGACCTCCCGCAAGCTCGCCCGCTCCACCTTCTACGCGATGTCGCGCTGGCAGGGCCGGATGGAGACCAAGCAGGGCTTCCTCGGCCGGATCGTCGACATCGGCGCCGAGCTCTTCGCGATGAGCGCCGCCTGCGTACGCGCCGAGCACCTGCGCGAGACCGGCGAACACGGCCGTGAGGCCCAGCAGCTGGCCGACGTGTTCTGCCGGCAGGCCCGCATCCGCGTCGAGGAGCTGTTCGGCCGGCTGTGGACGAACACCGACGAACTCGACCGCAAGGTCGTCTCGGGAGTCCTCGACGGCAGCTACAGCTGGCTGGAGGAGGGCGTCATCGACCCCAGCGGCGACGGCCCCTGGATCGCCGACGCCACCCCGGGCCCGAGCCGGACGGACAACGTCCGCCGCCCCCTGGGCTGAGCCACCCCGCCGGGGCCCGTCCGCGAAGATCCGCCGGGCGGGCCCCGCACTTGTGCGGCCAGGTGTCCACGGCACCCCGGCGACCGGCCACAATGGACCACATGACGGACTCCCTCGCCCATCCGCTCCTGCGCTTCGAGCCGGCCGCCGGCCCCCTCGACGACCCGCACGGCCCCCGCTCCATCGTGGTCCTCGGCTCGACCGGCTCGATCGGCACCCAGGCGATCGACATCGTGCTGCGCAACCCCGACCGCTTCCGGGTGACGGCGCTCTCCGCCGCCGGCGGCCGGACCGAGCTGCTCGCCGAGCAGGCGCACCGGCTGCGGGTGGCCACCGTCGCGGTGGCGCGCGAGGACGCGGTGCCCGCGCTGCGCGCGGCGCTGGCCGCCCGGTACGGCGCGGGCGAGCCGCTGCCGGAGATCCTGGCCGGCCCCGACGCGGCCACCGAGCTGGCGGCCTCCCCCTGCCACACCGTCCTCAACGGCATCACGGGCTCCATCGGCCTCGCCCCGACCCTGGCCGCCCTGAAGGCGGGCCGGGTACTGGCCCTGGCCAACAAGGAGTCGCTGATCGTCGGCGGACCGCTGGTCAAGGCGATCGCCCGGCCCGGCCAGATCATCCCCGTCGACTCCGAGCACTCCGCGCTCTTCCAGGCGCTGACCGGCGGCGACCGCGCCGAGGTCCGCAAGCTCGTCGTCACCGCCTCCGGCGGCCCCTTCCGCGGCCGCAGCCGGCGCGAGCTGGCCGAGGTCACGCCCGAGCAGGCGCTGGCCCACCCCACCTGGTCCATGGGCCCGGTCGTCACCATCAACTCCGCGACCCTCGTCAACAAGGGCCTGGAGGTCATCGAGGCGCATCTGCTCTTCGACGTCCCCTTCGACCGCATCGAGGTGGTCGTCCACCCGCAGTCCTACATCCACTCGATGGTGGAGTTCACCGACGGCTCCACGCTCGCCCAGGCCAGCCCGCCCGACATGCGGATGCCGATCGCGCTGGGCATCGGCTGGCCCGAGCGGGTCCCGGACGCCGCCCCGGGCGTGGACTGGACGAAGGCGCAGACCTGGGAGTTCTTCCCGCTCGACGAGGCGGCCTTCCCGTCCGTCCCGCTGGCCTGCCACGTCGGTGATCTGGGCGGCACCGCCCCGGCCGTCTTCAACGCGGCGAACGAGGAGTGCGTGGATGCGTTCCTCAAGGGCGGGCTGCCGTTCACAGGGATTGTGGATACCGTCGCTGAAGTGGTCGCCGAGCACGGGACGCCGTCCAGGGGAACCTCCCTGAGCGTGGCGGACGTCCTGGAGGCGGAGACCTGGGCGCGCGCCCGCGCCCGCGAACTGGCCGCCCGTGCGGCACGGACACCTTCGGAGGCTCGCGCATGACGACCTGGATGACCATTCTCGGCATAGTCGTCTTCGTCGTCGGCCTGCTGTTCTCCATCGCCTGGCACGAACTCGGCCATCTCTCCACGGCCAAGATGTTCGGTATCCGCGTGCCGCAGTACATGGTGGGCTTCGGGCCGACGCTCTTCTCCCGCAAGAAGGGCGACACCGAGTACGGCATCAAGGCCATCCCGCTCGGCGGCTACATCCGCATGATCGGGATGTTCCCGCCCGGGGACGACGGGAAGCTGCAGGCCCGCTCCACCTCGCCGTTCCGCGGGATGATCGAGGACGCCCGCTCGGCGGCCTTCGAGGAGCTGCAGCCCGGCGACGAGAAGCGGCTCTTCTACACGCGCAAGCCCTGGAAGCGCGTCATCGTGATGTTCGCCGGGCCGTTCATGAACCTCATCCTCGCGGTCGTGATCTTCATGAGCGTGCTGATGGGCTTCGGCATCAACACCCAGACCACCCAGGTCGGCTCCGTCTCGGAGTGTGTGATCTCGGCCGCCGCCAAGACCGACAAGTGCCCCACGGGTGCCAAGGACTCGCCGGCCAAGGCCGCGGGCCTGCGCGCCGGCGACAAGATCGTCTCGTTCAACGGCGACGCCGTCCCGGACTGGGGCACCCTGCAGCAGCAGATCCGCGACACCACCGGGCCCGCGACGCTGGTCGTCGAGCGGCACGGCGTCCGCAAGACCCTGCACGCCGATCTGATCGAGAACAAGGTCGCCAAGACCGACGGGCACGGCGGCTACGTCCCCGGCGAGTTCGTCACCGCCGGATTCCTCGGCTTCACCCCGGCCAGCGGCGTCGTCCCGCAGACCTTCGGCCAGTCCGTGGACCGCATGGGCAACATGGTCGAGCAGGGCGTCTCCTCGCTGGTCAACCTGCCGTCCAAGGTCCCGGACCTGTGGGACGCGGCCTTCAACGGCGGCGAGCGCAAGCAGGACTCCCCGATGGGCGTGGTCGGCGCGGCCCGGGTCGGCGGCGAGGTCTTCTCGCTGGACATCCCGCCGGAGCAGCGGGTGGCGACCATGCTCTTCCTGGTCGCCGGCTTCAACCTCTCGCTGTTCCTGTTCAACATGCTGCCGCTGCTGCCGCTGGACGGCGGGCACATCGCCGGCGCCGTGTGGGAGTCGGTCCGCCGGGCCTTCGCCAAGATCGTCCGGCGTCCGGACCCCGGTCCGTTCGACGTCGCCAAGCTGATGCCGGTCGCCTACGTGGTCGCCGGGATCTTCATCTGCTTCACGCTGCTGGTGCTCGTCGCGGACGTGGTGAATCCCGTGAAACTGACCTGACGGCGATTGGCCAGAACATGGGTTTGGCGACGGTCGGGCACCTCCGCGGCGTTTGGAGGCGCCCGACCGTCCCCTTTCGGGGGGCCTCAGGGGAGCGATGTGCCTCCCGCAACCCTTGTGCCGTAACCTCGAAGACCGGAGCCCGCCGAATCGGGACCTTGATCCATACCTTGGGGTTGCTCGCCAGATGACTGCCATTTCACTGGGAATGCCGGACGTACCGACCAAGCTGGCCGACCGTCGGGTCAGCCGGAAGATCCACGTCGGTGCGGTCGCCGTGGGCGGGGACGCACCGGTCTCGGTGCAGTCGATGACGACGACGCGGACGTCCGACATCGGCGCGACGCTCCAGCAGATCGCCGAGCTGACGGCCTCCGGCTGCCAGATCGTCCGGGTCGCCTGCCCGACCCAGGACGACGCCGACGCGCTGCCGGTGATCGCCCGGAAGTCCCAGATTCCGGTCATCGCGGACATTCATTTCCAGCCGAAGTACGTCTTCGCCGCCATCGACGCCGGCTGCGCCGCGGTCCGGGTCAACCCCGGCAACATCAAGCAGTTCGACGACAAGGTCAAGGAGATCGCCAAGGCGGCCGGCGACGCCGGCACCCCCATCCGGATCGGCGTCAACGCCGGCTCGCTCGACCGCCGCCTGCTGCAGAAGTACGGCAAGGCGACCCCCGAGGCGCTGGTGGAGTCCGCGCTGTGGGAGGCGTCCCTCTTCGAGGAGCACGGCTTCCGCGACATCAAGATCTCGGTCAAGCACAACGACCCGGTCGTGATGGTCAACGCCTACCGCCAGCTCGCCGCCCAGTGCGACTACCCCCTGCACCTCGGCGTCACCGAGGCCGGCCCCGCCTTCCAGGGCACCATCAAGTCCGCCGTCGCCTTCGGCGCACTGCTCTCCGAGGGCATCGGCGACACCATCCGGGTCTCCCTCTCCGCGCCGCCCGCCGAAGAGGTCAAGGTCGGCATCTCCATCCTGGAGTCGCTCAACCTCCGCCAGCGCCGGCTGGAGATCGTCTCCTGCCCGTCCTGCGGCCGCGCCCAGGTCGACGTCTACAAGCTCGCCGACGAGGTCACCGCAGGCCTGGAGGGCATGGAGGTGCCGCTGCGGGTCGCCGTCATGGGCTGCGTCGTCAACGGCCCCGGCGAGGCCCGCGAGGCCGACCTCGGCGTCGCCTCCGGCAACGGCAAGGGCCAGATCTTCGTCAAGGGCGAGGTCATCAAGACCGTCCCCGAGTCGAAGATCGTCGAGACCCTCATCGAAGAGGCACTGAAGATCGCCGAGCAGATGGAGAAGGACGGCATCGCCTCCGGCGAGCCGACCGTGGCCGTCGCCGGCTGATCCGCGCCGCCGCACCACCGCAGAGCCCCGCCGCCCGCCCCGGGCAGCGGGGCTCGCGCCGTGTCCGGGCCGGCCCGTGCCGGGCCGCGGACCGCCCCGCGGCGCCCGTCCCGCCTGGGGCCGGGTGCTCCCGCGCGCAGGGAGGTAAAGTGCCAAGACCTGCTTCCGCCTGGCCTCCCAGGCCCGTAACGGTGAGGCATTCCGACACGTGCTGACGACCACGACCATCAAGGTCCTCGAGCCCGGGGAGCTCGATGACGCGCTCGCGGTGCTCGACCGCGACCCGGTCGCCAACGCCTTCGTCGCCGCCCGCGTGCAGATCGCCGGCCTCGACCCCTGGCGGCTGGGCGGCGAGATGTGGGGCTGGTACGTCGGCGGCCGCCTGGAATCGCTCTGCTACGCCGGCGCCAACCTCGTCCCCGTCTGCGCGACCTCCGAGGCCGTCCGCGGCTTCGCCGAGCGCGCCCGCCGCCAGGGCCGCCGCTGCTCGTCGATCGTCGGACCGGCCGGCCCCACCGCCGAGCTGTGGTCGCTGCTGGAGCCGCACTGGGGACCGGCCCGCGAGATCCGCGCCCACCAGCCCCTGATGGTCACCACCTCGCCGGCCACCGAGATCGCCCCCGACCCCTACGTCCGGCGGATCCGCAAGGACGAGATGGACCTGATCATGCCGGCGTGCGTGGCCATGTTCACCGAGGAGGTCGGCATCTCCCCGATGGCCGGCGACGGCGGGCTGCTCTACCAGGCCCGGGTCGCCGAACTCGTCGGATCCGGCCGCTCCTTCGCCCGGGTCGAGGACGGCAAGGTCATCTTCAAGGCCGAGATCGGCGCCGCCACCCAGCGGGCCTGCCAGATCCAGGGCGTCTGGGTCGACCCCGCCCACCGCGGCAAGGGCCTGTCGGAGACCGGCATGGCGGCCGTGCTGCGCTACGCCCTCAGCGACGTCGCCCCCGTCGTCAGCCTCTACGTCAACGACTTCAACACCGCCGCCCGCGCCTCCTACCGCCGGGTGGGCTTCGAAGAGGTCGGTGCGTTCATGAGCGTGCTGTTCTGACCGCCGGGAGCGTACGGAACGGGCCGTGGCCTTGTACGCTCCGACCATGGATGACGTCGCGGTCGGCCCCCTCGATCTCGCTGCCCGTGTGGACGACGCGCTCGCCGTCCAGGCGCTCGCCTTCGGACTGAGCGACGAGGAGATCGCCGTACGCCGGCACATCGTGCTGCGCCACCTCAACTGCGCCGGCGCCCGCGCCCTCGGCGCCACCACCCCCGCCGGCCGGCTCGTCGGCTTCGTCTACGGCATGCCCAACGACCGCGCCCACTGGTGGTCCACGGTCGTCGAGCCGTATCTGCGCGCCGTGCGCCTCGACCACTGGCTCGACGACTCCTTCACCATCACCGAGCTGCACGTCCACCCCGCCTACCAGGGCCGCGGCATCGGGCGGGCGCTGATCACCCGGATCACCGACGAGGCGAGCGAGCCGCGCTCCATCCTCTCCGCCATCGACGTCGAGAGCCCCGCGCGCGGGCTGTACCGCTCGCTCGGCTACCGGGACATCGCCCGCCGAGTGCTGTTCCCCAGCGCGCCCACGCCTTACGCGGTGATGGGCGCGACGCTGCCGCTGAAGCGTTAGCCGCTGCGCGCTTGGCTTTGCCTCCCACGTTGTTGTCTGCGGCGCCGTGGTGGTTTCTCGCCGTTGCGCCTGCGGCGGGCGGTGCCGCTGCGCGGGGCTGTTCGGCTGCCGGTGACGGTCCTGCGGGGCTGGGTGTCCGGACTGCTGCGCTTTACGTCCGGACAC
>NZ_JBHYJC010000017.1:96267-164706 GCF_042749045.1 Streptomyces sp. NPDC059008 | reverse complement strand
GGCCTGTTGTGTGGACGTAAAGCGCAGCAGTCCACACAACAGGCCCCGCAGGACCGCCCCCGGCACCCACCACCGACACAGCGCCCCCACCCCACAACCCACCCCGCTCCCGCCGAAGGCGGGGAAAAACTCACAGAAGCCCCACGGCGGCTCAGCCGGCAACGTGGGAGGCCCGCTCAGCGCACAGAGGTTCGCCGCAGAACCAAGAGATCCGCCGCGCCCCCCACGATGACGTACGTCGACTTCGCGTGGCGGGCCATCGCGTCGGCGAGGGCCTGGCGCGGGGTGCGGTCGTCGCGGAGTTGCACGGCCACGTAGTCGGGCGCCAGCCCGTCCGTGTCGCCCGTCCAGAAGACCCGGGTGCGCTGGGTCAGGCGGCTCAGCGGGCGGATGTCGGACTCGACGGTCGCGTTGTCGGGTATCCGCTCCAGCAGCCGTTCGGCGGCGGTGACGGACGCCGGTACGCGGTAGGTGGCGGGCTCGGTGAGGCGGGCCAGGGGGAGCGTGGTGGACAGCGCGAGGGCGGCGGCCAGTACCGCGGCCGGCAGGTGGTGGGCGTAGGAGCGCAGCCAGGGGCGGGCGGAGACCCGGGCCCGGGGCAGGGCGTCGACCAGGGCGAGGAAGACCACCGGCATCAGGACGGCGTTGTAGTGCCAGTCGATGCCCCAATAGTGCGGCTCGTGGGACAGGAAGCGCCAGCCGAGGGTGGGCAGCGCGACCAGCAGGAGCGGGGAGCGCAGGGCGAGCAGGCCGGTGGTGGGCAGCAGGACCCACAGCGTGGTGCGCACGGCGGTGCCCAGGGGGATGGTGGCGCCCTGCCCGTCGGCGCCGAACTTGCTCCAGTAGTCGTACGAGCCGGAGCCGTTGAAGGCCGGGATCAGCAGGCCGAGGGTCAGGGCGGTGGCGGTGAGGCCGAAGGCGACCAGCGCGATGGGCAGCGGGCTGGCGCGGCGGGTGCGCAGCAGGGCGAGCGCGCCGATGGTGGCGGCGGTGACGCCCAGGTCCTCCTTGACCAGCACCAGGGGCGCGGCCCAGCACACCGCGGCGGTCCAGCGTCCGCGCAGCACCGCTTCGAGGGCGAAGGCGATCAGCGGGAGCGCGAAGGCGATCTCGTGGAAGTCGAAGTCGACGGCCTTCTGCACGCCCCAGGACGTGCCGTACGCCAGGCCGACGGCCAGTCCCGGGAGGCGGCCCAGGTAGCGGGCGGCGGCGCGGGTGACCGGGATCGCGGAGAGCGCGAACAGGGCGGCCTGGGCGATCAGCAGGGTCAGGGGGGAGGGGAAGAGCCGGTAGAAGGGGGCGAGGACGACCAGGACGGGACTGAAGTGGTCGCCGAGGATGTTGGTGCCGGGGCCCTTGAGGTCGACGATCGGGGCCTGGAAGTGGGCGTAGCCCCGTATGGCCTGTTCGAAGATGCCCAGGTCCCAGGAGGAGCTGGACATGCCGCGGAAGCGGGAGACCGACAGCAGGGCGAAGCAGAGGAAGAAGAACCCGGCCGTCCAGTAGGGGTCCCATCGGGGGGCGCGCAACGGGGCGGTGCGGGTGCGAAGGCGCTGGGCGGCGCGGCGCAGGGGGCCGCGGTCGCCCGGGGGTATGGGGGCGGTCGCGGTGGTCGCGGCCGGGCCGGCGGTCCGGGGCGGCGGCACGGTCGCGCCGCCCTCCCCCAGGATCGGTCCGGGGCCGCCCCCGGCCGTTGCTGCGGCCGTGTCCATGAGGGTCCTCACTCACTGTCAACTGCCGGAAAGATACTCGAACCGGCGATGCGGGCGGCCCGGCGGTGGGTGCACGGTGCCGGCCCGGCAGTGGGTGAGACGGCGCTGCGGTGCCGCCCGTTCCCGTCGGCGAGGAAGGGGAGGGAGCTGGGGAGCCGGGCGGCTCAGAGGGCCAGCTTCCAGTTCGCGGGGTCGAGCAGGATGTCCGGGGTGATCTTGATGGAGAGCTCCTTGGCGGACGGCGGTGCGTCGAAGACCATCTCCACGCTGTCGGTCTCGTTGGGGTCGAGCGTCTTCTCCCAGTCGTGGTGGAGGATGCCGTGCTTGTCGTCGGCGACCTCCTCGGCCTTCTTGCCGTCGGCCTCCGCGTCGGTCGACATGAGCGGGTTGGTGGCCGCCTTGTCGCCGGTGTTCTTGAGCGTGACGGTGACCTTGTACGCCTTGTTGCCCTCGGTGTGGCCGCTGATCAGGGTGTTCTTGTCGACGGTGAACGGGCTCGGCTTCGAGACGGTCACCTCCAGGCCGTTGTTGTACTTCGCGGCCTGCCCGGCGCCGAGGTCCTTGATGTTGCTGCTGCTGCCCGACTGCTTGTCGAACTCCTTGTTCACCTCGTCGACGGCCTTGTTGACCGCCAGCACGGTGACGATGACCCCGACGATCGCGAGGACGAGCGACAGGGCGCCCAGGATCGTGCCGGTGATCGCCACGCCCTTGTTGGTGGCCTGGCCCTTCTTGACCCGGCTCGTGCCCACCAGGCCGAAGATCAGGGCCAGCAGGCCGAGCGGCCCGGCCAGCCAGAACAGGATCATCGGGATGCCGCTGAGCGCGCCGATGATGCCGAGGATCAGGGCGGCGACGCCGAGCCCGTTGCGGGGCGCCTGGTGGGCGTGGCCGGACGGCCCCTGGGGGGTGGGCTGGTAGTGCATCTGCTGAGACATGCGTAGGGGCCCCTTCCGGGCACTCGATGCGAATTCCGCTGAAGCGATGGGTCAATAAGAGCAGAGGCTGTGAACCGAGTCAACATGAAGGTCTGTGAATGGTTTGTTCACGCTGTGAAGGGGGAGGTTGTTCGATGACAGGTATGCTTGCCGACACAGAGTCGGGGGTCACGGGAGGTCGGGGGTCACGCGGATGGGAGTCAGCCAGGTGCCGGACTACGCAGCACCGGACAACGCGACGGACACCACGGCGACGGACGCCGCCGAGGGAGGCCGTCCGACCGAGGTGACCGCCGCCGGCATCGCCCGGCTCGCCGGCGTCGGCCGCGCCGCGGTCAGCAACTGGCGGCGGCGGCACGCGGACTTCCCCAAGCCCGTCGGCGGCACCGAGACCAGCCCCGCCTTCGCCCTCCGCGACATCGAGCAGTGGCTGCGCGACCAGGGCAAGCTCGCCGAGGTGCCGCTGCGCGAGCGGGTCTGGCAGCAGCTGGTCGGGCACCCGGCGGGCGCCGTGGCCGCACTGCGGCAGGCCGGCGCCGTCCTGCTCCTGGTCCGCGACCGCCCCTCGGCCTGGCAGCAGCTGCGCGCCGCCACCGACGACGCCGAACTGACCGGCGTCCTGCCCGCGATGCTCGACTCCGTCCTGGCCGCCCGGCTCGGCGCCGAGCACCCCGTACGCGGACTGACCCGCGAGGCGCTCGCCCCGTCGGCCGCGCTCGCACGGGCCGCCGGCGAGCTCGCCGCCGTCGACGGCGCGGACCGGGCCTACGCCTTCCTGCTCGGCCGCCACCTGGACGCCAACCCCCGGCAGTACACCCTGACCCCGCCGGGGCCGGCCGCGCTGATGGCCGAACTCGCCGCCCTGGCAGGCCCGTTGCGCACCGTCCTCGACCCGGCCTGCGGTGCCGGCGGGCTGCTGACCGCCGCCCAGGAGCGCGCCGCGAAGGACGCCGCGGACCCCGCCGGCGCCCCCGTCACCCTCCACGGCCAGGAGGCCGACCCCGACCTCGCCGCGCTCAGCGCGCTCCGCCTCGCCCTGGACGTGCCCGCCGCCCAGGTCCGCGTACGCGCCGCCGACACCCTGCGCGCCGATGCCTTCCCGCAGCTCGCCGCCGACGCCGTCCTGGTCCACCCGCCGTTCAACGAACGCAACTGGGGCCATGACGAACTCGCCTACGACCCCCGCTGGGAGTACGGCTTCCCGGCCCGTACGGAGTCCGAGCTGGCCTGGGTCCAGCACGCGCTGGCCCGGCTGCGCGAGGGCGGCACCGCCGTCCTGCTCATGCCGCCCGCCGTCGCCTCCCGCCGCTCCGGCCGCCGGATCCGCGCCGACCTGCTGCGCCGCGGCGCGCTGCGCGCGGTCATCGCGCTGCCCGCCGGCGCCGCCCCGCCCAACGGCGTCCCGCTGCACCTGTGGGTGCTGCGCAAGCCCGGCAGCGGCGCGCCGCCCACCCCGCGGCTGCTCGTCGTCGACACCGCCGACCTGTCCGCCGGCCAGGCCGCCGGCCGCGACAAGCCCGACTGGCAGACCGTCCACGCCACCGCCGTCGACGCCTGGCAGGCCTTCGACCGCGACGGCGACCTCGACGAAGTGCCCGGTGTGCGGCGGTCGCTGGCCGCCATCGACCTCCTCGACGACGACGTCGACCTGGCCCCGGCCCGGCACCTCCCGCCGCCCGCCGCGGCCGGCGGCCCCGCCGAACTCGCCCGGGTGCGCGACCGGCTGACCGCCACCCTCGCCCGTACCACCGAGCTCACCCCGCGCCCCAAGCCCGGCGACACCCTCCCCGACGTCGCCGGCGCCGCGCGCTGGCCGCTGACCACCGTCGGCGAACTCGCCCGCTCCGGCGCCCTGGTGCTGCGCTCGGGCGGCGCCGGCACGGCACCCGCCGAGGGGGCGCCCGCGGTGCTCACCGACCACGACGTCATCGCCGGCGGCGCCCCCTCCGGCTCCCTCCCCGAAGCGCCCGCCTCCGGGCCCGCCGAGGAACCGGTCCTGGTCCGCGCGGGCGACGTCGTCGTGCCCGTCCTCGGCGGCGGCGCCGTCGCCCGGGTCGTCGACGACGCCACCGCCGGTGCCGCCCTGGGCCGCAACCTCACCCTGCTGCGGCCCGACCCGGCCGCCGTCGACCCCTGGTTCCTCGCCGGCTTCCTGCGCGGCACCGCCAACAACCGCCAGGCCAGCAGCTACGCCTCCACCGCCACCCGGCTCGACGTCCGCCGCCTGCAGCTGCCCCGTCTGCCACTCGCCGAACAGCGCCGCTACGGCCGGCGGTTCAGCGACCTGGCGACCTTCGAGGAGGCGCTGCGGCTGGCGTCGCGGCTGGGCGAGCAGCTGGTGCGGGGGCTGTACGACGGACTGACGGACGGGTCGGTCAGCCCGGACTGAGCCGACGGACCGGCATACGGGGCAAGTCGGCAGGCATACGGGGAAAGCGGAGAGGCATACGGGGCGAACGGCGCGGCGTCGTCTCCCCGGGGCGGGCACATCGGCCGGGCCATTCCGGTCAACCCCGCACGCGCGCGCGTCGTCGTATATACGCTCGCAGGCACGTATGCGCGCCGTGCCCGCCCGCGCGAGGGGGTGGCGCCGACCCCACGGGCCGCTACGGAGACCGCCTCGTCCGCCTTGTCCGATCCGTCAGGAGCAGCAATGCACGGCCCTGTCCCCGCCTACTCGCCGCACCGTCCCCCGGCGCGGGGGACGGCCATCGCGCTGCGGGTGGCCCTCGTGGCCGCCGCGGTGCTCAGCCTGGGACTGCTGGCCTGGGCGCCGCTGCTGCGGGCCGCGATCGTGCAGCGCGGACGGCTGGGCTGGTGGCTGTTCGCCGGCGACCTGGTGGCGATCGTCGGCGCCTGCGCGCTGATCACCGGCTACGACACGACGGACTGGCGCACCAACCTCGGGGTGGGGCTGCTGCTGATGCAGATCGCCGCGGCGGTGGCCTACTACCTCGCCGTGGACGTCCGCGCCGGGCACGCCACCGCCCACGGCCCGATGGCGGCCGGCCACCCGGGCATGCCGCCGGCCGCTCCCTCCTACGGCCCGCCGCTTCCGCCCGCACCGCTTCCGCCGTACGCCCAGGAGACCCAGCCCTACGGCGCGCACGGCGCGGGCCCGGTCAACCCCTACGCCATGACCGAGACCCGGATGCCCGCGCCGCCGGCCCGCCCCGCACCGGCGCCCGCCCACCCCTACCCCGCCCCCCAGGAGCGCCCGCAGCCGCAGCGCATCGACCGCGTACGGGCCGAGCTGGACGAACTCAGCGACTACCTCCGAAAGGAGGAGGGGCGGTGAACGGCCGGGTCATCGGCGAGCGTTACGAACTCTCCGCGCTGCTCGGGCAGGGCGGTATGGGCCAGGTCTGGATCGGCTACGACCGCCGCCTGGACCGCCGGGTCGGTGTGAAGCTGCTGCGCCCCGACCGGGTGGCGGGGACCCCGGACGGCGAGGAGATGCGCCGCCGCTTCGTCCGCGAGTGCCGGGTCACCGCGCAGGTCGACCACCCCGGCCTGGTCACCGTCCACGACGCCGGCAGCGACGACGAGGACCTCTACCTGGTCATGCAGTACGTCGAGGGCGCCGACCTGTCCGACCACCTCGCCGAGCACGACCCCTACCCGTGGCCCTGGGCGGTCTCGGTCGCCGCGCAGCTGTGCGCCGTACTCGCCTCCGTCCACGCCGTCCCGATCGTCCACCGCGACCTCAAGCCCCGCAACGTCATGATCCGGCCGGACGGTTCGCTGGTCATCCTCGACCTCGGCATCGCCTCCGCGCTGGACACCGACACCACCCGCCTCACCCATACTGGCTCGCCCATCGGCAGCCCCGCGTACATGGCGCCCGAGCAGGCGATGGGCGGCGCCGTGGGCCCGCACACCGACCTGTACGCCCTGGGCATCCTGCTCCACGAACTCCTCAGCGGCGAGGTCCCCTTCGCCGGCTCCACGGCCCTCGGCGTCCTGCACCGCCACCTCCACGAGGAGCCCGTGCCGGTACGCAAGCTCCGCCCCGACGTCCCCGAGGCCCTCGAAGCTCTCGTGCTGCACCTCCTGCGCAAGGACCCCCAGGCCCGCCCCACGGACGCCCAGGAGGTCTACCGGGCGCTGGCCCCCCTGCTGCCCGCCGCCGCCACCGGCCCGCACGCCGCCCAGGCCCCCGCCACCCCCCTCGCCCCGATGGACCCCACCCGCCCCTTCCGCCAGCCCCACGCCCCCTGGCCCGTACGCTCCTCGGGAGCCCCCGCGCCGGCCCCGACGCCGACGGCGCTGTCCACGCCGCTGGTCCCGGCCCCCGAGCCTCCCGCCCCCGGCGCGCCCGTGGCCACCGGCGGCACCGGCCCCGCCCGCCCGGGCCCCGACCCCCGCGCCTCCGTCGCCCTCTCCTCCGGCCCCCACCACCCCGGCGCCTGGACCTCCGCCGCAACCCCCTTCCCCGGCCCGGCCCCCTCCCCCTCCTCTGCTCCCTCCCCTTCCTCCCCCTCTCCGGGGCCGGACGTCGCATCCGCCGTCGACGAGGTCAAGAGCCTGCTCGACCAGGGCCGGATCACCCACGCCGTGGACATCCTCGGCGGCATCCTGCCCGCCGCCGCCGAACGCCACGGCGCGCACTCCCCGGTCGTCCGCACCCTGCGCAAGCAGTACGCCGCCACCCTCATGGACGACGGCCAGTACCGCCGCGCCCTGCCCGAACTCCGCATCCTCGCCGAGGAGTTCGGACAGGAATCCGGCGCCGGCGCGACCCGCCAGGCCCTCCAGTTCCACTACGAGGCCGCCCAGTGCCTCGAACAACTCGGCGAGGTCGCCCAGGCCCTGGAGGAGTACCGCGCCCTCCTGCCGTACTTCGAGCACTACGCCGACGACCCCATCCGCCCCCTGGAAATCCGCCGCTCCATAGGCCACCTGCTGCTGGCCCAGGGCGAACGCGGCGCCGCCCAGGAGGCCCTCTCCCGCCTCCTCTACGACGCCGAACGCCTCCACGGCCCCCACCACGCCTTCCCGGAGGAACTCCGCCGCACGCTGTACTGGCTGAGCCAGGTCCAGGGCTGAGCAGGAGCGGGCCGTAGGCCCTTCTTCTTGTACGGCCCTAGGGGTGTCATCGCCCCCTTAGGGCCATGGGCCCTGCCACCCGAGGGTCTCTGGGCACGGAATTGCGTTGTCTTCCCGGTGACCCATAGAGGTACCTCCTACGGTCAGCGTCAGAAGGCTCGTATCGGCTCCCACACCCGGTGCACGTCCAGTGCCAGCGCTCCGGCCCTGTGCGCGTGTTACTGGTGTCCTTCCACAGGGCCAGCTGACAGCTGGGGCATGTGAGCGGTAGATCCATAACGGACCCCTTCTCAGCTGGAAACAGGCAGGCGTAGACAGCTTTTCCTGCCTGCAATTGCCGGGCGTGAGGCCACGTCGTCCGCCATCCGAACGAGGGATGTGAACGGTCGTCTCCAGATAGCGGCATGGCGCCCTCACGACACACCTCGGCAGGTGCGCCTCGGTCGCCATCAGCGCACCGCCTTCTGGTGGGGATGGCGGCTGATCTCGACGTTGCAGTCGGTCACCTTCGACCTGTCTCCTACGGCGTAGGCCTTCGCACGCTGATCGGCCAGGGCCCCGCACACATCGCACCCCGCAACCGGTAAGGGATCCGACGCCGGTTCCCCCAGGTGAACGGGGCGGCAGATACGGGGCATCAGCCCATCACATCCACACCGTGAATCCAGCGTGGGTCCGCACCGAACCCGTGCACGGCCAGCAATGGTGCCCGCCGACGCTCACGCTGCTCGCGGCACCTCCGTCGCTCCTGCCTCTCCTCGGGGGTGAGGGCGTACGGACGGATCAAGGCCGAGTCCTCGCCACGTAACAGCGCCGAATGCCGGGCGGGCACGTGGGCAAGCGCTGGCCTCGGCTCGTCGGCGCACATCGTGGTGGGCACCGCGCCGGCCGACCGGTGACAGCCGCGTGCGGGAAACAGCAGCCGCAGCAGCGGGATGAGGAACCTCGCTGTAGCGTTGGTCATGTTGTCAACTCCCTTGTAGTTGACGGCCACGCCCCCGGACGCATGCAGCGCGTCGCGGGGGTCCTCTCGTCGTCTCGCGAGGAGGGCCTGTCCTCGCTCTAGGCAACCCCTCCGCTACGGCCGGCGGTACCGTTGCACTGGCAGCGGCTTTTAAGAGCTTTAAGTGCTCGTACGCACCGGGGAGTTGAGGGCTAGTGGGCACTCGGGAACCGAACCGGCACCTTGAGCGGCTTTACCGGCAGACCGGCTGGACGCTCCGACAGTTCGTCCAGGCCGTCAATCGTGTCGGGACCGAGCGAGGAACCCCGCTCAAGTACCGCGAGCCGTCGGCCCATCAGTGGCGCCAAGGGCACCTGCCGAAGGAAACAGCCAGACCGCTGATCTTGGAAGCCTTGGCACGGAAGCTGGGACGTCCGATCACCCATGCCGAGGCCGGCTTCCCGGCACCCGCCAGTGGTTCGGTTGCCGCTCCGAGTACGGTCGAAGGGCTGATCGATCTCGGCAGCGGGGATATGGATCCCTCACGCCGCGGCGTCCTCGGGATAAGTCTCTTTTCCGTTGCGCTGGCCGTACCCAATTGGCCAGACGTGGTCGGCCGGATGGAAGCTGCTCAGTCCGGCCGGACTCGACGCATTGGCATGCCGGAGGTCAACATGGCCATTGCCATGACTGAACGGGTGTCGGAGCTCGATGACCAATTCGGGGGGCGTCACGCTCGCCCGATGGCCGCGGCCTTTCTGGTGAACACGGTGACTCCCTATCTGCGGGCGGAAGCCTCCGAACCCGTACGCAAGGCGATGATGTCGGCTGCTGCTGATTTGTGCTACCTCGCCGGGTACATGGCGGTGGATGAAGGCGTTCACGGCCTCGCGCAGCAGTATTACCTCAAGGCGTTGGAACTTGCCGGAGCGGCAGAGGATCACTTGACGTACTGCACCACGCTGCGGGGGATGAGCGTTCAGGCTGTTGATCTACGTCATGGCAGGGAGGCAAAGCGGCTCGCTGACGCCGCCGCTGCCGCGTCTCCCGAAGCTGGTCCACGCATGCGGGCGTTCCTTGCCGGACAGCAGGCGCATGCGTCCGCGCAGATCGGCGAGCACAGTAACGCGCTGATGTACTTGCGAGAGGCCGAGGTGGCCATGGAGAAGGCTGAATCCCGCGGGAAAGCATTTGGCTCGTATGATCCGGCAGCCCTGAACTACCACATCAGCCAAGTACGGCACGAACTCGGCGACGTCCCTGGCTCCATCAAAGCCATGGAGGAATCGGACAGAGTCCGCTACAGCGTCTATCGCCGCGCTCGCGTACGTCATCGAGCCACCCTGGCTGAGCGTCAATTGGAAATCGGTCACCTGGAAGCAGCATGCGAAACCTGGAACCTCGCTCTGGACGACTACCCCTTCGTTCAATCCGGCCGGGCAGATCAGCGCATGCAAGCCATGTTCAAGCTGATCCGCCCCCACCTCAAGAATCACGCCGCACGGGAACTTCACGAACGTGCCCGGCTGGTGACTCCAGCCTCGCTCTTGTCGTAGAAGGTCCCCGCACCCGGCAAGAGGGGACGTCGTTGTGGATGGCTACGCGTTGTCGCAGCAGGAGTCACTTGCCCTTGGCAGGGCGGCAGCAGAGGAACACACGCATGGCCAGCACTGAGCACACGATCCCCGATGCCTCTGCACTCATCGGGTGGACCAAGTCCAGCCACAGCGGGGGCAGCAACGGCGACTGTCTTGAAGTGGCTCGCGGCCACGCCGACGTGCCCGTACGCGACAGCAAGCGCCCGACCGGCCCGGCGCTGGTCTTCTCTGCCGGAAGCTGGTCGGCGTTCGTCGCCGCCGTCAAGCGTGGGGAGCTGCCTCTCTGAACTGAGCCGGACCCCTTGGACGGTCTCGCCGGCACCCCCGCCCCTCAGCCGTGCAGCCGTACCTCGCGGAAATCGGTGAGGGCGGCCGGGGACGGGGCTTCCCGGGGATCGGGGTGGGGGTGGCCGGCCGCCACGACGTAAAGGGGAGTGTGGCCGGTGTTGTCGAGGGTGCAGCGCTCGGCGACGGCGGTGTCGTTGAAGGCGCCGGTCTGGGCGGGGCCGAGGCCCAGGGCGGTGGCGGTGAGGGCGAAGGTCTGCCCCAGGTGGCCGGCGTTGAGCAGGCATACGCGGTAGCAGCGGGGAGTGCGGTACTTCACGCTCATACGCTCCAGCCTGGCGGCGAGGACGACCAGGAAGGCGGCTTGACCGGCCCATTCCTGCCCTGCGCACAGATGCACTGCCTCATCGCGGGTGAAGCCCTCGCCGAGCAGTTCCAAGGAGTGCTGGAGGCTGTTGTAGTGGTACCAGCCGGGGGTGACACCGGTGACGTCGAGGGCGCCCACGTAGGCATCGAGCTCCTGGCGGGAGCCGCCGGAGGGGCTGGTGCGGCGGTAGAGCGGACCGTGGCCACTGTCGATGAAGTCGACGGGGCCGAACACCGTGGACAGCAGAGCGGCGAGGGTTTCGACGGGCACCGGGTCGCCGCTGAAGTCGCGGTGTGTGCGTCGGGCGTAGAGGACTGTCTCGTAGGGGGCGCGCAGGTCGGCGGGGCGGCGCGGCAACGGCAGTCGTACGGCGTCCGGGTAGCCGGTGAAGAGGGGCGGCATGTGCGCCGGGGCGGGCAGGTGGTCGGTGTCGTGCGGGGTGAGCTCGTAGGTGCTCTCGCTGTCGGGGTCGGCGTCGAGCCCGTTGGCGAGGAAGTCGTTCTGCGCGGCGTAGTGGAGGAAGGGGGCTTCCGGGGCCCAGGCGGCCCAGCGGCGGGCGATGTCGGCGTCGCGGACCGCATCCGCGCCGTCCTCGGCCAGCAGCGCGCCGGCGTCCGTGAGGGCGGATACGGCGTCCTCGACGGTCTCCGGCGCGAGGTGGTCGAGGGCCTTGGCCGCCTCGCCTGGGGCCGTCCAGTCCTCGAATGCGGAGAGGACCTCGGCTGCCGCCGGGTGCAGGGAGGTGGGCGTGCCGTGGGGGTAGGGGTGGACGACGAACAGCCCCTGGTGCCAGTAGCAGGTCAGGCAGCGGGAACGGCGCAGGCGCACGGAGGCTCCGGGGACGTGGGACGGGTGAGGGCGAGTCGGTCGTGCAGGGCGGACGACGGGGCGCGCGGCAGCGTGCGTACAGGCGGCGGCGACCCGTCGTCCGCGCGGGCCTACTTCGAGGGGGTGATCCGGTAGCCCCAGCCGCGGAACTTGGCGAGGTAGTAGGCGGCCTGACGGTCCTTGCGGACGGCTGCCCGGGCGTTCATCGCGATCTTGCGCATGGGTGGTGTCGGCTCCTCTCGGTGTACGTACGGGCGTGCTGCGGGACTCTGCCCATGGAGGCCGGTCCGCGTGCTGTGCCGCTCGGCAAACCGCTGGATCTGGTGGTGCTGACGCACACCGGCGCAGACTCGACGTCCGGGGCGCGCGGCGGCAGAAAGTGTGCGTGGGGCGGGGGATCCGCGTGCGGCTCGTAGGACCCTGCGGTGCGGCTGCCCCCGTCCGCCCGTCGACGGAGAAACCGACCCCCGTCCAGATCGTTGGCCGAAGCAGTGGCCTGGGCCACGACGACTCCTTAGCATCGATCAATCAAGGTCGAGACTCCGTCGCACGATCTGCCGGGAGGCCATGTGTTCCGCCGTAGGACAGCGCTCTCCGTATCCGCCACCGCCGCCCTGCTGGTGGCGGCCCCGCTGCTCGCCGCCTGTGGGAGCGAGGCGCACCCCGGTGCCGCGGCCATCGTGGACGGGAAGCGGATCACCGTCGCGCAGCTGCAGGCGAAGGTGAAGGACGTACGGGCCGCGCAGGCGAAGTCCCCGCAGGGCGCCCAGCTGATCATGAACACCGGGCGGCTGAGCCTGGCCACCCTCAACGGCATGATCTTCGACGAGGTGCTCGCGCGCAGCGCCGAGGACGCCGGGGTGACGGTCACCCGCGGCGACATCCAGAAGTGGCGGGACAAGGCCGAGAAGCAGGCCGGTGGCGCGGAGCGGCTGAAGGCGATGTGGCTCCAGCAGGGCATCGCGCCGCAGGAGGCCGAGGGCATGGTGCGCAACCAGCTGCTGCTGGACGGTGTCGCCAAGCATCTGGGCGCGGACCGGGGCACGCCGGAGGGGCAGCGGAAGCTGGCCCAGGCGCTGTCCGCGACGTCCCGCTCGCTGGGCATCGACGTCAATCCGCGGTTCGGGAAGTGGGACGACCAGCAGGTCATCCTGGGGGAGACCAAGGAACCGTGGATCACGACGGAGCCGGTGCGGCAGCAGGCCTGAGCACCGTCGCGCGCGGGACCCGCGTCCCGCCGCGCTCCCCGCCGGTGCCGGGCGGGGAGCGCTGACCGGCGCCGGGCGGTGTCGGTGGCGTGCGTTACGTTCGATGCGTGAACGCTGACGCCTCTGCCGCCGACTCCGGCGCCGACGCCCGCCCCGAGGGCACCGGCACCGGACGCCTGGTCCTGCTCACCACCAGCCACCGGGTCGCCCCCGGGCTCCTGTCCTGGCCCGCCTGGCAGGTGCTGCGTACGGCCGAGCGGGTGCTGTGCGCCGATGCCGGTCATCCGCAGCTGCCCTATCTGCGCGAGACCGGCGTCGACGTCGAGATCGCCGCCCCCAGCGCCCGGGAACTGGTGGACTACTGCGTGCCCGAGGGCCGTACGGCCGTGGTCCTGACCTCGGCGGAGGGGGAGAGCGCGCTGACCGACGGCCTGGCCCGGCTGGCCGGCTCGGGCCGGGAGGCCATGCCCGACCTGGAGCTGCTGCCCGGCTCCTACGACCTGCCCGGGGCCCGCCTGCTCGACCTCGTCCAGGTCATGGACCAGATCCGTGCCGAGTGCCCGTGGAGCAGCATCCGCACGCACCAGGACCTCGCCAAGTACGGCCTGGAGGAGGCCTACGAGATGGTCGAGGCCATCGAGGCGGGCGACCGGGTCGAGCTGCGCGAGGAGCTGGGGGACGTGCTCCTCCAGGTCGTCTTCCACGCCCGGATCGCCCAGGACGACCCGGACGAGCCGTTCTCCATCGACGACGTGGCGGGCACGATCGTGGAGAAGCTGATCCACCGCCACCCCCATGTCTTCGGGGAGGAGACGGCGCAGACCCCGGAGGACGTCAAGGCGCACTGGCTGCGGACGAAGGCCGAGGAGAAGCAGCGCGAGTCGGTGACCGAGGGCGTCCCGCTGGGTCAGCCCGGGCTCGCGCTGGCGGCGAAGCTGGCGTCGCGGGTGCGTACGGCGGGCCTCGACGTCGCCCTGCCGACCGGTGCGGGGATCGGCTACGAGCTGCTGGCGATGGCGGTACGGGCCGAGGCGGAGGGGGTGGACCCCGAGGCGGCGCTGCGGGCGGCGGCGCGGGCCTACCGGGACGCCGTAGTGGCGGCCGAGGGCGGTGCGGATTAGTACCGTTGGGGGAGGGCGGGCTTAAGGGGGCGCGGTGGAGCAGGAGTTGCGGGAGCTGGCGGCCGCGGGGGCGACGGAGCTGGCCCGGGTCGCGGGCACGGACGCCTGGGCGGATGTGCGGTCACGGGTCAGGGAGTTGTTCTCCAGGTATGACCTCATATTCCCCGAATTTCGCGGGGAGGACGGGGTGCCCGCCCAGTACGTGGAGCTGGGCCTGCGCAACCTGCTGAAGGTCGACGCCGAGGCCGCCGGGGAACTGCGTGCCCTTGTGGCGGAGTTGCCGGTGGCGCAGGCCGCACCCCCGCACGGCTCCCACCCGGCCTCCGGCGTCCACAACACCCTCTCCGGCGGCACCCAGGGCAGCGTCATCCAGGCGGGCTCGGTCGGCACGATCACCGTGCAGGCGCCCGTGTACCAGCAGGGCACCCTCATCGACCCCGAGAGCTGGCCCGCGGCCGGGGACGTGGACCCCATGGCGCTGGGGGTGCGGCCGACCCGCCGGGAGGCCGGCCTGCCCCCGCTTCCGCCGTACGTCGGCCGGGACCGTGACCGCGAACTGACCGCGGCGGTGGCGCAGGCCCGTGCGCGCGGCGGGCTGGTGCTGGTGCTCGGGGAGCCGTTCGCCGGCAAGTCCCGTACGGCGCTGGCGGCGCTGGCCGACCAGCTCGACGGCTTCCGGGTGTACGCGCCGGCACGCGGTGCGGATCTGCGGGGCCTGCCCGCGCTCCTGCAGGGGCGCCCCGGACGGTACGCGGTATGGCTGGACGACCTGGACGGGCACCTCGGCGACGGCGGGCTGGAGCCGCGGCTGCTGGCGCAGTTGAGCGCCCTGCGGGTGGTCGTGCTCGCCACCATGCGGGACGAGGCGTACGACGAGCACCGCCATGAGCCGCACGGCCGGGTGCTCGACCTCGCGCAGACGGTGGAGCTGGCACGGGAGTGGAGCCCGGCCGAGCGGGCGCTGCTGGCACAGAGCGCCGGGCGCACGGGGGACTTCCGGTTGACCGCCGCGGTGGCTTCGAGCGGCCCGGAAGGCGTCGCGGCGTACCTCGGCCTGGGCCCGCTGCTGTGGGAGGAGTGGTGGCGCGCCCGCCGGGCCGACCGGCACCCGCGCGGCCACGCCCTGGTACGGGCGGCCCTCGACCTGGCCCGCTGCGGACTCGACGGGCCGCTGCCCATGGACCTGCTGTTGAAGGTGCACGAGGGCTACGCGGACGTGACCGGGATGGACCGCGAGTCGGTGGCGGACGCCCGCGCCTGGGCGACCGAGCTGCGGCACGGGCTGCGTCTGCTCGTCCGGGTCACCGGCGACACCTGGCAGGTCGCGCCCTTCCTCGTCGAGACCGCGGCCCGGCACGAGACCTTCCCGGCCGTGGACGGCCAGGTCTGGGGCTCCGCCCTGGAAGCGGCCCGCGAGGACGGGACACGGGACTTCGCGAAGATCGCGGCGGGCGCGCGCGAGGCCTTCCGGCGCGCCGCCGACGGGGGCGACAGCCACGCCCTGCACAACCTCGGCGTCCTCGCGGAGTCCCTCGGCGAGCGGGAGGAGGCCGAGGAGTGGTTCCGGCGTGCGGCGGAGGCCGGACAGGCGCAGTCCGCCGGCCGGCTGGGGCGGATGCTGGCCGAGCGGGGCGAGGGCAGGCTCGCCGAGCCGTATCTGGAGCAGGCCGCCGAGGCCGGGGACGCCGAGGCGGCGACGCTGCTGGGCAAGGTGCTGCGGGAGCGGGCGCAGCGCTGGCTGACGGTGGGCCGGGAGGGCGGCAGCCTGGAGGCCACCCAACTGCTGGCGGAGCAGCTGCTGGGTGCCGGGGACAACGACGGCGCCTTCGACTGCTACTGGGACGCGGTCAACGCCGGGTATGCGCCGGCGGTGGCGGGCTACGCGACCTTGCTGTTCCTGTGGAACTCGCGTGAGTACGCCGAGGTCTGGTTCCGGCGCGCCGCGGACGCGGGCGACAAGCGGGCTGCCGAGGTGCTGTACGACGCCTACGACAGCCCCGCGCCCACGGATACCGACGAGCAGGAGTTCCGGCGGCATGCCGACGAAGGAAGGAAGTTCGCGCCGGGCAATCTGGGCGTGTATCTGGAGTCGCAGGGACGCACGGACGAGGCTCAGCGCTGGTACCAAGAGGCGTACGAGACGGGCGACGCCCACGGCGCCTTCCGTCTCGCCGAGCTCCACAAGAAGGCCGGCGAGCCCGATCAGGCCCGGGCCTGGTACCGCAAGGCCGCCGACCTGGGCCACCTGGGCGCCGAGCAGGCGCTGGCGGAGAAGCCGGACGCGGTCAGCGAGTGACCGGCACGGAGGCCGGTATGTGCTTGCGCTCCACCGGTGCACCGCCCGGCCGCCCACGCCGCAGCAGCAGATCCGCGACCCACACCCCCGCGGCGGCCACGGCCAGCCCCGCCCCCAGGACGCACACCCCGCCCCAGCCGCCGGCGCTCCAGACCACCGAGGTCAGCGCCGAGCCCGCCGCCCCGCCGATGAAGTAGCTGGTCATATAGGCCGAGTTGAGGCGGTTGCGGGCCTCCGGTCGGACCCCGTAGACCAGGTTCTGGTTGCTGACGTGGACCGCCTGGGCGGCCAGGTCCAGTACGACCACCCCGGCGAGCAGCGCCACCAGGGACCAGGTGCCGCCCGTGCCACCGGCCGCCAGCAGGCCCCACGAGCCCAGCAGCAGGAACGCCGCGGTGCCGGCGACGCGGTGCGCCAGGCCGCGGTCCGCCAGCCGCCCCGCCATCGACGCGGACAGCGAACCGGCCGCCCCGACCAGCCCCAGGAGCCCGATCGCCGACTCCTGCCAGCCGTACGCCGGACCGGACAGCAAGAACGCCACCGCGGTCCACAGCACGGAGAAGCCCGCGAAGGTCAGCGCGCCCAGCGCGGCCCGCCACCGGAGCACCGGCTCCTGGGTGAACAGCGCCAGCGTCGAGCGCAGCAGCGCCGGGTAGCGCAGTCCGGCCGTGGTGCGCAGGGTGGGCAGCCGGAGCCGCAGCAGGAGGGCCATCAGCAGCATCAGTGCGGCGTTGACCCAGTAGACGGTGCGCCAGCCGCCCAGCTCGGCGAGCAGCCCGGCGGCCGTACGGGCCAGCAGGATGCCCAGCAGCAGTCCGGTCATGACGGTGCCGACGGTCCGGCCGCGCTCGGCGGGGGCCGCGAGGGTCGCCGCGTAGGGCACGACGACCTGCGCGGCGACCGAGGCCAGGCCGGTCAGGGCGGTACCGGTCAGCAGCAGGGCGGCGTTCGGCGCGCTGGCCGTGACGGTCAGGAACAGGGCCGTGGCCGCGCAGAGCGTCACCGCGAGGCGGCGGCGCTCCAGGAGGTCGCCGAGGGGGACGAGCAGGAGCAGGCCGAGGCCGTAGCCGACCTGGGCGACGGTGACCACCAGCGCGGCGGTGGAGGCGGAGAGGTGCAGATCGTGGCCGATGGTGCCCAGGAGCGGCTGGGCGAAGTAGTTGCCGGCGACGGACAGGCCGGTGGCGACCGACATCAGCAGCAGGGTGCCGCGGCCCAGTCGGCGCTGCTCCGGTCCCTGTTCGGGTTCCATGGATGACCCTCCCCGTGATGCGCCCGCGGCCACGGTGGCGGCGGGCACTTCCCAGCCTGGGGCCCGCGCCATCGATGAGTCCAACACATAGTTTTCATCTCATCCATCGTGGATCGAGATCGATCTCGCCTAGGATCGGTGGGCATGGAGCTGCAGCAGATGAGGTACGTGGTCGCGGTGGCCGAGACCGGCGGATTCACCCGGGCCGCCGAGCGCTGCCACGTGGTGCAGTCCGCGCTCAGCCATCAGATCGCCCGGCTGGAGAAGGAGCTCGGCGCCCGGCTCTTCGACCGCACCAGCCGCAGCGTGCGGCTGACGGCCGCCGGCGAGGCGTTCGTTCCGGTCGCCCGGCAGGCGCTGGAGGCGGCCGAGCGGGCCCGTGCCGAGGTGGCGGCGGCGACCGGCGAGGTACGCGGCCGGCTGGCGGTGGGCGCCATCTCGACCGTCGCGGCCGTCGATCTCGCCCGCGAGCTGGGTGCCTTTCGCAGCCGCTATCCGCGGGTGCGGATCAGTCTGCAGATGGAGATGAGCGATCCGCTCATCGAGAAGGTGCGGGAGGGGACGCTGGACGTCGCCTTCGTCGGGCTGGTGCCCAGTGCGCGCACCGACGGCGTACGGGAGCGGGAGCTGGCGCGCGGTGAGCTGGTGGCGGTGGTGCCGCCGGGGCATGCGCTGGCCGGGCGGGAGTGGACGACGCTGACGCGGCTGGCGCGGGAGACCTTCGTGGACTTCACGGCGGGTTCGGCGGCCCGGCGGCAGCGCGACGAGGCGTTCCGGGCCGCGGGGCTGGCCTCGGAGGTGGCGTTCGAGGTCACCACGGTGGAGTTCCTGGCGAAGCTGGTGCGGGCCGGGCTGGGCATCGGCATGGTCCCGGAGGCCATCGCCGCCGATCTGCCGGGGCTGCACATCGTGCGGGCGCGGCCGGCGCCGGAGCGCACCGAGCGGGTGGTGTGGAGCTGTCTCGGCCCGTCGCCGGCGGCCGTGGCGTTCCTTGCGGGGCTGGGGGTGCAGGCGGGGTAGGGCGGGTGGACGCGTCGTGGTGCGCCCACCGGTTACGGTCGGAAGGTGCACGACGAGCCGGACGCCACTCCTGATACCACCGCCTCCGCCGACGCAGCGGCCGACGCCCGCGCGAGCGCGCCGGCCGGCGCCGGGGCCGAGGCGCCCGCGGGCTGCCCCGTGGCGCCCTCCGCCGCGGCCGCCGGCCCGGCCCCCGAGCTGTTCACCTGGGAGTTCGCCGCGAACCCGTACCCCGCGTACGCCTGGCTGCGCGAGCATGCGCCGGTCTACCGGACCGCGCTGCCCAGCGGTGTCGAGGCCTGGCTGGTGACCCGCTACACCGAGGCGCGCCAGGCGCTCGCCGATGCCCGGCTGTCGAAGAACCCGGTGCACCACAGCGAGTCCGCGCACGGCAAGGGCAAGGTCGGCATCCCGGGCGAGCGCAGCGCCAACCTGATGACGCATCTGCTCAACATCGATCCGCCCGACCACACCCGGCTGCGCCGGCTGGTGTCGAAGGCGTTCACCCCGCGCCGGGTCGCGGCCTTCGCCCCCCGCGTCCAGGAGCTGGCCGACCGCCTCATCGACGGCTTCGCCGGGCGCGGCGAGGCCGACCTGATCCATGAGTTCGCCTTTCCGCTGCCCATCTACGCGATCTGCGACCTGCTGGGGGTGCCGCGCGAGGACCAGGACGACTTCCGCGACTGGGCGGGCATGATGATCCGCCACGGCGGGGGGCCGCGCGGTGGGGTCGCCCGTTCCGTGAAGAAGATGCGCGGCTATCTCGCCGAGCTGATCCACCGCAAGCGCGCGTCCCTGGGGGAGACGGCGGAGGCCGACGAGGACCTGATATCCGGTCTGATCCGCGCCTCCGACCACGGTGAGCACCTCACCGAGAACGAGGCCGCCGCGATGGCGTTCATCCTGCTCTTCGCCGGTTTCGAGACCACCGTCAACCTCATCGGCAACGGCACCTACGCGCTGCTGCGCCACCCCGCCCAGCGCGAACTGCTGCAGAAGTCGATGGCGGCGGGCGACACCGAGCTGCTGGCCACCGGCATCGAGGAGCTGCTCCGCTACGACGGTCCCGTGGAGCTGGCGACCTGGCGGTTCGCGACGCGGGAGCTGACCCTCGGCGGGCAGCGGATCGCCGAGGGCGACCCCGTACTGGTGGTGCTGGCGGCCGCGGACCGTGATCCGTCACGCTTTGTCGAACCGGACGTTCTCGATCTGACCCGACGTGACAATCAGCATCTGGGATACGGACACGGGATCCACTACTGCCTGGGCGCACCGCTCGCCCGGCTCGAAGGACAGACCGCGCTCGCCACGCTGCTGACCCGGCTCCCGGACATCCGGTTTGCCACGGATCCTGATGATCTGCGCTGGCGGGGCGGGCTCATCATGCGCGGACTGCGGTCCCTCCCGGTGGAGTTCACGCCCGAGCGGCCCTGACCGGGGACACCGTCAAAGGTGACAGATCGTCAGTCGCGTGACCTTAACGTGATCTGCACTACACCGGCTTGTGACTACCCGTGACCCCGGCTACCTTTCGACCCGACGGTCGACAGGATTCACGATTCGTTCACACGGGCGCCCGCATCAGCGGACGTCCGAAGGGGTGGGGAATCGAACGGTCGTCGAACAACTCAACCGCCGCGCGAAAGGCATCCGCATGCGTTCCGGGAACGGCCGACACCGTCGCCCCCGTCAAGCACCGGCCATCTTTGTCACGGCGGGAGTGACCGGCGCGGGCCTCGCACTGCCGCTGCTCTCCGCCAGTGGGGCACATGCCGCCGACACCGCGACCTGGGACCGGGTCGCCCAATGTGAGAGCGGCGGGGTGTGGAGCGCCGCCTCGGGCAACGGCTTCTACGGCGGGCTGCAGCTGACCCAGGAGATGTGGGACGACTACGGCGGCGGGGCCTACGCCTCGCGCCCCGATCTCGCCAGCCGCGCCCAGCAGATAGCCGTGGCCGAATCGATCCTCGACGACCGCGGCCCGGACGCCTGGCCGAGCTGCGCCGTCAACGCCGGTCTCACCAAGGACGGCCGCGCGCCGGAGGTCGACCCGGGCGGCACGAGCACGCCGCTGCCCGACCCGTCCGACGACGACAGCGACCCGGCCCCGTGGGACCGGTCCCCCTCGACCGGCTCGTCCGATACGCCCGACGGCCCGGACGACTCCGGGGCCCACGACGGCGACCGCGAGAATGACGCCGAGAAGAAGTCCCATGACGGATCCCCTGACGGATCCCGCGACGGATCCCAGGGCGGTTCCCGCGACGGCTCGTCCGACGACGCGCGCGGCGATGCGGGCGACGAGCCGTCCCAGGAGACACCGGCGCCGTCCGAGTCCGACGGCCGCGACACCTCCGAGACCCCGGAGCCGTCCGACTCCACCACGCCCGGCGACCAGGGCGACGACGCCTCCCCCACCGACCCCTCCGGCGACGCCGACCGCCCGGACCCGAGCGGTACGCCCGGGCAGACGCCCGGCAAGGGCAAGCACCGCGGCGACGCGGACCCGGACGAGGGCGACGGCGGCGACCGGTCGCCCGGCGGCCGGCACGCCTCGCGCGGCGACGGCGGGCGCGGCACGGGCCCGGCGGGCGGCGACTACACCGTGCGCCCGGGTGACAGCCTGTCAGCCATCGCCGCGGCCCATCGGCTGCCGGGCGGCTGGCCCGCCCTCTACGAGCGCAACGAGGGCGTCATCGGGACCGACGAGAACCTGATCCAGCCGGGTCAGCGGCTCGATCTCGGGCACAAGGAAGGCTAGTTCGCCGCCTTCGTCCCCTTTGGGAAAGTGAGACAAGGCTCTCGTTGGGCGGCGGGCGGACAGATCCGCCCGCCGCCGTCATACCGGGCCCCACCTGCAGATATGTGACCAACCCGTGATCAAAAACGGTCAACTTGGTTCAGAAGGTGGGGTTTGAACACCAAGGGGATTACTGCTTACGGTCAGGACCGCTCGCCAAAGCGAGCCCCTTCGATCACACGCCGAATCCTGCCGGTGGTCGGAGGCAGTTGACGCGCAAGCGCCGAAGGCAGGAGCGGGGGAACCAAGGTAGGCGCCGGCCCGGCCCGTGAAAGCGGGTCAGCCGGCTTGGGGTGAAGCCAGGTGCGCCACGCGCGCCCGGCCGGGCGACTCACAGCCCGAACCCGACAGCTCACCTCGTAGGCGTCGGTGAGGAAACGAACGAACCATGCTGATCAACAAGGGCAAGCACCGTCGTCCCTCCAAGGCCGTCCGCGTCGCCACCCTCGCCGGTGTCGCCGGTGCCGCCGTCGCCGTCCCGCTGATGGGCGCCACGTCCGCCTCCGCCGCCTCGGTCGCCACCTGGGACAAGGTCGCCCAGTGCGAGTCCGGTGGCAACTGGTCGATCAACACCGGTAACGGCTACTACGGTGGCCTGCAGTTCTCCAACTCCAGCTGGGCCGCCGCCGGTGGCACCCAGTACGCGCCGCGCGCCGACCTGGCCACCAAGGCCCAGCAGATCGCCGCCGCCGAGAAGCTCCTCGCCATCCAGGGCCCGGGCGCCTGGTCCTGCGCCGGTGCCGGCGGTCTGACCTCCGGTGGCCCGGCCCCCGAGCTCGACACCTCCGCCAAGTCCGCCCCCAAGCAGGACGAGGCCAAGCCCGAGGTGAAGAAGGCCCCGGCCGCCCCCAAGGCCGAGAAGGCCCAGCCGGCCCCGAAGAAGTCCGAGCGCGGCGGCGACTACACCGTCAAGGCGGGCGACACCCTCGCCAAGATCGCCAAGGCCCACGGCACCAACTGGAAGTCGCTCTACGCGGCCAACAAGTCGGTCATCGGCGGCAACCCGAACCTGATCTTCCCGGGTCAGCAGCTCAGCATCTGAGCCGTCCCCTCACCGGGACCCGTATGACCCCGGCGGCGGTCCCCGCCGCTCCGTGAGACTGCCCCGCCCGGCGCACACGCCCCCCCAGTGCGCCGTGGCGGGGCTTCTCCGTTCACCGGGGCGCGCAGCACCGGTGACCAGCGCCGTCGAGCATTTTTCCCCGCTCAGCGAACAATGTGCCGAAACCTCCCGTGAACTGCGCCTTTGAGTATCTTTTCGTCCCACGGAGCGGGCCGAGGGCAAGCGGACGCGCCAGGGGCCGTTAGGCTCATGCTGCAGAACTCCAGACACCCATGAAGGAGACAACGTGCCGTCCATCGACGTCGTCGTAGCCCGCGAAATTCTCGACTCGCGAGGTAATCCCACGGTCGAGGTCGAGGTCGGCCTCGACGACGGCAGCACGGGCCGTGCCGCCGTGCCGTCCGGCGCCTCGACCGGCGCCTTCGAGGCCATCGAGCTCCGCGACGGCGACCCGAACCGTTACCTCGGCAAGGGCGTCGAGAAGGCCGTCCTGGCCGTCATCGAGCAGATCGGCCCGGAGCTCGTCGGCTACGACGCGACCGAGCAGCGGCTGATCGACCAGGCGATGTTCGACCTGGACGCCACCGACAACAAGGGCTCGCTCGGCGCCAACGCCATCCTCGGCGTTTCCCTGGCCGTCGCGCACGCCGCCTCCGAGGCCAGCGACCTGCCGCTGTTCCGCTACCTCGGCGGCCCGAACGCGCATGTGCTGCCCGTGCCGATGATGAACATCCTCAACGGCGGTTCGCACGCCGACTCCAACGTGGACATCCAGGAGTTCATGATCGCGCCGATCGGCGCGGAGTCCTTCTCCGAGGCGCTGCGCTGGGGCGCGGAGGTCTACCACACCCTCAAGAAGGTCCTCAAGGAGCGCGGTCTGTCCACCGGCCTCGGCGACGAGGGCGGCTTCGCCCCGAACCTGGGCTCCAACCGCGAGGCCCTCGACCTCATCCTTGAGGCCATCAAGCAGGCCGGTTACACCCCCGGCCAGGACATCGCGCTCGCGCTGGACGTCGCCGCCTCCGAGTTCTACAAGGACGGCTCGTACCAGTTCGAGGGCCAGACCCGCTCGGCCGCCGAGATGACCGAGTACTACGCGGAGCTGGTGGCGGCCTACCCGCTGGTCTCCATCGAGGACCCGCTGTTCGAGGACGACTGGGCCGGCTGGAAGGTCATCACCGACAAGCTCGGCGCCAAGGTCCAGCTGGTCGGCGACGACCTCTTCGTCACCAACCCCGAGCGCCTCGCCCGCGGCATCGAGGAGGGCTCCGCCAACGCGCTGCTGGTGAAGGTCAACCAGATCGGCTCGCTGACCGAGACCCTGGACGCCGTCGAGCTGGCCCAGCGCAACGGCTTCAAGTGCATGATGTCGCACCGCTCCGGTGAGACCGAGGACGTCACCATCGCCGACCTGGCCGTCGCCACCAACTGCGGCCAGATCAAGACCGGTGCCCCGGCCCGCTCCGAGCGCGTCGCCAAGTACAACCAGCTGCTGCGCATCGAGGAGATCCTCGACGACGCCGCGGTCTACGCCGGCCGCTCCGCCTTCCCGCGGTTTCGCTCCGGGAACTGATGAGGCACAGCGCCCTGCGTAACGGCTGATCGGCTGACGTCACGGCCGAACGCCTCGTACGTCCCCGGCGACGGTCCCGTACCGTTGCCGGGGACGTACCCGCTTTTGCAGTCCGGCGTCAGTCAGTGAAGGGGAGACGACGTGCCCGCGGACCGGTTCTCGACCGCGACCCGACTCAAGGCGCTCGGCGAGCAGGCCGCCGCCCGCGTCTACCGAGCCCGCCCGCCCCGACGCAACCGCCTCACCGGCCGCGCCGCCCTGCTGGCGCTGGTGATGTGCTCCCTGGTGGTCGCCCTCGCGTACCCGATAAGGCAGTACATCTCCCAGCGCTCCGACATCGCCGAACAGCGCCGCAAGGCCCAGGACGCCGGTGCCGAACTGGACCGGCTGCGCGAGCAGCGGGCCCGGTGGCAGGACCCGGAGTACGTACGCCAGCAGGCCCGCCGGCAGCTGCACTACGTCATGCCGGGGGAGACCGGCTACCTCGTCCAGGACGGCTCCGGTTCCGCCGCCGCCCCGAAGGGACCGCAGGCGGCGCGGCGCCCCTGGTACGAGAATCTGTGGAGCGCCGTCGACGCGGCCGACAAGCGGTAGCGCCGAGCCCCGTACGCCGGTGCGCCTCGGGCCGTACCGCCGGCGCGGGGCAGCCCGTACTGTCGACACCAGGCGGTCCGCACCGCCGCCCGACCACCCACCTCACCGAAAGCGCACATGGAAACCCCTCCGCCCCAGACCGAGCCCACCGAGCCCACCGCCGCGGACATCGCGGCCTTCAAGGAGCAGCTCGGCCGCCCGCCCCGCGGGCTGCGCGCCATCGCGCACCGCTGCCCGTGCGGCCAGCCGGACGTCGTCGAGACGGCGCCGCGCCTGGAGGACGGCACGCCCTTCCCCACGCTCTACTACCTCACCTGCCCGCGCGCGGCCTCCGCGATCGGCACGCTGGAGGCCAACGGCGTGATGAAGGAGATGTCCGAGCGGCTGGCGACCGACCCGGAGCTGGCCGCCGCCTACCGCGCGGCCCACGAGGACTACATCCGGCGGCGGGACGCCATCGAGGTGCTCCAGGGCTTCCCGAGCGCGGGCGGCATGCCCGACCGGGTCAAGTGCCTGCACGTCCTCGTCGGCCACTCGCTGGCGGCCGGGCCCGGCGTCAACCCGCTCGGGGACGAGGCCCTCGCGATGCTGCCGGAGTGGTGGAAGAAGGGGCCGTGCGTGAGCCCCTGCGCCGAGGACGACAAGGGAGGTTCCCAGTGAAGCGGGTCGCCGCCATCGACTGCGGTACGAACTCCATCCGACTGCTCGTCGCGGACGCGGACCCGGCGACGGGCGAACTGAAGGACCTCGACCGCCGGATGCAGATCGTCCGGCTGGGCCAGGGCGTGGACCGTACGGGGCGGCTGTCGCCGGAGGCGCTGGAGCGGACCTTCGCGGCCTGCCGGGAGTACGCCGCGGTGATCGGCAGCCTGGGCGCGCAGCAGGTCCGCTTCGTGGCCACCTCCGCTTCCCGGGACGCGGAGAACCGCGAGGACTTCGTCCGCGGCGTCGTGGACATCCTGGGCGTGGAGCCCGAGGTGATCACCGGTGACCAGGAGGCGGAGTTCTCCTTCAACGGCGCCACCAAGGAGCTGGCGGGCCGCCCGGACCTGGCCAAGCCCTTCCTGGTGGTGGACATCGGCGGCGGCTCGACCGAGTTCGTCCTCGGCGACTCCCAGGACGCCTCGCCGCGCAGTTCCTACCGCGCCGCGTGCTCCGTCGACGTCGGCTGCGTGCGGATGACCGAGCGGCACCTGCTGCACGGGGGAGAGATCAGCGATCCGCCGGCCCCGGGGCAGATCACCGCCATGAAGGCGGACATCGCCGCGGCGCTGGACCGGGCGGAGCGGACCGTCCCGCTGAGCGAGGCCGCCACGCTGGTGGGCCTGGCCGGTTCGGTCACCACCGTCGCCGGTATCGCGCTGGGCCTGGACCACTACGACTCCGAGGCCATCCACCACGCGCGGATCTCGCTGGCGAAGGTCCGCGAGATCACCGAGCAGCTGCTGACCGCCACCCACGCCGAGCGGGCGGCGATCCCCGTCATGCACCCGGGCCGGGTCGATGTGATCGGCGCGGGCGCGCTCGTACTGCTGTCGATCATGGAGCGGACGGGCGCCGAGGAGGTCGTCGTCAGCGAGCACGACATCCTCGACGGCATCGCCTACAAAGTGGCAGAGGACATGGACGACAAGAAAGACAAGGACTGACCTGCGGTAATGCGGCCTGAGTGACCCTCTGGGCGGTTGAGGCAGTGAAACGCTACGGCCCCGGCGTCGCTTCACGGCGGCGGCGGGGCCGTAGGTTTGCCCGGTTCCGTGGCAGTCATGCGAAGGACTGACCGAACGCGGGCGGTGATCAACGTACTACCCGTCCGTAGTCGCTTGGAACTTGAGATTCCGTTGAATGTCCGACTTTCGCAAGATCAGCACAGGAATAGTCGTGGCGACCTTCGTTTCGTAACCTGCGCTCGACAGATGGACATTGTTTCGATGGTGGAAACGGGGTCCGCGCTTGTGAGCCGCAGGGTCGAGCCAGCGAGCGAGGCACGGCAGACCGGCGTAGGTCGGTGCTGCGTCGCCCGCCGCTGCCCGGCGGCGTGGCGGGCGCGGCGCACCGTTCCCCTCGTCAGTGTCGGCGGTAGGTGGCCCATTGGTCCGCGGCTGCGGTAAGCGACTGCTTCCACGCGATGTCGGGAGCGTCCGCAGCGATGCCGGCCCATAGCCGCTGTTGAGCGGTTGCGAAGACATCGAGTGCGCGGGCGGTCGCGGTGGCCCATGCGGGGGTCTTGGCGGCCCACTGTTCGGCGTCTGCGGGGTTGTGGCCGGCGGAGATAAGCCATACGACCCAACAGGCGGCGTCGGCCCATGCCGGGCCGCGGGTGGGCCACGCCCAGTCGACGACGCGGGCGACGTTGCCGACGATCAGTACGTTGCTCGGCGTCCAGTCGGTATGCAGCAGCGTGTCGCCGAGCAGCAGCTCGGCGTCGCCGGGGTGGTCGAGGTAGTCGGCGAGGCGCCGCTCGATATGTTTCAGCTCGACGTCCGCGGGGGCGTGAACGGCGGACAGTTTGATGATCGTCTCGGCGACGAGCCGTAGGTCGTCGGAGCCGGGGCGGTAGTCGGCGGGCCGGCCGTCGAGGTGCTCGAAGCCGAGCAAATTCCATTCGCCATCGTCGACGACCCACAGCAGGCGCGGGGCGAGGGGGGCGACGTGGGGGTTAATGGTGGCCTCGCGCTGCTGTGTCCATACGCGAGGGTGATCGCAGCGCAGTCCCTTGACGAAGGCGTGGCCGGCGCGTGTATCGAGCGTGGCGGCGATTTCGCTGTTTAGGCCCGTTCCGGCGGTCGTAGCTCTGTAGATCGGGCCGGTATGGGCGGCGACGGCGGCGCGGGTGGCGGTCGGTAGGTCGTCCCAATGCATTCTCATGGTCACCACGGCGGGAGTGTAGGGGGGCGGTGATGGGTGACGGCCTCCAACGCGTTGGTATTCAGGCGGGCCGGTCCTGGGGATGGGTGGGGACATGACGAAGCCCCGCCCGGGGCGGCCGGACGGGGCGGGGTGTCGGTGGCGAGTCAGCCGTGCTGCGGAGGGGCCACCTCATTGGGGACGGGGCCGGCGATGAAAAGAGGCGCGTGGTCGGGGCAGGCGTACAGCGTCACTCCGGGGCCGTTTACTCGCTCGACGTGCCCCACCGCCACGGGGGCGACCGTCTCGCGCTGGCAGTGCAGGCAGACGGCGCTCACGCGGCTGCCACCCGGTGAGCGCCTGTGATGTTGTTCGTGGGGAAGTCGTAGTCGACCCCGATCTCAAAGAATGCGGCGGCCCACCACCGTTCGCGCTGCTCTGGCGTGAGGGATTGGACCTCTTCGGCGTGGAAGATCTCGCGAACTTCTTTACTGCTCGGCCCCCGCCACGGCCTGAGCCACGGATTCGCGCTTACGGGCTCCGGGCTGGGCTGCTGGGCAAGGTAGGTCATGGAGTGGCGCCCCGGTTCAAGGCGGCGGGTCCAGGGGAGGACGGTGAGCACCCAAATGAGGGCGCGGGCGATAGCATCGCGCATACGTCGTTCAGCTCCTACTAGCTGTTTCGGCGAGCCCCGAGCAGACCGGGCCTAATCGGCCTGCTCGGGGCGTTCCTGTTTTCGCGTTCCAGACGACGGTAAGACAACACGTCTAACTCGTCTACCTGTCTAACTCATCTGCCCGTCTAAGTCGCCTTAAGAATGGCGGGTTGTCTACGCTCTCCCCATGCCTGAGAGCCCGAGCCACCCACCGAGCGCGCGTGCGCCGTACATGCAGGTGTTGGAGGCGCTTACGGCCGATATCAAGGCAGGCGTCATCAAGCCCGGAGAGCGCATCCCGTCAGAGTCAGAACTCTGTGAGCGGTTCAAGGTGGCGCGGGAGACCGCCCGCCGCGCGGTGCGGGTGCTACGGGAACGCGGGCTCATCGTGACCGAGTGGGGGCGCGGGTCGTACGTGGCCGGCGAACGCGAAGACGATTCGGCCGAGTAACCACGCCTAGGATCGGCGATTACGGCCTCGCTGGTTAGCCCGGCGTGCTGGGCGGCGGAGAAATCAGCGAGGCCGTTCGTGCACAGAGGGCGCCGGCGAGCCCGCAGTCAGCGCGCCAGTCAGTCGCCGATGGCGGAAGTCACGTGATCGCCTCGCCCCTCATCAGTCCTCAGCCGAGCAAATAGGCGACCCGCTGCTTCAGTGGTGTCTCCAGCTCCAGGTTGTTGCCGCGCTGCATGCCCTGTAGGAACTCAGACGCCACCACCAGCTCAGAGAAGCGTCCAGCCGGCGTGTCCAGGACACTTGCGAACTCCTGCCGGACACGAGCAGCGGTGTCCGGGACGGTCAGGCTGGAGATGAACAAGGTCGCTGCGTCGTACCCCGCAGGCGCCTTACCCCAACGCTCCCAGTCGAGAATGCACAGATCGGGGCTGATGAGGTTGCTCCACTGGATGTCAGCGTGCGCCGTGGACCACTCCGGCACCTCAGTGTCCAGCTCTGTCCCGAGGAACTTCGGCATTGCCCAGTGAAGCCGCTCCTGGCGGATGGCGACGCGATCTGTCTCCACTGTGGTCAAGGAGTCCAGAGAGTTCCGCAGATCCTTCCACCACGTATCAGGCAGGTCCGGAGAAGTGGACAGTAGTGCCCCGTCACTCAACGGCTGCCGGGTTACCCGGTCGTACAGCTCCGCCCGGTAGGCGAACTCGCCTGCCCTCCACTCGCTGACCTCATGGAGCCTAGGGCGGGGGATGCCGTCGGGAACAGCCCTTTCCGCTGCCTCTGCGCCATCCCATGAAGGCGTGCGATCAGCAGGAATGCAGCTCAGCCGAAGCCAGCGATCCTCGCCAGCCGGACCGCTGATGCCTTTCCCCTCCCATCCCCAAATTGGTGGACCAACGAGAGTTACACGGAGGACAGAGGCAGCGTGGCGCAGAGCCTTTTGCAGGCGTCCCGCAGTGAGGTCATCAGGAGCTGAAGGCATCGACAATCCTCCGGAGTTGAGGCGACGTGATGGGCCGCGAGACGGCAGCGGCGGCATCGGCCCAGTGTTCCGGCGTACTCGCTGAGAGCAAAATCCGCGTCACACCAGGGGATGAGGCCACAGTGCCAAGAACCGCTTCCAACGGCGTCATGCCCGGCACAAGCTGTTCAGCTACGCCCGGTGTCACGATGCTCATCAGCTCCCCTCCATGCAGTGGAGCAGAAGCGAAGACTTCAAGGCCGGCGTCGTGCGCATCCAGGAGTACGCCCCGGCCGCGAACCGCTTCCGCGAGCGGCGAGAGCTGCACCAGGGATAGCGGGAGCTGGATGGTTCGCAAATGGTGGCGCGGACCACCGGCCCAGTGAGCAAGGGCCAACAGTCGATCGACTGTCATCAGGCCATCGTGCAGACCAGACCAGGTTGCAACGCCGTACCCCCTTGTGAGCCCCTGAGCGCAGGACGATTCCAGAGCCTCAAATGCCGGGAGGAGGTCTTGCTCCAGTTCTTTGGAAGTACGGTGACCAGTTTCCGGGTTGTGGAGAAACACGATGTCAGCCGCGCGACCCAGGTCCTCCTTACTGCGGGCGGTTTGCCAGCTCAGGAAGGCCGGCTCAAGGCTGTGCCCTCGGTCTGCCTGTTCCTGAGTCAGGACGCCGGCCTCCACAGCTTCGGATGCCCGAGCCTTCGTGAAAAACCCGGCCTTCGTGGAGACCCGCATGCCTGGATAGGTCGCCAAAACCGGTGCGAGCTGCCGTTCGGCTTGACCCTGCTGGTAGTTCGGCGCGGTGTCGACCCAATCAACGTCCGCCTGCACCGCGGCTTTCGCTGATTCGGCTACTCCTCGGCATCGGTAGGTGCCCAGAGCGAGCGTGGCGGTCACAGTTCGCTCCCTACCGCTGCAACCTGTCCCTTAACCAACTCTTCCACCAGTCTGGCGGCCTGTTGCAGGGTGAGGTCCGTACCGTCAATAAGGCCATTAAGCGTATGTGGCTGCCCATCAGTGAGCCGTTCCAGCAACGTGCGGGCAGCATTGGCGAACGTCCAGCTCTCACCGCCTGCGGTCAGCACAACGTTCTCTTCGTCATCAGACGCGAGCGTGTGCCTTGTCGTCAGCATCTGAACAATCTGTTCAGGCTCGGCGGGTATGGCCGCGATGTGAGGCAGAGAGGTACGGAACCTAATGCGCTCTGTGGCGTCATGATGACCGGCATAGCGGTCAATCAGGCTTCCGCTATCCAATTCCTTGGTCAGCAGGTCTCGGAGCGCATCTACGAAGTCCTGCTTCTCCTGCGCAGTGCCGAAACGCGGCAGATCTCTCCGTACGACGTCGTCCCTACGGAGAATCTCAGAGAGCCAGATGATCAGGTCGGCGCCTGTCATGGTGGTCAGCCCACATGTCAGATGGAGGGACCGTTCGCCCTCGGACGCCGAGACGTTGTGCCACCAGCCGCGCGGAAGGTAGAGCATGTCCCCGGCGTTGAGAACGAATTCAGCAGTGGGCTTTTCAGGTGGCTCTTCTGGGGTCTCGACGTCGCGGTGCATCGGCGCTACACGTGTCGGACCGTAGAGCTTCCACCGCTTCGATCCGTCGAGCTGGACGACCACAACATCGTGATCATCCCAATGCGTCCCGAAACCCTCGCGACCGCTCCACGACGCGTACAGGTTGACTTGGACCTGGGTGCGAAGCCAGCGTTCAAGGTCACATGCCAACCGCTGTACTCCTGGGTGGAGTTCATCGATCGCATCAATTACTAAGGTCGCGCCCTGGTCGATCTGTTCGTGGAACGCTGCGGGGTGAAGGCGGTGCCATACCGTGCTGCGTCGCGTGACGAAGGGGTGAGTGTAGGCGTCCTGGGGGACCATCTCCCCGTCCTTGGAGAGCCGCAGGCGCGGTACCTCCATGCGATTCCGGCCGAGAATCCAGTTGAGGTCGTCCCACGTCAGCAGGTTCGAGACCGTACCGGCGTCGCCGCGTACCAAATGGTAGGTGCGGCCGAACGCCTCGGCGAGGAACGAGTCCCCGCCGAGGCGCGCGACGACCGCAGATGTATCAGCGGTCATGTTGAGTCCCGTCAGTCGTTGCCGTCGGACTTACCGGCAGTGGTGTCGGACGGGGTCTCCATTCGGGAGCGGGCGGCGGCCACCTTCTTCTTGGCGACCAGCAGATCGTCACCCTTACCGGCCGTGCCGGTAACCTGTGTTACAGCCATGACTTCTCCTTCTTGGAGCTGCTGAAATCGTGCGGGGAGCGTCCCCGTACAACCTGCACTTGCTACCCCGTTCGGGTGACGCCGAGCCGTTCGTTTCTGGTCACCGAACAGGGGGCTTATGGGATTTGGCGGTCGCCCGACCCACCCGTGATCAGGCGACCGCTTCGCGCTCCCCACTGCGTCCCTCGTGCTGCGGAAGGGACGGGGGCCGACGGGGGGTTGTTAGGGCCCACCGCGAGGAGCACGCCCGGCATGACCAAGCCGGGGGTTAAGGGGAGTTGCCGACGATGGCCAAGGCGATGACGGCCCCCGTCGTCCCGCTCAGGAAGACGATGAAGAGCAAGCCCGCCCATCGGCCGATAGCAGCGAGAACCGGGCGTAGCCGCTTGCCGGCCGGGCGAAGTAGGAGAGTGAACAGTGCCTTGATCACATGGGCCACCCGGACTCAATGGCGCGCTCTGCCACGTCCGTGAGCTGACGCTCGACGCGATCGAGTTGACTGATGAACTTGGAAGACTGGGTGTCGTGGTGCACAACGGTCACGCCGTGTTCGGCGCAGAGGTACATCCAGTCGCACACCTGGTTGAGCTCGTGTTCAGCGATCGGGCAATCCACGGCTGGCTACCTCTACCACCTGCGGTCAGACTTCTTGCCCCCGTTGGAGCTCTCTGACTGCTCGTTCTTCCTGGCGTTCTTCTTGCGTACGTCCTCGGTGGTTCCGCTCACGATCGCGCCGCCTCCAGAATGCGGCACAGGCGCTCCGCCTGCCTGAGCGACATGGGACCGGGCGAAATCCTGTTCACCTTCATGCCATCGACCCTGTCAACCGTCACGATCGCCGGTGGAACCTCGAACCCAGCACCCTTCAGGGCTGCGTCCAAGCGTTGACGAATGTCCGATGCCGCGGCTTGTGCCGTCCGCGCTCCCGGACTGGTCATGGGCTTCTCCTCCCTCTTGTCCGGTTCGACTCTGGGTCCACATTGGCGTGCGGGGCGTACGCTGAACAGGGCTTCTGCCATTCCAAACCCGGCTGGAATATTGGGAGTTGAACGCATGAGCGAGGCGCCCGAGTCGCCTGAGTCACCCGCCGAGGCGTTCGGCGTGGAGATCAAGTACGCGCGTGAGGCGCGCGGATGGTCGCAAACTGTGCTTGCTGTCAAGCTCTGCTGCCAACAGCCTTACGTCAGCAAGGTGGAGAGGGGGCAACAGCTAGCATCTGTCCAGTTCGCCGAACAGTGCGACAAGGTGTTCGGCACCCCCGGGACCTACGCAAGGATGCGTCAGCGGGCGGCCGACGCCGGCAACCCTGCATGGATGATCCCTTACCTCCAGTTGGAGCGTGAGGCGGCGAGCATCTGCGACTACTCACCTGGCCTGGTTGCGGGCATATTGCAGACGCCGCAGTACGCCGAAGCCGTCTACCGAGCGGCCCGGCCGGATGAGTCTCCTGCGCAGATCAAACAACGGGTAGAAGACCGCATGCGGCGCCGCGAGATCTTCGAGGCAACGAACCCGCCGTCGCTGTGGGTGATCCTTCATGAAGCTGCCCTTTGGTCCGGCATGGGCGATACAGGTGTCATGCGGGAACAGCTCCAGTACCTTGCGGCGGCAGCCGAGCACCCACGCATCACGGTCCAGGTGTTCCCCCTCTGTGGCACACCAGCACGACGAACGCCGTTCATTGTGCTCAAGCGGCAAGACGCGACAGAATTCCTGTACGCAGAGAGCTACGTACAGGGGCAAGTGCACGACGCGCCGGAAGCAGTCGCCGAGGCAGTCGCAACGTATGAGCGGTTGCGAGCCGACGCTCTATCCCTCCCTGACTCCCTCTCCCTGATTCGGCACCTTATGGAGGCGTACAACGATGAGCACCACCCCCGACCTCACCCGCGCAACCTGGGTGAAGTCCAGCTACAGCGAGGGCAACGGAGGAACGTGCGTCGAATGGGCCCCCGCGTTCGCAGCATCCGGCGTCGTCCCCGTTCGTGACAGCAAGGCTCCGCACGGCCCCGCGCTCGCCTTTGAAACTGCCGCTTGGTCGTCGTTCGTCGCCGCCGTCAAGGACGGAGAGTTCCTCGCCTGACACCCGCGTCGCCATCAACGCAGCAACGCCCCCGCACACGGCCGTGAGGCCGTATGCGGGGGCGTTGTGGTTCAGCGGATGAGCTGCCATGTGGACAGCACGCAGCCGGCGCCGCCGATGGCTACGGCGATGCTCGGCAGAGGCCAGCGTGCCCGTTCGAGGGCGGTAAGGCGCTGTTCGTGGTCGTCGAGGGTCTTGTCGGTCTGGTCGTCGCGTTGGGCGAGCAGGTCGAGGCGGCCATCGATACGGGCGAACCCGGTCTCGACGGCGGTGCGCAGCCGCTCCAGTTCGAGGGCGACGTCGTGCGGGTCAGGCTCGGTCACACGGCGCCCCCGTTCGGGCCGCGGCTCGGGGCGGGGGTGCTGGGGGCGCCGGCGGCGCCGTTGCCCGGGTCGGGTACGGCGCTGCGCAGCCACCGCGGCATGAGCCGCTGCACGGCGTCGAGCTGCATAACGCGGGTGATGCCGGCCGCGACGGCGAGGGCGGTTGCGACGCCGGCGACGGTGCGGGGAATGCCGGCGGCGGAGATGATCAGGGGGAGCGCGGCGGCGAGGCCGAGCAGGGTCTGCACCACAGTGCGGACCGTGCGGCGGGCGGCGTCCGACATGGCGAGGTCTCCTCTCACTTCTTGGTCTTGGCGTGCTCGGCCTTGCCGGCCCCGTCGCCCTGGTGCTCGTCGTTGTCGTGCTCGACGGGCAGCGTCGGGTCGGGCTTGCCGGTGTCGCCCTCGCGGCCGGCGGCAGGCTCGGGTGCCTCGGTGGCGCGGAAGGTGTTGCGGGTGTAGGCGGACAGCAGCCGGGTCTCGATGGCCTTGCGACGCTTGGCGCTGAGGTGCTCGACCTGTATCGAGACGTCGTCGAGGAACGCCGAGCCGTGCAGCGGGCGCTCGACGGTGTGCGCGGTCCACTTCCCCGCCGGCACCTCCCACTCGTCGACGACCTCGGCCTCGCCGCCCTCGACGCGCATGCGGACGCGGACGCGCCCGCCGGCCTCGGCGTAGGTGGTGAGCTGGAGGTGGGCGACGGCGTTGTGCACGGTGGAGATGCCGACCCACGCGTGCCCCCATGCGGTGTCGGTGGTGCGCTGGTTGGCGGTCGGGTGCAGCTGGAGCGGCATCCAGGGCCGGCCGAGGTGGCGCGGGCTGTGCTTGTCGTCCATGACGAGGATCCGGTCGCGCTCGGCGAGGTCACGCGACCACAGCCGGACCGTGCCGCGGTCTTCGGCCTCGCCCTCGACGGTCAGGGCAAAGCTGCCGTCCATGCGGCGCGCGACCATGCCGAAAGCTCCGTCGGGCCACTGCCCGACGGTGAACGTCGAGAAATCCTTGTCGGGCGGGACGACGACGAGCTGCCCGCCCTCGGAGATCTTCACGTCGCCGTTTTTGATCTGGTCGAGCGGGGGCCGGGTCTGGGAACGGCCGGCGATCTCGCGCACCTGGCGCTCAAGCTCTCGGATGCGGTCCAGCAGGTCATTGCGGACTGTCGCCATAAGGGGTCTCCAAAGTGAGTTTTGCGGATTCGGACTTGCCGCGCTCGGGCGGCGTGACGGAGATGCCGACGACCCGGTGCCGGACGTCGAGCCCCTCGGGGAACCAGTCGTCGCGGATGCGGATACGGACGGTGCGGCCGAGCAGGTCCGGGCTGATCTGCTCGTCAAGGTGCACGGCGATTTCAGGGATCACCTGCGGCCGGCGAGCGAGCGCGGCCTCGGCTCGCGCGTGCTCGGCGAGCACCTGCGGGTCGTCGATGCTTTGGTGGTCGTTGCTGCCATCCAGGCGCGGCCAGCCGGCGGCGAGGTCGTCCTCGGCGACGAGCAGCTCGGACAGCATGGGCCGGCTTGCGGCGGCCTGGTTGCGGTTGTCGCTCGCGCCCCTGCTCTGCCAGACGTTCGCCACGGTCGTACCGTCGGCCGGGAATTCGTAGCTCAGCATGTGCCCGGGGTGGGTGAGCACGATGTCGTCGCCGCCGCGGATGAGCCGCGGGTATCCGAGGTCGAGCAGCTTCACACGGGCGCCGCTGACGCGGTCGCGGTAGCAGCGGATGCGCCACTCGAACCCGTTCTCGGCCGAGGCGAGTTTGTCGAGCAGCTCGCGAATCTTCGGCTGATCGGACGCGCTGAACGTCCGGTCGCGTCGGACGCCGGAGAGCTCGGTGTCGTAGGTGATGCCGATATCGCCGCCGGGCTGGTTCTGGGCCTGGTCGACGAGGTCGCGTGCGATGTCGAGCTGATCCATGCCCTTGGCGCGGTGCGTGGTGCGCAGCTGCCGGTGATCGAGGTAGGTGTCGAAGGTGCCGGCCTGGACCTCGACGGAGATCCGGCCGCGCTCGTCGCTCTTGGGGTTGACCGACCACAGCACCCCGCCCCACCAGATCTCGCGGTCGCGCTCGACCCAAAGGGCAGTGCGCGCGGGGATGAGGATCGGGCGGGCGCGGTCGGCCATGGCCCGGTTGGGTATCGGCACGGTGCCCTGCAAGCTGCCGGCCTTGCCGATGTAGTCCTCGATGGTCACCTCTTGCAGGGGCAGCACGTCGAGCAGCCGGTCGCTACGCAGATCGCAGACCAGGACCTGGTATTGGGAGGTCGTCACGGTTGGTCGGCCTCCTTTCACCAGTGGGCCGAGCGCCACCGAAGAACGGCGGCGGCGCGCGGGTCGGCGGGCGCATCCGGAGCGGCCCGGAACGTCAGGACGTTCTCGCCCGGAGCGAGAGTGAACGCAGCCTCGGGCCAGCACGCCACGCTCGCGGCATGCAGCAGGCTCTCGCCGCCGGCGAGCGTGGCCGAGCCGTCGAAGGTGTCGACGGTGAGCTGCTCGCCTGCGTCGAGGATGACGTCGTACTCAAGTACCGCCCCTGTGGTGACGTTGGTCAGGCGCGGGGTGTCCACGGGCCCGACGAACTCGACGACGGGGTGCGTCGGTGCTCGGCCGAAGTTGCAGGCGACGAGGTCGCCGGTACTGGCCGGCGCGCCGCGCGGGCTGCCGTCGGCGGGGTCGGTGTGCCAGGGCAGGCACGGCTCGGGCAGACCGGTCTCGGCGCACTGCACCGCCGGCGCGTACCGGCGCGGGTCGGTCGCTTCCCATTCGAGGGCGGCCTCGGTGACCGTGCCGACGGAGTAGCCACGCTCGACGGGGATGGTTCGCCGCACCACGCGCGCCCACACCAGCAGCGGCCCGCGGGTGTCGATGTGCACCAGCAGCGGCAGCTCGTCGTCGACGAGCCCGGTTGCCGCGCCGAGCTGCCCGACGACGTCGCCGAGCTCGTCGGCCGAGGCGCGCACGATCATCTCGTCGAGCCCGACCGTGCGCGTCTGGGACAGCAGCCGGCCCAGATACGCGCCGTGCGCGGCTGGCCGGGGGACGTTGCCCGAGTCCTGCTCGGGCAGCTCTTCCCACCCGGTCAACTTCCGCCACTTGTAGGGAGTGTGGGCGCCGAGTAGCAGCTCGCCGTAGCGCAGCTGACCGACGACCATCGACGCCGCGGCGGGGGCGACGTCGATTCTTGTGCGGTCCGTGGACATGGGGGCTATCCCCTCGCTTTCATCTTCCACGCCAGAGCGGCGGCGGTCTGATCAGGAGTGGCCGAGCCGGCGTGCCAGTGCTCGACGTGCAGCACCGCGCCCGACCGCTGGCCGTAGGCGCCGTTGCCGGCCGCGCGGCCGTAGGGGGCGGCGCCGGCGAGGCCGGGCGCGGCCATGGCGGGCGCGGCTGGGGTGGGGACAAGGCGGCGCATCGCGGTGTCGACGGCGCCCTGCCCGGAGGTGATGCCGGCGACGACGCCGGCGGGGATCCAGCGGCCTACGTCCCGAGCCATGACACGGCTCGGGCTCGCGATGCCAAGGGCCTTGGCGATCGGCCCGGGGATCATGGCTTTGGCCCAACCGGACAGCTTGGAGCGGATCCAACCGCCCATGGCTTCAACGCCGCGCATCAGGCCGGCCACAAGGTCGCGGCCCTTGCCGACGAGTAGCGAGCCGAGGCTGCCGAGCGCGGCAGCCATCCGGCCGGGCAGCCCGCGCAGCCACGCGAGGGCCTGCTGCCCCTTGGCGATGATCGCTGCGTTCATGCGCTGAAAGGCGTTGGTCGCCGCGGTGAACAGCCGGCCGGCCAGCGGGGCGAGTGCGGCCATGGCGCGCCCCGGGAACGATCGGACCCAGGCCACGGCCTTAGCGATGCCGGCCGCCACCCAAACGCCGAGCTTGACGAACAGCTGCCGCAGGAAGGCGCCGACGTTCGCGACGAGTGCCTTTGTCTGGCGCCAGGCTCCGGAGAAGTCGCCGCGCAGCAGCGCGGTAAGGATCTTGAGGACCGGGATCACAACGAGCGTGATCTGCGTCGCCAAGACCTTTGCCAGGATGGCGGCGAGCCGGCCGGCAAGACCGATCAGCGGGGTAAGGACCGGCATCAAGGCGCGTAGCCCGGAGTTGATCAACGAGGCCAGGGCGCCGAGCAGGGGCCGGGCGGCGGCCAGGATCTGGCCGAAGGATCGGCCCATGCTGATCAGGGCGGGGGACAGGGCCTTGATCTGCTGGCCCAAGATCGACAGGACCGTACCGGCCAAAACCCGCAGAACTGACGCAAATGGGCTGATAAGCCCCGGCAGTTGAGCCAGGATCGGGGCGAGTACCGCCTGCAAGGTGCTGGCGAGCTGCCGTACCACGGGCGCCGCTTGCCGGAAGATCGCGGCGAGTACCCGCAGTAGGGGCGTTATCGCAGGCAGGAGGGCGCCCGCGAGCTGCCCGACGGTGACCAGCAAGGGGGCGGCGGCGCGCACGAGCTCGCCGACGGCGACCGCGGCCTGCTTCAGGACGGGGCCGAGCGCGGCCAGGATCGGCCGCAGGGCAGCGCCCAGCGACTGGACAAGTGTTCGAAGTGGTCCGGCCAGTGCCGTCAGGGCGGGGCCGAGTGCGCCGAGCAGCTGCGACGCGAGCTGACTGAAGGTGCCGGCGACGGTCGCCAGCAAGGGGCCGCCAGCTTGGGCGAGCTGCCCGAGCAACCTGCCCAAAGCGGGAAGAAGTTGCGATATTCCAGCGAAAAGCCCAGAAAACCCCTGCGCGGCACCCTGCGCGCCGGCGGAGAGCCCGTTGAAGAAACCGGCCAGCCCGGAGCCGAGCTTGACCAGTCCGCCCGATATCGCCTCAATGACAGGCGTCGCGGCCGATGCCGTACGGGCCAGCGCGGGGGCGATCTTCTCGACCATCCCGAGCACGCCCTGCGCCACGGAACGCACCTGCGGGGCGACCGCGGAGAAACCTTTCTGCAAGCTCGGCGCGATCTTGTCGAACGTCGCCCGAGCATCCCCGGCGATGCCGACAAGCTGCTGCTTGATCGGCCCGACCATGCCCTGCACTTGGCTGGTGACATGGTCTTTCAGCCCCGAAAACGCGTCCTTGACCTGCTTCGACGACGCCGCGGCCTTGATGCCGATCGCCGCGAAAACAGCCGGCACCGCGGCCAGCGCACCGCCGGCTGCCAGCGCCCCGCCCGACAGCGCCACCGTGGACAGCTTGAGCGCGTTAAGCGCCGGCCCGAGCGCGCCGAGGGCGGCGCGCGCCCGCTGCGCCCCACCCCCGACCTCGTTGCCGATCTGGTTTCCCAGTCCGGCAACGCTCGCGCGCGCTCGGTCGGCACCGTCGGCCACTCCGCCCGCGAGGGTGTTGCCGAGCTCGTCGATTCCGGCGCGGGCCTGGTTCGTCCCGTTGGCTATCCCATCGCCGACCGCTGCGCCGAGCGCGGCGGAGGCGGCGACGAATCGACCGCGCATGTCCCGCAGCCGGCCGTCGGCCGACCGCTGCAACCCCTGCATGGCGAGGTCGGCCTGCGCGATGCCGCGGCGGGCGCCGGATGCGTCGAGGTCGATATACCCGACGAGTTCGCCGACCGAGAGGGCCATGGGTCACCCCCTATTCAGTTGTCGCTATGAAGTTGTGGCCGTGCGGCCGGCTATGCAGGCATGCCGGTGAGCGCGGCGATTTCGCGCGGGTCAGTCACAGCGCGCGGTGTTCCCGCCCAGACGCGCGGGAATTGGGCCTCGGCAGGAAGTCCGCCGATCAGCGCCAAAAAACGCCGAGTGCTCATGGTGGCGAGCTGCTCGGCGGTCGTTCCATATTCGCGGGCGAGATCAGACTCGACCGCTGAAAAGTTCGTTACGACTGCTTCCCAGAAACGTTGGCGATCGTCTTCGGGGTCGGGTGCGGTGCTTTTCCCTCCCCGCCCTCTTCCTTAGCTGCCTCCTGCTCGTCGTAAAGCTCGACAGCCTCGGATATGGAAAGGCAGCCGGGTTCGCGGGCATTCGCCGCGGACCACAGCAGCACGACGCCGAGCTGCCGGTCGGTCATCCCGTTATCCGCCCACTCATCCAGCGCAGCCGGCCCAAACAGCGAGGCCAGCAGCCGGCGGATATCGTCCGGGTCGGTCGAGTTCTGTACGCGCTCCATCTGGAGCGTGAACAGCAGCGGGAGACTGGTCGGCAGCACGTACTCACGCCCGTACAGGCGCAGCGTCGCCCCGAACCGCACCTCGTTCTGCTCGGCGAAAAACGCGTCGAAGTCCGCGACCTGGTCGCGGTTATAGGTCTGCTCCGTCATGCGGCGTCACACTCCATCCGGATCGGAATAACGGGCTCATAGCGGGGGCGCCCGCACTGCGTGAACGTCGCGTTCCAACCCGTCTTGTCGTTGACCTCGCCCTCTTGCTTATCGGGCGTCACAGTGGCATCCCAAATGACCCACATGTTTTGGGAGTCGTGGCGATACCGAATCTCGTTACGGGAGTCGATACCGAGGCGCTGCCCCCAAAACTGGTCGACATACGCCTGCCCCTCGACCTGCTTGCCGGTCTTGGGGTCGAGGGCGTACTGCGCTTCGACTTCAATCTGCCCGCCACGCTGCATAACGTCCTGCTCGAACCAACCCGCACTGTCAAAGTTGGTCGTCTCGGCGGTCTCTTCGTTTTCGGATGCGTTGGCTGTCCACTTGGTCAGATTCTCAATGGGCAGCCACCGCTCGACAGTTGTCGACTGGTCGCGCACCTCGAAAATCCAACCGCGGGCATCAATAGGCCGGCCCATGCGGTGAATTCCTTCCGTCTGTTACGGGATTCGATGTGTGGTGGGGGCCTCGATATCGAGGCGGAGATTCACGACGTGCTCATGCCGGCCGCGCTCATCGGCCCCCATCGAGGCGGGGGCGGCGTTGGCGGCGGCGAGCACGAGCCAGACGTCGCCGGGCAGCGCCACGCCGGCGAGGCCGTGCAGCGCGCTGTAGAGGGCCTCGCAGCGCCGGCGAGAGACGCGCGGGTCGGCGGTGCCGCGCACACGCACCTGTAGCTGCCGCTCGTCCCATCCGTTGCGCGCATCCGTGGCGCCGGCCCCGTACAGCGACAGGCACACCGCCTGATCGGGGGCCGGTGGCATCGACTCGACGAAGCAATCGCCGAACACGCCGTGCGGGTCGTAGGTCAGCAGGCCGAGCTCGTGCAGGTAGCGGGCGAGCGCGTCGGCGTAGTCGAGCGGCTCACCCATCAAGCGCCCTGCGCACCGCGGCGGCGATCAGCGCGGCGACCGTGGCGGCCTGCTCATTGAGCGGCCCCTCAAGGTATTTCGCGGTCCGGCCGGCGTCGTGCCGCCACGTGAGCTCTTCGTGCTGCCGGACCGCATACACGGTGTCGTAGGACACCGCGGCGGTAAGCGCGCTCTCATCGACGGTGGCGACCCCGGAGCGTTCGAGCGTTCCCTCTTCGATCGGGACACGCTCGCGGGACTTGGCGAGCACGTGCTCGGCCGCCAGGCGCAGCCCGCGGGCGGCGCCGGCTTGGGTACCGGCAAGGGCCTGCCCGCCGTGCCAGCGCAGGCGGGTGCGCTGCGTCATTGGCACATCACCTCCACGCAGGCGGGAACGGGCAGCCCGGGGGCCGTGTGCGTCGCCGTACTGATGGCGGTTGCCGTGCGCCCGTCGGGCAGGGTCAGCCGGCTGCCGGGCGGGCACTCCAGCTCGGGGCCGCCGATGATCTGCGCGGTGGCGAGCACCTCGCGCCCCTCCTTGTCGGCGACCTGCTTGCGCACCGCGGCGACCAGGGCCGGCGCGCACACGGGCTCGCCGTAGGTCGGGCCGTACGCGGAGTCGCCGAGATACGGCTCGACGGTGACCCGGTGGCGCAGCAGCCACCCGGGTACGCGGTTCACCATGCGTCCGTCACCTCCCCGGGCAGCAGGCCGGCAAGGTGCAGCGCGCGGTAGGCGCGTGGGGCGAGCTCGACGCCGGCCACCAGGACTGGGGATGCGGCCGGCGCGCTGCGGCCGGACAGCGACACGGGCCCGATGCTCACGGCGTCCCATGCTTCGCCGGTGGTGATGCCGTCGCTGCCGGTGGCGAGCCAGTATTCGACCTGTGCGCACACGGCGGCGGCGAGGGCCTCGGCGACGTCGTCGAGGGCGGGGTCGTAGACAGCGGTGATCAGCGCGGCGGCGATGTCGTCGGACGCGCGGCCGAGCAGCACCTCGACCTCGGCCTCGGCCGGCTGTCCGCACCGCGCGACGTACTGCTCGACGGTGGCGTACATCCGGACCACGGGCTAACTCCCGTCGCCGTTGCGCTGCTTGGAACGCGACCGCGCCGCGGGCTTGTCCTCGGCCGGCGGCGTCTCGGCCGTGAAACCGATCGGGGCGACCTCGGCCTCGGGCACGTCGAGGCACACGAGCTCGTAGCCGTGCCGGCGGAAATACTCCAGCGCGCCGAGCGGCGGGTCGCAGCACGTTGCGACGCCGTCGGCAAACGTGATGCCGGCGACGACGCCGGAATGCCCGTCAACGGGCGCGGTAATGCGGTACTGCATGCTGTGCTCTCCTTACTTGACGCGAATGTTCCTGAGAACCGCAGCCGCCTTAGTGGCCTTGAGCGCAACGGCAATCGGCCCCATTTCGACTTCGCCGCGCTTCACGGCGCCGGCCGTGTTGAAATCCGGCATCCAGGTACGCACGAGCTGCCCACCCGCGGTCGACACACCGTGAAATCCGTCGAGGCCGAGCCGCAGCGCGTACAGGTCCGAAAGCCCGGTGACGGTCTCGCCCTCGCCGTTTCCGTCGGCGTCAATGAGTCGCGTCTCGACGGGAATTACGGGGTCGTTGCTGCCGGCCTTGGCGCCCAGGTCGATGAACGGAATGCCGTTGTAGGTCTCGATGTGGCGGCCGAAAGCGTCCTCGCTGCGGGTGTAGTAACCGGAGCGGCGCGCCAGGGACCGCACGCGGGCAATGGTCTGCTTGTTGCCGAGGATCGCGGACGGCACGCCGTCGAGCTGCGCGAGGAACTCGTCGAGCAGGTCGAGGGCGGCGTGCTGCTCGCGGCTGGTGTCCAGGCCGGGGCCGGTCCAGTCGGTCACGGTCCCGAGGCCCATCTCGGTATCCGATCCGGCGAGGGCAAAGTCGAGCCCGTCGAACCCTTCCTCTTCGTTCGGGGTCCGCACCCGCATGCCGTTGACGACCTGATCGGAGAAGAAGGCGCGGGCGCTCTTGATGGTCTGTTCCATCTGGAACGTGACCTCATTGGTTGCGGCCGGCCCGATGTTGGCGAGCACGCGGTCGATTTCGAAGGCGCCGCCGAGCGGGGCGAGTTCAACACCGAACTTGGCGCGCTTCGCCTCGGCGACGGGGTATTCGGAGTTATAGCGACGGAAGGAGGCGGGGCGTTCGGTGATGGTCCGCAGATACGTGTATGTCAGCGTCGAACCACCGCCGGCCGGGTTGACCGCGTCGTGAAACGTCAGGTTATCCAGCAGCCAAGAAGCCTTGCGGAATTCATCAATGACCAGGTGGTCAAGGTCTTCAAGCGCATTGAGGTGCGCGTCGGCGAGAGTAATCAAAACAGGCTCCTAGGTTCAGCCGCCGAGGTGGGCGGCGACGGCGTCGTGCAGCGACTTCGGGCGCTTCTCGGCCGAGGGCGGGCCGTTGAATTCCGCGCCCCCCTTGGCCGGCCCGGTGGGGGCGGCGCGGTACAGCTCGGGGTCGGCCTCGACCGCCGCGGTAATGGCGGCGGCGAGCTGCTCGCCGAACTTCGGCGCGCTCGGGTCGAGGCCGGCGACGGAGTCGGCGAACGCGCGGGAGTTGAGCAGCCGGTCGGCCCGCGCGCCGTGCTCGCCGGCGGCACGATGGGCGGCGAGCTCGACCTGCGCCGTACGCAGGTCGGCGGCGACCTGGGCGAGCTGCTGGTCGCGCTCGGCGACCGCCGCGGCGAGCTGCGCGGGGTCCTGCCCGCCCTCGCCCCCGTCGGGGTTGAGGGCCTGGTGCACGGCGTCGAGCGCGGCCTGTAGCTGCTCGGCACGGTCGGCCTGCTCGGTCGCGCGCTGCTCGGCCTCGGCGAGCTGGTGCTCGTCGGCCGCCGGCGGCGTACTGCCAGCCGGCGCCGGCGCGGCCGGCGCGCCCTCGACACCGGTCTGCGCGGACTGCTCACCCTGCCCGCTGGTGTCGGCGGCGGGGGCGTTGGGGGTCTCAGACGGCATGGCGGATCGTTCCTCCGGGCACGGGTTCGGGCATGAGAAAAGGGCCCGCCGTGATCGGCGGACCCTTAAAAAGGAGTGGTGGGGGGCGAGCTGCTAGGCGTCGACCTCGTCGGGCAACGGGGCCTGCTTGGCGTAGCCGCGGACCCATGCAGCCCATGCGGCCGTATCGACCGGGTACGGGCACGCGGTCGGCGGGTGTCCGGCGCGGCCGGCCTCGGCACCCTCATTCAGGGCGCGGGTCAGGCTTTCGCGGGTCTGCTGTGCCACTGCTCGCCCCTCTCGGCTACAGGCGGTTTTGTCGGTCGTCGCGGTTCTTGCGGGCGGCCTCGGCCGCTTCGCTGCGCTGGCCGGTGAGTTGCTCGGTGAACTCTGCCAGCGTAAGCCGCGGATGATCAGCCCACCAGCGTTTCAGCTCTTCCGAGGCACGCGCATACGCGACGTGCGCCGGCCCCGAGAACAGAGACAACGGGTGCACCCCGTCGGCCTCGGCGCGCCGGCTGAGCAGCTCGCCGCGCAACGCGTCCTCGGCCGTGAGGTACTGCCGGTAGATGTGCTCGCGGTACAGCTCCCCAATCTGCTCGCGGGTGTAGGCGTGGCGGGCGGCCTGCTGCGCCTCTTCCTGCTCGGCGACCCATCGCTCGGTAGCGGACATGCCGGCGAACCGGTCGGGCTCGTCCTCGCCGAGCGCCAGCCATGCCCACGCCTCCGGGGCCGGCACGGGCGCGAGGGTCTCGTCGACGAGGCGCCGGTCGCTGAGCTGATCGGCGACTGTGTCGCTCGTGCGCGGCAGCTCGGGCACTTCGACGGGGTACCGGCGGTCAATCTCCGCGGCGATCCTCTCGGCCTCGGCCGGCCGCGCGTACCGCACGGCCCACCCGAGCACCTCGTCGCCCAACGGCGCCAGGTCGACGGCGAGCTGCCCGCCGGGGAAGACCTCGGCCAGCAGCTGCCGGCGGTCGGCCTCGGCCGCGAGCGCGGCGAACTCGGCCGGGTCCGTGGCACGCCGCACGCGGTGCGCGAGATCGGCCTCGGACAGTCCGACCAGATCGGCGCGGACCTCGGGCAGACGGGCGGCGACGTCGCGCCGGTCCATCTCCGCAGCCGCGTGCAGCACCTGCTCGTCGTCCAGGTGCGGCAGTACGCGGCCGAGCTCGCGGTCGCTGAATGCGGAAAGGTCGGCGGCGAGCTGCCCGCCGGGACGGATGCGGTCGAGCAGGGCCTGCTCGTCGCGCCGGTCGAGCTCGGCCGCGGCGCGGCCGAGGTCGCGCTCGTCGGGCACGCCCGTACCGATGGCGTCGGCGAGCTGCTGCTCGCTCATCTCCCCGGGCGTGTGCTCGTCGCCGGCGCGCAGCCGCGCGGCCTCGACCGCGCCCTGCGGTGCCTCGGTGCGGGCCGGGGGAAGGTTGCCGGCGCCGAGCTGCTCGCGGGTGCGGTTGCGGCGCAGCTGCGGGTGTTCGGCAAGGTGCTGCCTCATGGCTCCCTGCCACCTGCGTACCTTGGCCTCGGCCGCCTTCTTGGCCTCGGGGGTGGTGGCGCCCGCGGCCCGCTTCTTGTGCTTACGGATGTTCCGCTCGATGGCGCGCTGTCGCTGCCCGGCCTCGTAGCTCTTACCGTCCGAGCGCATCGGCGGAATGAGCGACGAGACACCAGGGATATAGGCCGAGACGGAGTGCCTACAGTTCGGATGCTGAAAGCCTGCGCGGCGCGCCTCGTCGAGGGTGCCCTGCACCACCACGCGCAGCATGCGCCCGTCCTCGATGGCGTGCTCGACCTCGACCGTACGGCGTCCGTCGGGCCCGTCGATCGCCAGCAACCGGCCCTCCCACGGGCGGCACAGCGGGCACTCGCGCGGCGCATCGGAGACGATGACCAGGTCGAGGCCGGCCTCGGTCAGGGTGCGGGTGTGCGCCTCGACGGCGGCCCGTGCGGTCGACGTCCGCACCGCCATCTCGGCATAGCTCGTCAGCTGCCAGCGGCGGCCGGCCCGGTCGGTGAAACCGGAGATCCCGCGGTCGGCAAACTGCCGCATCGCGTCCTGCGTCGCTTGCCGGCGCGTACCGGTCCCCAACAGGGGCGTTGCAGTCACCTTCGCGACGATCTCGCGGAACGTATCGACGACCGCCCGCAAGATGCCGCGGTGCGTTGCGGTGACCAGGTCGACCGCCTCGTGCGCGAGCCTGTCCACAGCCTGTGCATTGGGCGTGATCTCATCCACCAGCCGGCGCGCCGCATCCGACAGTGCGCCGAGCTCGGCAACCGCGGCGCGATGCCCGCGGTTGTAGCTCTCGGCGATCACGTCGAACACCTCAAGACTCACCGCGCGGCCGAGCTCGTCGACAACGGCCTGCGCCGCGCGGCGTAGCGGCTGGATCGCCGCCAACTTGCGTTGGGCCCACCCGGGGGCGTCGTAGCCGGCGGCGAGCTGCCGCGCCACGATGCCAAGCAGCCGTTCCTCGGCGTCCGCGTACAGCCGGTACGTGCCGGCTGACAGGTCCTCGACCATGTCGGGTGCAACGGGCACCGTGCACCCCCCTTACCGGCTATGCCGCGAACGGCAGCTCGCTCTCGTCCTGCGCGGCCGGCGCCGGCGGGGCACCGGTAATCGGGTCGGGCACGGCCGTGCCGCTCTCCTCCCGGATGCGGTCGACCTCGGCCTGCACCTGCTCGTCGGACCAATCCGGACGCAGAATGCGCACCTTGGTCTCGGTGCTCGCCGCCTCGGCCTGCGCCAGAAGCGCGAGGGTCTGCGCGGTGCTCTGCGGGTCCTCCGAAACCGCGTCGCCGAACTGGATATGCGGGCGCTCGCCCGTGGCGACCGTCGAGAATCCGAGGACACGGTCAAGGCGCAGCATCACGTGCAGCATGTCGGCGACGGCCGGCGCCCAGTAACGCGCCTTGGTGTCCCGGGTGATCATGCTGCGTCGCTCGCGGGCGACGACCTCGGTTGCAGTCGCCGCGGTCGCATCCCCCAGCCCGAAGGACTGCGCGGAGTAGCCGGCGCTCTGCGCGGCTTGCCGCACGATGGCCTCGGCGGTCTGCTGGTGCTCGGCCACCCTGATAGCGAACTGCGACAGGGTGATCCCCGCCGCGCCCGTTTCGGTCGGCGGAATGTTGAGCGTCTGCCAGATCTCCCGATCAGCATCGAACGACGCGCCGTTTCCGGCGCCGTTGGATCGCAGGTAACCGTCAGGCACGATCAGCCGGGCGCGGGCGAGCCGAAGGTCGCGCATCCAGCTCGACCACGTCGAGTCGAGCGCGTCGAACAAGTCGTGCGCGCCCTGGAAGTCGGACCGTCCGAGCGGTGAGCCGCGGTGCGGCCGGTTGGGGCGCATGTTGGGTACGTAGGCGGCGGTGATCGCGTCGGGCAGCCCGGTCTCGATGGTGTCGCCGGCCTCGCCGAGGGAGTCCGCCAGGGCGGCGACCTCGGGGTGCTCGACCAAGGGGACGCGCACGCCGAGGCGGTCGGCGTCGCCCTGGTAGAGGCCGTGCAGGATGCGGCCGGGCTCGTGCCGCTCAAGGTGGCGCCATACGGTCGCGTTGTCGCTCGGCAGCTCGTGCCAGAACGTCACGGCCGACAGGATGCCGAATCGGAACTCGGGCAGCGCACTGTCGGCATGTACCGCGGTGAGCAGCGGGCGGGCGGCGAGGCTGGCATCCCACGTAACGCGCAGGAAGACCCCGCCGAGCGCGGCGGCGACTTCGGCCGCTTCCAACAGGGTGTTTGCCACGCCGCCGGCCTCGGTGAGCTCGTCGAGCCGGGCCTGCGTCGCGGTGTCGTCGACGGTGAACGTCGGCGGCTCACTGAACAGCAGCGAGGCCGAGGTGTTCGCGATGTCGGCGGCGAGGGGGATGTGCAGCCGGTCGTCGCGCTGGCCGAGCGCCGGCGGGCGCCGGCCCCACAGTCGGCGGCGGCCGTCGGGCCGCAGTTGGTCGCGGGCGTAGACCTCGGCGAGTCGTTTGCGGTCGCCGGCGTACCACGCGTCGTCGACGCGCATGGCGGCGTACTCGGCGGCGAACTGCGGTGGTGGCCACGGGGCCCCGTTCTCTGGCAACGGCACGTCAGCTCACCCCCTGGGCACTTGGGACGGGTAGCAGGTGGCGCCACTCGTGGGCGGCGGAGTGCACGGCGTAGCGCAGCGCGTCGACGCCGTGATCGTCACGCTTGATCGGCTTGTCTTCTCCGCGCTCGGAGGCGGCCGGATCCCATGCGTACGCCGGCAGTTCGTCGAGCAGCCCGGTACAGCTGCGGTGAATGCGCAGCAGCCCGGAGTCGAGCGCGGTCGCCGTCGAGCGGATCCCGTCGAGCACGTCGTTATTGGCACGGGCGATGCCGGGGTGCCCGTCGTTCCACATCTGCACCGTGAACGACGCGGCGCTCGGGTCGATGAACGTCCACTCGGGCACGACGTCCTGCTCGTCGAGCCATGCCCGGATGCGGGCGCTGTACTGCGCGTCGGTCAACTGCCGGTGCGCGGTCCGGGAGTCCCAACGCCACTCGGCGCAGGCGTACAGCCGGTCGTCGGTGCCGAGGCCGAGCAGTACGGCGCTGGTGGCGTTGGTGGTGCCGTAGTCGATGCCGAGCCAGTGCCGACGCATCGGGGGCAGGGTGTCGACGACGTGCTGCTGCTCGTCGTACATGTCGAAAACGGCGCCCTCGGCCACCACCCACGCGCCGTCGATCATCCGCCGTTTCCACAGACCGACGTACTCGGCGGCGAGGGCGGCGACGTACGCCGCGGAAAGACTGGGGTTGTCGTCGAGGCGGAAGTGCCACGCCTTGAGGTCGAGCTCGTGCGCGCGGTCGAGATACCCCGTCTTGAGCCAATGACGCGGAGAATCCGGGTTTGTGGTCCCCAGCAGCCGGGCGCCCGGAACGGACAGTCGGGCAAGCAGCTGCACCCAAAAGCCCTCGGGCAGCAGCGTTGCCTCGTCGACGTAGGCGAGGCTCGCGGTCAGACCACGCAGCCGGCCCTCGGCCCGAGCGTCCGCGGCTCCAATGAGATGGACCGTTCGGCCAAGTACCGTCGCGGTCGTCGCCCCGCGGGTGTGCCGCACCTGCTGCGCCACATCCCAGAACAGCGCGGGATCTTGCAGCGGTTCGAACACGTTGCGCTCGATCGTCTGCAAGCTTCGGCCCACAACCAGGATGAGCCCGGAGGCCGGGGCCTCGGCGACGGCGAGCAGCCATGCGAGCAATGAGGCGATCGTTTTGCCGGACCGTACGGCGCCGTGCCAAATGTTGATGCGGGCGGTTGCCTGCGCCACGCTGCGCAGCTGCTTGCGGGACAGGGGCAGGGTGTCGAGCACACGCTCACCCCCCGCCGGTGTCCTCCTCGGGCTCGTCGTCGCCGAACGCCTCGCGCAGTCCGCGGGCGAGGTCGCCGAGCATGGAACGGACCTCGCCGGCGCTGTTGCCGGCGTCGATTTCGGCGAGCCGCGCCGCGCTGGTCAGGTACGAGCCGATGGCTTGGGAGTGGTGCCGCTCGTCCTGGGCCGGCGGGTCGTCAGTCGTGATCCGGCGGGTACGGCCGTCGGGCAGCAGCTCGACGCGGACATACGCGCCGGCCTCGACGCGGTCGAGGTTCGCGGCGGCGCGGGTGTAGAGGCGGGCGACCAACTGCCGGCGCTGCTCGGCGAGGTCGAGCTGCCGCGCGGCCGTGGCCGGCGCGACGCGGGCGCCGCCCTCGAACCGCAGCCCGAGCTCGTCGGCGATACGCGAGACGGTCGAGGCACTGCGGCCCATGGCGCGGGCGATGGTGTTGCGGGATTCGCCGGCGGCGTGGCGGCGGCGGATCTCGTCGCGCTCGTCGTCGGTGACCGGTCGGCGCGTCATGGCGTCACCTCCCGGGCGAACAGCGAACGCCCGCCATGCCGGGGGATGCATGGCGGGCGTTCGGGCTATGAAGTTGGTAGCGGCGCCCCTGTTTTCGGGCACGCCGGAAGCGCCGCCAACATTACGGCAGTCGTTATCGAATCGCAACCTCTTCGAGGTGCGCCTCGACGAGCTCGCGAATCTCTCGGCCACGGGTGCGCTTGAGGCCGAGCTCGGCCCCGACCCTCTCAGCCGTCGGTCGCTTGCCGCTCGTCCGCTGCACGCGCCGGTAGGCGGCGACCCATTCCTGCGGCACCTCGACGACGCCGGGCAGCTCAGCGCCGCCCGCCGCGGCGTCGGTCTCGTCGACGAGCGGCGGCGGGGCGGCGAACGTCGCCGCATGGGGCAACGGTGCCGGCGGCGTGGCCTCGGTGTCGGCGGCGGTGAACGGCGGCTCGTCGTCAACGGCGGCGACCAGGGCGGCGAGGTCGACCTGCCGGGCCGGCATGCAGGCGGCAGTGTCGCCCGCGCTGACCTGCGCAAACCGTTCTGCAGCGTCCTCTGCCCGATCCGCTGCGGCGCGTGCGGCGGCGGTGGCGTCACCGACAGCGGCACTCACGGCGCCGGCGACGGTCCGGGCGGCACTCTCCGCACGAGCGGCGGCGTCCTCGGCCGCGGCGACCGACGGTGCCACGTCACCACCCGTCGCCGTACCGGCGGCCGGCGCCGGCAACATCCGCACAAGTAGCTCGGTGGCGACCAACTGCGCCGTTGGCGGCGTCACGGCAATAGCGATGCCGGCGGCGGTGCCGTCGGAATGAGCGACGTTGAAACCGAGCGACGTCGCCGCGAACCCGACAACCGTCGCCCAGTAGGCGCGCGTCGGCCGGCCGGTGCGCTTGGCCACCACCACGCCGACCGTGCCGACGACCGCGCCCCCGTCGACCAACACGGCGAACATCCACACAATGTCGGCGGCGACGCCGTGCTCGACGGCAAGATCGGTGAGGGCGGCGAACGACAGGCGGAAGGCGCAGTAAGCGAAAACGGCGGTCATGCTGCCCGAGGCGAGCAGCGGTGCCCGTCGGACGGATGCCGGCGCCGGCGGGGCCGCGGGGCGTGCGGCGGTAGGGTAGGGCGTAGCCATGGCGGGGGTAGCTCCCGTTCGTGGTTAGGCCCGTCATCGGTGGTGGAGACACCGCGGCGGGCCGTTTGCGTTTTCAGGGGCCGGGCGCCGGCCTCGACCACTCAAGCCGAGGCCGGCGCAGGCGACTTAGCGCGTCGCGTCCTCTTCGTGTGTGTAGGTAACGTGCACCGTCTGCCCCTCGTGGGCGGGGTTGCTGCCGCGCCACACCCGCACACGCGCATGCACCTGCGGGACGCGGCCCGCGACCTGCCCCTGCGTGCGCGCGCTCCACTCGGCGTGGGCGCGAGTCTCGTCGAGCACCTCGGCGGCGTACTCGGCGACCCGCTCGCGGTGCCATACGCTCTCGCCGGCGTCGTCTTCCTGCCATTGGCCCTCGCGCAGCACGTCAACGGCCCAGGTGTGGTAGCCGTACGTGTCCCCGAGCTCGCGCAGCTTGCCCTCGCCGCAGTTCAGCTCATCGGCGATCTCCGTCACGCCCATGCCCGCGGCCATGGCCTCGTAGATCTCCTCGACGAAGTGCTGCACGTCCTCGCCGCGGCGCGTGGCCTCGCCGACATAGCCCATGCGCCGGCGGGCGGTGGCGAGCTCGTACTCGGCCGTAATGGCGAGCATCTCGTCGAGCACATGGCCACGGGGGGTGGCTCCCCTGGTGCCGCGCACTGCGGTGCCGACCTGCGCGGCCTGCGTCCTCGGCGCGGTCTCTCCCATGCGGGTGTAGCGGGCGACCTTGGGCTGCTCGTTGCTGGGGCTCATGGTTCCTGCTCTCCTACCTCGTGTGGTGGATTGAGTGTCGCGTGCGCCGCTGACACGCCCGCCCCGACCGTATGCCGGGGCGGGCGCGCCAGGTTCAGTCAGCCGAAGAGCGCGCCCTGCTCGCCCTCGCCGAGGTCGAACAGCGCGTCGCCGGTCGCCGGCGGCGTCGAGGCGATCCAGCCCCCGTGCCACGTCCCGTCGTTGGCCTCGGCCTGCTCGATGGCCTCGACGGTCTCGGCGAGCTCGGCCTCGACAGTGGCCTGCTCGTCCTCGCCGGCCAGCGGGGCGCCGAGCTCGCGTGCGGTCTGCTCGGCGAGGTCGACGGATGCGGCGTACTTCCCGTCGTCGATCTTCCGCGGGTCGGCGGTGAAGGTGTGCAGCTCGCCGTGCATCGCGGTGATGGCGCCCGGCCATGCGCTCCGCAGGAACCCGACGACCTGCTCGCGCTCGATCACGAGCACGTCCCCGTCGAGGATGTCGTCGCGGCACTGCGTCGCGTTGTACGCCTCGCCGGTGCTGCCGAAGTGGTGCACGGCCGGCTGCGCCTCGGCGTTGGCCTGCTCGGGCGCCTCGACGGGCTGCTCGGGCGCGGCCGTGATGACGCGGACGCCGTAGCGGGCCGCGCGCTCGATGCACTTGCGGCACGTTGCCTTTCCGTCGACGTCGCCGCGCTCCAGCTCGTAGAAGTCGGTTGCGGGGCGGCACAGCGCGTCGCCGGCCTCGCGGCGCAGCCGGCCGTCGAGGGGGACGTCGAGCACGATGTGCCGGGCGAGCTTGGCCTGCTCGGTGCTCTGGTGCGGGTGGTACGACTGCCGAACTCGGGCCGTGATTTCCATGGGGGTCGCTCCCTTGATCGATGGGTGCCGGGTGGAGACCGGCGAGGGGCCGGGGCCCGCGCGGTGCGGGCCCCGGTACTGCTCAGCGCCGCAGGGCGGCGGGGATGATCAGCACGGGCGCGGCGGCGGGCCACACGTCGCAGACCTCCCAGGGGTAGCCGCTGGTGACGACCACGTGCTCACCGGGCTCTTCGGCCGCGCGCTCACAGAAGGAGCAGCACGCCGGGTCGGACGGCGTGGGGTGCGCCTCGTACTGCTCGTTGGTGTACTCGACCTCTTCGAGGATCACCGTCCGGCCGAGGCCGTAGGCGCCGCCGAGGATGAGGTCGCCCTCGACGATGTCGCCGGCGCGAGCGAAGCGGGCGGCGGCGGGGTCGCCCAGCAGCGGGGCGTGATCGGCGTCGGTCGGGTATTCGGTGACGACCACCGGGAAGAACTCGACGTTCTGCATAGGGGGTTGCTCCCTTTCCTTCTTGGTGCCGCCGGGTGGAGACCGGCGGTGCACCTCCTTTATAGGGTGCCTAGAACGAGAAATCAAGTCTCCCTAGAAAACGATCTCCGCAACCGCGTACCCTGCTCCCATGACCGAGACGACCGACCCCGCCGAGCAGGCACGCGCCGCCCTACGCGCCCGCATGTCCGGGCACCTCGACGCCGCCCTCGCCTGCCTCGACGAGATCGGCGACCCCGTCGAGCGCGAGCTCGCCGCGCGGATACTCGCCGACGACCTGCTGCCCGACGCACGAACGAGAGTCAAGGACGTACGGTCCGCGGCCGTCCAAGAACTACGCAGGGGGTTGAAGCTGCGCGAGGTCTCCGACCTGATCGGCTTGTCGGTCGCGCGCGTCGACCAGATCGCCAAAGGCAAGGGCTAGCAACAGCCGGCCGCGCAGACTCGCCACGGGCCCCGGTCATGCTGCCTGCGGCGCGCCGGCCCGCTGCTGCGCGGCGTCGAGCGCAACCACCAGGGCCGGAAGGGCGTGCCACTCCCACACGCGCCGGCCGAACTCGTCGCGGTCTACCGGGGCCGTACAGCTCGGGCCGGTCGAGCAGGTCACCCGCGGCGGCGCGTCGGGGTCGGTGTGCAGCGTGAGCTCGCCCGTGCACCAGGGGCACGGACGCTCGGGCACGGGCACCGTACGGGCGTCGAGGCCAACAGCACGCAGCACGCGCCCCTCGGCGACGAGCGCGACGCGGTGCGCCTCGTGCAGCAGGTGCTCGGGCAGTGGCACGTAGGGGGCCGCGGCGAGGGTGCCGTCGAGCAGCAGCTCGGGCTCGGTGTCCTCATCCAGCAGCCGGCCCTCGACCCACAGTGCGGCCCAGTGCAACCCATGCGCCCGGCTGCCCGGATCGGTCAGGCTGCGGAACGTCCAGCGGCCGGGGTCGTCGAGGGGTGCGCGCTGCACGGCGGCGGCGAGGGTGTCGGCGAGGTCGAACAGCGCCCGCTCGACGGCGAGGCCGGCGTCGAGGGCGCCGAGGTTGAGCGGGGCGGGGTGCTCGCGCAGCACGAGCGGGGCGCGCTCGACGAGCGGCTCGTCGTCGGCCTCGGGGCGCAGCAGGTGCGCGAGCTGCCGCGGTGGCCATGGCTCGGCCGGCGGGGTCTCGATGGCGAGCAGCAGCTCGCCCCACTGCTGGCGGACGGTGCGCAGCGCGGCGGCGCCCTCGCGGCGGGCAGTTGCGTCGGTGGGCATGGGGTGCGTCTCCTCCCGTCGGTGGGTCACGCGTTCGTGTGGTCGAGGGCCGGCTGTCGGCCGCGGCGCAGGCGGGCGACGGCGCGAGCCAGTGCACGGCGCCGCAGCTCGGAGCGCGCCGAGGCGTTCGCCCACATGACGGCGTACTCGTCGGCGTTGTCGTGGGCGAGGTCGAGCTCTTCGCACATCTCGCGGACGCGCTCGGCGACGTCGTCGACCAGACGTGGGCCGGGGGACTCGCCGAGCAGGCGCGCGAGCTGCGCCTCGACGACGCGGGCGCGCCGGATACGGGCCATGGCTCGCACCAGCGCGCGGCGCCGTACCTCGGAGCGTTCGCAGGCTGCGCGCCACTGGCCGAGGTCGACCTCGCCGACGGAGTGCGCCGGCGAGATGTGGCTGCGTGGTGGCGGGGTCATGGTGTGATGCTCCGGGGCTGCGTGTCGGCGGCGGTGGCGAGGGCCGGCTGCGGGGTGTGCAGTCGTGCGGCTATGTGTTCGGCGAGCGAAGGCCAGTTGGGGGCGCCGCACGCACGTTGAGCGGCGGCAAGCCAGTTCGCGTACCGGGTCGCGTGGGCTTCCTCCTCGGCGCACCGTTCCTCGGCGCGCCGTTCGGCCTCGGTACGCCGGGCGCGTGCTTCCTGGCCGGCCTGCTCGGCCGCGAGGCCGTAGAACATCCCCAGGTGCGCCCACACGTCCGCCCAGGTTCGCGCGGCGCGGATGCTGCCGAGGGTGGCCTCGCACCGGGCGGCGTGCTGCTCGGCCTCGACGATGGCCTGCTCGGCGGCGTCGAGGCGCTGCTGCATCCGGCGCACCGCGGCCTGCTGTCCGCCTGCGGAGCGGCGCGCGGTGTCGCCCTCGGCGAGCTCGGCCTCGACGGTCGTGCGCAGCAGTGCGGCCTCGGCGGGGGAGAGCACGCCGCGCTCGGCACGGGAGAGCAGGACGAGCAGCAAGTCGCGGCGGGCGGTGCGGGATTGCTCGCGCTCGGCGGTGCGGGCGCGGCGGTTGCTTCGGGTGCGGGTCATCGCAGGTGCACCACCTTGGCGAGCTCGGCGAGCTCGGGGTCGACCGGGTAGGAGATGACGAGCTCGCCGGCGTCCTGGTGCACGGTCGCGTCGGTCAAGGTCCGGCCGGTGTCGTGCAGCTTCGACCGCGCGGCGGCGAGCAGCTCGGCGACGTCGAGCAGGGATGCCGGCAGGGGCACGAAGTGCTCGGCGCGGGTCTCGTGAACGTGGCGGAACCTGGGGGCAGTCATGGGCGGGTCACTCCGAAGGGAAGACGGGCGCGCCCTCGCGCGCATGGGGGCGGCATCGACCGGTCGCTCGGTGCCAATCAGAACGGCGGCTCGTCGGCGTACTGCGGTGGCTGCGGGGTGCTGTTCCACGGGTCGGCGGTGGGTGGTTGGGCCGGCTGCGCCGTGTTGGTGCGGCTGGCCTTGGTGATGCGGGCGGTTGCGTTCTTCAGGCTCGGTCCGACCTCGTCGACGTCGAGCTCGTAGGCGGTGCGCTTGATGCCCTCGTGGTCTTCGTAGCTGCGTTGCTTGAGTCGGCCGGTGACGATGACGCGGGCGCCGCGGGTGAGGGATTCGGCGACGTTCTCGGCGAGTTGGCGCCATGCCGAGCAGGTGAGAAACAGGCTCTCTCCGTCGCGCCATTCGTTGGCCTGCTTGTCGAAGGTGCGGGGGGTGGAGCCGATGCGGAAGCGGGCGACCGGTGCGCCGGCGGGGGTGAATCGCAGCTCGGGGTCGTCGACGAGGTTGCCGGTCACGGTGATGACGGTTTCTCCAGCCAAGGGGCGGCCTTTCGTGCTCGTCGGATCGTTGTTCGTGCCGTCACGCACCTTAGCGGGTGTGGGTGAATCTTGGCGCGCGGGTTGTGATCAGTGATGGCCATGCCCTGCTCATCGAGGGCGGCGAGCAGCTGCTCGGCATCCCGGCGGGCGGCGGGGTCAACCGGGTGCCGGGCGGCGTCGTAGAGACCCGGGCGCAGCTCGTACAGCACGCCGGCGAGCATCCCCACCAGGGCCGGCGAGGGGGCGCTCACCGGATGCCCTTCCCGCCGGCGACGTGACGGCATGCGGTGCGCCCGCGGTGACGTCCGGGAGCGCCGGGGGCCTGCTGCATAAGCCGCTCGTACAGCGGGTCGGCCTCGTCGACCAGGGTCGGGCTGGCGACGGGCAGCACGGGCGCCTCGGGGGCCTGCTCGACGACCTCGGGCTGCTCGGTCGGCTCCAGGGTGCGCAAGGTCTTCCAACGGCCGTAGCTGAGGTGGCGCTGAAACTCCACTGTCGCGCCGGCCGCGGCCCACTTGCGGGCCTGGGCGCGCACCCGGGCGCGGTCGGAGTTGTCGAACACCGACCGGCGCCGGCGGTGTGGCCATGTCGCCACAGCGCGGAAGGCGCAGACGGTGCGGTCGGTACGGGCTCGGCGGGTCATGCTGCGACCTCCTGTGCGGCAGCGTCCAGTCGGGACGGGTGCGGGGAGCGGCGGCGGTTGGCGCGGGCCTCGCCGGCGAGGTTCATTCGGCGGGAGCGGCACGGCTGACCAATCGGTGCGCCGCACCAGGTGCAGGCGACGGCGAGCGGGTCGGGGCGGCCGGCGGCGACCGCGGCCTCGCGCTGCGCCCGTATCGGCCGGTAGGCGACGAGCTGCTGCCGTACGGCCGGCGGGATGGGTGAGCCGATCTTGTCCAGCCGTTCGGCTAGCTCGGGGTCCACTTCGCCGGCGGTGAGCTCGCGGTGCTGCTCGACGGGCGCGGTTCGTCCCGTGGCAACGGCAGCCCGGGAGCGGCGCAGCTCGGCGAGGTAGCCGGCGACGTTGTCGGGGTCGACGGGCGGGGCCGGGTCGGTGTGGCGCTGCATGAGGCCGGCGCGGTGCGGTGCCCAAGCGGCGAGGATGTCGTGCGGCTCGATGGGCCGGTATCGGGCGCTGTTGTCGCCGCCGCGCTGCTCGTAGTAGCCGCGGACTGCACGGCCGACGTCCCACGAACTGTCGGGCAGGGTGGCGGGGACTTCTGCGAGGGCCTCGGTCCATCGGGTGATGGCGCGCTCGGCGAGGTGCTCGTCGACGAGCTGCCGGTCGATCCGACCGTCGAGGCTACCGACGCGGTCGAGTAGGGCGGCGATTTCACGGGGCTGCATCAGACGTTCTCCCGAGATTCGATGTTGTCGAGGGCGGCGAGCAGGTTCTGCCGGGTCGGGACGGGGGAGGGCGCCGAACGTCCGCGAAACGGCACCACGTTGCCGGCGGGCCGGCCCGGGGGCGGCGCAGCGGGGGCGCGGTCGAGGTCGGACCAGACCTTGAGCCAGTACCGGGCTGACTTGGGCGCATCCCCGGGGGCGGTGCGGTGCGCCGCGAGCTCGACCAGGGCGGCGACGCCGTGCGCCTCGACGAGCCGGTGCGCGTCGCGTTGCTCGCCGAGGCCGAGCGACCAGTGCACCGCCACGCCCGCGGCGTCGAGCGCGTCGGCCAAGGGGCGCAGCTGCTCGACGACCGCCGAGCCGCTCGTGCGCGCGGACGCGTGCGGCTGCTGCTGTTGTTGTAGAGAGCTGCTGTTGTTTAGGGGGCCGGTATCCGCTCCCCCCGAGGCCGGTATCCGGCCCCCCTCCGGGCCGGTTACCGGCCCTCCCCCGGGCCGGTTACCGCTCCCCCCGGGGCCGGTTACCGGTCCCCCGGGGGCCGGATACCGGCCCGGGTCGGAATCCGGTCCGGGCCGGTTACCGGCCCCCTCAAAGGCGGGCATGTCGGGCTGCTCGCGCACGTGCCCGACGGCGTGCGGCAGCTTGTAGACGGTCTCGCCGTTCGGCCCGAGCCGGCCCTCGACGACTTCCAGCTCGCCCGAGTCGAGCAGCTTGTCGACCGCGGCCCGCACCGACGAGCGGGCGGCGCGAGTGCGCTTGATGAGCAGGGCGGTACCGGCGTAGGCGGTGCAGCTCGCATCGGGGCACCAATCGGCGATGGCGAGCAGGACCGTGCGAGCCAGTCCGCGAGATTCGGAGTGGTCCCAAACCCAATCCGAGGCATCCAGGGTCAACGCGCTTTCCTTACGGGCGGGTTGGACGGGGGTTCACGGCGGCCGGCGAGGGCGGCCGGCGTATGGCGGGGGCAGCGCCACCCGATGACGTAGCGGCGGGCGCCCGGGGCGCCGCAGTAGCGGCGCCCCGAGCCGTCCCAGTGCCCGCACCTCACGCGGCGGTGCCGGGGGCGTGGTCGATCACTGCGCGTCGCTCTCGTCGGCGTCTGCGCCCTCGTCGGCCTCGACGGCCTCGCCCTCGATGTAATCCGGGGCGGCGTCGATCCCGTCCGCCGAGACATCGCGCCGCACGGTTCCGTCATGGGCGACCGCGTGCGCGAGCTCGGTCGACTTCGGCAGCAGCTTGAACAGCTGCCGAATGCCGGTCTTCTTGGCCATGGCGTCGTAGTCGGTGCACCAGGGGCCGTCATCGGCTGCCTTGGACCGCCGGCGGACACGCTCGACGTCGCCGGGGGAGAGCACGACGAACGCCGAGCCGCCGTTCTTCAGCCGCGCAACCGCGTAGTACGCCACGGGCCGGCCGCGGTCGGTGGCCAGCGACGGGACGTGCCGCAGCACGGGGTCGAGGCCGTAGGCGAACTCGAACTCGTCGGCCTCGTACACGGTTTGGGCATCGAGGCCAGCGGCGAGCGGGTGCTGCCAAAAGAGCTTGATCATGCCCTGATAGCCGATGATCAACTGCACTTCGTACGCCCGCTGCTTCTTGTTGAAGAAGGGGACGAGGTACGCCTCGCCGGTCGCGCCGCCGGGTTCGAGGCCGAGCTGCGCGCAGGTCATCAGCGCCCCGCCGAAGCTCGCTTGCGTGCACTCGGGCAGGTGCCGCACCCGACGCAGCTCGGTAAGCGCGATACGGGCGATACGGTCCGGGCTGACGTGGTCGGGCAGCGCGCGGGCGATCTCCCCGCGCATGGAGTCGACGAACTGCGCGAGCGTCGGCGCGGGGGCGTTGGCCGGACGCTGGGCGACCTGCTTGCCGGCCGCGGCCTTCTTGGCGACGCGATGCGTAAGGTCCGTGGTCACTACTTCTTCCCCTTCTTGGCGGTGGGCACGAGCAGACGGCGCGCACGGTGCGCGCGGTAGAGGTCGGGGCGGTCGGCGGCAAGCCTCTTGGTGTCCAGCGACGGCGTCAGATGCGCGTATCGGGCGGCGAGCTCGGGGTGCGCCGCGGCGAATCGCTTTGAGGCGAAGGTGCCGTTCTGCTTCCACGTGAACGCGACCTCATCGCGGCACCGCACGATCTCGGCCTCGCCGGCAATCGCCTTGAGCTGGTTCTCAATGACGCGCCGTTCGTCGGCGAGCTGCTGCTCGCGCTGCTTGATCTCGGCGAGCTGGTCGAGCAGCGGCAGCACCTCGTCGGGGTCGGCGAGGGTCACGGCGTCCGGCTGCACGTCGTAGAGATGGGCGAGCAGCTCGGCGGTAGCGGCCGAGCCGTCGACCGGCGGCGGCGTGCGGTCGAGCACGAGCTGCCAGAAATCGCCGACGAGCTGCACGAGGTGCTCGACGAGCTGCTCGTCGCGCTCGACGCGGTGCACCATCAGCCGGTTACCGCCGACCAGGGCGGCGACGTGAGCGCGGCGGTAGCCGGTGACGGCGAGATACCAATGCGTCTGCAACGCCGGCCCGTCGGGCACTCCCTCGGCCCACTCGTCGAGCTGGTACGCCGATCGCGTCTTGATCTCCAGCAGGCCGGGCACGCTCGGCTCGTTGGGGTCGAGCACGACGCGGTCAAGGTTGGCGAGCATCCACGGGCGGTCGACGTGCGCGAGCGTCCCGGGGCCGTCGGCGACGCGCAGGCCGGTGCGCGCGGCGAACACCTCGGCGACGATCGGCTCAAGGGTCGTGCCCCAGAAAGCGGCCTCGTCGAGCTCGGGCGACCGCGGCAGATCGTCGGGCAGCTCGCCGACCTTGTCGAGGTAGACCTCAAGCGGACCGCGGTAGCGATCCATGCCGAGCACAGCGGAAACGTCCGAGCCGCCCACGCCGGCGCGGCGTACGTCGAGCCACTGCTCGCGTTCAAGGCCGGGCGGGGCGACGACAACGGCCGTCGGGGTGGCGGTGGTGGGGCGTTCGGGAGCGAGCGTCATGCGGCGAGTCCGTTCGGTCCGAGGGGCAGATCAAGGGCGGCGAGTAGCTCGTCGCGGGCGGCGTCCGCCGCGGCGACGGCGCACTCGCGGCCGTAGTCCGTGGCGAAGGGGTAGGCGCGCATGTAGGCGGCGCGGCCGGTGGCCTCGGCGAGGTCGAGCAACAGCTGCTCGACCTCGGCCGGCTCGTCGGCAAAGGCGGCGGCAACGGCGTCGAGCACCGTCTCGGGGGTCACCACTGCGCACCCCCGAACCCGGGCGGCAGCTGCGGCGCGTTCTGCCGGCGCAGCGTGCAGGCCCGTACGTCGTAGCGGTGCTCGCGCGTCCAGTCCGCGGCCGGGAAGATGCGGCGCAGCAGCCGGAAGGCGGCGCGGTGCACGTCCGCGCTCGCCTGCATCGGCCGGCCGGCGGCGTCGACGAGAAAGACGTGCGTAGCGATGCGCGGGCCGCGCGGTAGGTCTTCCATGTAGACGGGCGTGATCAGCACCGCGGCGACGCCGGGTGCGATCCGGTCGATCACGCGGGCGGCGCGCTGGGAGCGGGAGCGGGTACGGTTGTTGGGCACGACCTGTTGCCTCTCTTTGGTGGGGATGGGTCGTCGCCGGGCCGCTCGGGGACCATCCGGGCGGCCCAACTTCGTGTCAGGCAGCGGCAGCTCGCGGCCCCGTCGAGGCCGGCGAGGTCTGCGCCTGCTTGCGCAGGCGGCGAATCTGCATTTCGATCTCGCCGGGGGTGCGGTTGCTGCCGGCCGCGGCGGCGCGCGCTGCCTCTTTGATGGGCAGGGAGTCGCGGGCCCGGCGGGCAGCGTCGACAGCTGCCCGCGCGTTGCGGAACGCTTCCGCGGGGCTGATCGGTGCGCCGGCATTCGTCATCGCGCGCCCCCGAAGAGTTCGCCGGCGGTGATCCCGTAGGCGCGCTCGATACGGGCGAGCGTCGCCGAGCTCGGGCGCGAGACGCCGTTGCGCAGGCGCCACGCGGTTGCCGGGTTGATCTCCAGCCGGCGGGCAACGGCTGCGTCTGTGGTGTCGCCCGCAGCCTTCCAAGCCGCGAGTAGACGCGCATGGTCGAAGTGCACGGCGTGACCTCCTGTGCCCCGTGTTTTCGTTCGTGATGGCACGAACGTAGAGGCTTATGTGCGTGCTGGCAAGCACGTTAAACCGACTGGCCGGATCTTTCTCACGTGACGCAAAACGCGCCCTGGCATATTCGCCTGCGGGTTCGAATGCGGCGTGTAGAGTCCAGCTCACGCACGGGAGTTAGGGGGATGACGGTGGCGGCGAGCGCCATGCGCGCATGTGCGAATCAGTACACGGGGGCGCGTCAAGCGGGTATCTTGCACCCATGCGAAGGACTGAACGCGAACGCACGGAAGCCCGCCGCGAAGCATTTGCGGCCTGGTTCCGGTCGAGGCTCGTCGAGCTCGATTACGACCTCTCAGCACCCCGCGGCGGCGGCATCGGCAAGTTCGCCGCCGACGTCGGCATCTCCCACACGATCGTCTCGCACACACTCGCCGCGAAGAGGATCCCCAGCCCGGAAGTGCTGGCCGACATGGCGCCCGTACTCCGCGTACCGCTTCCCGAACTGCTCGTACGCGCCGGCATCCTCACCGAGGAAGAGCTGCCCACGAGACAAGGGGCCCCCGAGGGTGGCTCACCGCCAACGCCCGAACAGCTGGCGAAATTGGCAGGCATCCATGATCCCCAACTCGTACAACATTTCGTGACGTTCGTTGCAGGGCTACGAGCGCAACAGGCACAGAATCAGCAGGAACGGGGCAACTAGCAAAAGCCAGGCAGGAACGGCGAAACCGGCGTCGGACAAAGCAACTGACGAACTGTCCGACACCCCCGGGATACTCGAAACGGGCCCCCTGGTTCACGCCCGGGGACCGGACGGATTGCCGTTCCGCCACGGTCAGACCTGCGCTTAACCGCGTAGCTCCCCTCTGTGTCGCAACCGGCAACACGTCCCACATAGCGACAAGGACAACAGCACAGAATTGGGAGTAAGCGGCGTGCTTAATCCGCACACCATCGGGACAGCAGCAGCAATCGCAGGGGCGCAAATCACCGCGGCCGTCATAGGGGCCAAAGCCAGCACCAAAGGCAAGTACGGCAAGATCGCCAGAGCCGCACTGATCGCAACTGCCGTTGCCACACCGGCCGTTATCCTCGCCGCCGAACGCAGGCGACTCGAAAGAGCAACATACGCCGCGAAGGTGGACGGGTACCGCATCGCCGCCGAACACGCCCGGCAAGGAATCCTCTACCGCTAACCATGCCAACAGGGCACATCAAACCCATGTGCGGCGCGGGGGCTCCGCATGGCCAGACGACCACCAACTCGCCGAGAAACGAGATGACTTGAAACCCCCCACCCGAAGCTGACCAGGCGCTACCGCGGGGGGTAGCGCCCGGCGCTCCCCGGAATGGAGGAACGCACCTTGCAATACGCAACACCCTCCAGGGCGCAGCTCTTGCGCTTCCTGGATGAGATCGAACCGCGCGGCCGAGAAGTGCCGGCCGCATTCCGCGGCATCGACCTGGACGAGCTCGAACCCTTCATCGGGTACATACGGGTCAGCAGCTGGAACGAAGAGAAGATCTCGCCCGAGCTACAGAAGACCGCAATACGCGACTGGGCTCGACACAACCGCAAACGCATCATCGGTTGGATCAGCGATCTTGACGCCACCGGAAGGAACTTCCGGCGCAAGATCATGCGGGGCATTGAAGCCGTCGAGGCGAGGTTCGCCGCCGGCATCGGCGTATGGCGATACAGCCGCTTCGGCCGCAACAGGACCGGCAACGCCATCAACCTTGCCCGGCTCGAAGATGTCGGCGGCCGGCTGGAGTCCGCAACCGAACCCGTCGACGCCGGTACAGCCATCGGCCGGTTTCAGCGCGGCATGATCCTTGAGCTCTCCGCGTTCGAGTCCGACCGCGCCGGCGAACAGTGGAAAGAAGTCCACGCGCACCGCCTCGGCCTGCTGCTCCCCTCGGGCGGCCGGGCTCGCTTCGGGTACATCTGGCACCCGCGGCGCGTGCCCGACCCCGAAGAGCCGGGAGGCTGGCGCGTACAAAAGGAGTGGTACGAACCGAACACAAAACTCGCCCCGCTCTTCCCCGAGCTCTACCTCGGGTACATCGACGGAACCGGGTTCATCGACCTCGCCCGGTACCTCAACCAGCACGGGCACCGCACCACCCGCGGCAACCCATGGCGGCAAGACAGCCTGCTGCGCTACATGGACAGCGGCTTCCCTGCCGGCCTGCTCCAGGTCCGCGACTCCTGCGACTGCCCCAAGAACAAGAAGAGCTCTTGCCGACACTGGCGCCACTTCCGCGGAGCACACGACCCGCTGATCAATTGGGAGATCGAACGCGACGCCGAAGAGCTCTGGGCCGAATACCGCGAGAAGCGCGCAAAGGTGGCCAAGATGCCCCCGCGCGCACGGACAGCAACCTACGACACCACCGGCCTCGTGCGCTGTCCCCTATGTAGGGGAGCCATGACGGGCCACCCGAACGGGAGCGGAGCCGTCTACTGGCGGTGCGCAAAGGCGGACGCCGGCGGCGACTGCCCGGGAGTCTCCGCAACCTACGGCGACCTGCTAGAGCTCGTGCAAAAGTTCCTCGTCAAGGTCGCGAACGGCATCGACACCGCACCACCGACAGAGGCGCCCATACCGCCTCGACCGGCCGCGCCCGACCTCGCCGAGGTACGCGCCGAGCTGTCCGCCGAGCTCGACAAGATCAAGGCGGCGCTAAGGCGACTCGTCAAGGACTACGCCCTCAACCCCGACCGGTACCCGGAGGACGAGTACGACGAGGCGCGCCAGGAACTGTCGGAAGATCGCGACAAGGCGCTCGCGCAGCTCGCCGAGCTCGACGAGCTCGACGAGGCAGCGGGACAGGAGGAAGACCTGCCCGCGCAAGAAGACTTCCGCCCCCTGGTTGTCGGCGTCCTCCCCGAGTGGGCGACGTTCTCGCCGAAGCACCGAAACGCGATCTTGCAGCAGCTCATCCGGCACATCCTCGTGTCCCCGCGGCCGTCGCGGTATGAAACGCTGGCGCGCATCGTTCCCGTGTGGGAGTCGGAAGAGACAATGTGGACACCCGCCGTTAAGGACGGTGACCCGGTGCCACCAGGGGGAACGCTGACCGATGACCAGAGTGTCACTTTGGAAGACATGCCCGACGGCATCGCCTGGAGCATCGCCGGCTGAGTCGCCGGCCGGGGGCGCGCCCCCGGTGCGGCAGGGGTCGGCAACGGCCTCTGCCGACCGGCGTCTTGAGCGGGCGGGGTGCCCGTCCGAGCGCGATCCGGGGGCTTTCGAGGGTTCCGTGGAGGGGCCCGCGAAGAAAGTTCGTGAAATCCTTCACATGAAAAAGCCTCCTGTTGGGCGAACAATCTGTTCGTCCGACCCTCATTCGAAGGTCCTAAGACCCTTCGACCCGGAGGATGCGTGGGTGTCGGAGCGCGGGCGGTGCGCTCCCGGAAGGCGTGGTTCAGCCGCCCGGGGCCCGACAAGGCCTGATCAACGGGGGTCTCCAACGCCTCGGGCCCTACGGTGGTTCCACTCCGTACTATGGCGTCGGTCACGAAGCCGGCGGAGTGTAGCAGATGCCCCCTCGGTGCTTGTGAAGGGGCTCACGAGCGACCCCCCATGTGGGGGTGGATACTCGATGCATGAGCACCACGGAGCGTCCCAGGATCCTCGTAGTAGGCGGTGGGTACGTAGGCCTGTACGCAGCTCGGCGCATCCTCAAGAAGATGCGCTACGGCGAGGCGACCGTCACGGTCGTCGACCCGCGGTCGTACATGACCTATCAGCCCTTCCTGCCCGAAGCCGCCGCCGGCAGCATCTCCCCGCGGCATGTCGTCGTCCCGCTGCGACGCGTGCTTCCCAAGGCGGAGGTCCTCACCGGCCGGGTCACCACCATCGACCAGGACCGCAAGGTCGCCATGATCGCCCCGCTGGTGGGCGAGGCGTACGAGCTGCCCTTCGACTATCTGGTCATCGCGATGGGCGCGGTCTCCCGCACCTTCCCCATTCCCGGCCTGGCCGAGAACGGCATCGGCATGAAGGGCGTGGAAGAGGCCATCGGCCTGCGCAACCACGTCCTGGAGCAGCTGGACAAGGCCGACTCCACGACCGACGAAGAGGTCCGCCGCAAGGCCCTGACCTTCGTCTTCATCGGCGGTGGCTTCGCGGGCGCGGAGACCGTCGGCGAGGTCGAGGACATGGCCCGCGACGCCGCGAAGTACTACAGCAACGTCAAGCGCGAGGACATGCGCTTCCTGCTGGTCGACGTCGCCGACAAGATCCTCCCCGAGGTCGGCCCCAAGCTCGGTGCCTACGGCAAGGAGCACCTGGAGAGCCGCGGCGTCGAGATCTACCTCAAGACCGGCATGGACTCCTGCGTCGACGGCCATGTGAAGCTCAACAACGGCCTCGAGGTCGACTCCAACACCATCGTGTGGACCGCGGGCGTCAAGCCCAACCCGGCGCTGTCGCGCTTCGGTCTGCCGCTCGGCCCGCGCGGTCACGTCGACACCGCCGCCACCCTCCAGGTGCAGGGCACCGACTACATCTGGGCCGCGGGCGACAACGCCCAGGTCCCGGACCTGGTCGGCCGCAAGAACGGCAACGAGAACGCCTGGTGCCCGCCGAACGCGCAGCACGCGCTGCGGCAGGCCAAGGTCCTCGGCGACAACGTGGTCTCCGGTATGCGGGGCTTCCCGCAGAAGGAGTACAGCCACGCCAACAAGGGTGCGGTCGCCGGTCTGGGCCTGCACAAGGGCGTCGCGATGATCGTCATGGGCAAGATGAAGATCAAGCTCAAGGGCCGTCTCGCCTGGTACATGCACCGCGCGTACCACGGCATGGCGATGCCGACGTTCAACCGCAAGATCCGGGTCTTCGCCGACTGGACGCTGGCCATGTTCCTCAAGCGCGAGGTCGTCTCGCTCGGCGCCATGGAGAACCCCCGCGAGGAGTTCTACGAGGCGGCCAAGCCGGCCCCCGCGCCGGCCGCGGCCGGCGCCGGCGACAAGCCGAAGGCCAAGGCTTCCTGAAACCCCGGTCGGCTACTCCGACCAGCCCGAAGGGCGTCCGCCATCCGTGGGGCGGGCGCCCTTCGGCGTGTCCGCTCTGGCGAAAAGCGGGCTGTTTGCGGTTCTCTTGCGTGTGAACGGGACTATCCGGGCGCCCCATTGGCGTTTACGTGGTGGGTGAAACTTCTTTGCCCGACTCGTCAACACGGAGGTGTGCGACATGGCCGACGCCGCTGGACGGCTCACCAAGCTCGCCGAGGAGGTGCTGGGGAGCCCGCTCCCGGTGCGCATCCGCGCCTGGGACCGCAGCGAGTCCGGCCCGCCGGGGGCACCCGTACTCGTCATCCGCAACCGCCGTGCGCTGCGCCGGCTGCTGTTCAAGCCCGGCGAACTGGGCCTGGCCCGCGCCTGGGTCGCCGGCGACATCGACATCGACGGGGACCTCTACGAAGCGCTCGATCTGCTCGCCGGGATGATCTGGGAGCGCGGCGGCGATGCCTCCGGGCCGCAGCGCGCCGCCGTACTGCGCGCGCTGGCCCGGCCGGAGATCCGCTCCGCCGCCCGGGAGCTGCTCACCCTGGCCGGCGCCCCGGTGCCGCCCACGCCGCCGGCCGAGGAGGTACGGCGCCGCCGCGGACCGCTGCACACTTTGCGGCGCGACAAGGAAGCCATCAGCCACCACTACGACGTCGGAAACGACTTCTACGCGCTGGTGCTCGGCCCGTCCATGGTCTACTCCTGCGCCTACTGGGACGGACCGGACGCCACCTTGGAGGACGCCCAGCGCGACAAGCTCGACCTGATCTGCCGCAAGCTCGGCCTCAAGGAGGGCCAGCGGCTGCTGGACGTGGGCTGCGGCTGGGGCTCGATGGTGCTGCACGCGGCCCGCGAGTACGGCGTACGGGCGGTCGGCATCACCCTCTCCGAGGAGCAGGCCACCTTCGCCCGCAAGCGGATCGCCGACGCCGGGCTCGCCGACCGGATCGAGATCCGGGTGCAGGACTACCGCGAGATCAAGGACGAGCCGTTCGACGCGATCTCCTCGATCGGGATGGCCGAGCACGTCGGGCGGGCCCAGTACGCGGAGTACGCGAGCGCGCTGTACTCCCTGCTCAGGCCCGGCGGACGGCTGCTGAACCACCAGATCGCCCGGCGTCCGCTGGCGGACGAGGAGACCTACCGGGTCGATGAGTTCATCGACCGCTATGTCTTCCCGGACGGGGAGCTGGCGCCGGTCGGCCGGACGGCCGGCCAACTGGAGGAGGCCGGGTTCGAGGTACGGGACGTGGAGGCGATCCGGGAGCACTACGCGCTGACGCTGCGCAGCTGGGTCACCAACCTGGAGGAGCGCTGGGACGAGGCGGTGCGCCTGACCTCCGAGGGGCGGGCCCGGGTCTGGCGGCTGTACATGGCCGCGTCGGCCCTGTCCTTCGAGCGGAACCGGATAGGAGTCAACCAGGTCCTGGCCGTCCGGACACCGGAGAGCGGAGCCTCCGGGGTGCCGTTGCGGACGCGGGTGTGGAAGGGCTGACACGCCGGTGGGGCGGGGGCGGGCGGGGCCCGCGCCCCCCCCCCCCCCCCAACCCCCGGTGAGGCGCCCCCCCGGTGGTGATGGGCCCCCCCCGCGGCCCGCCCCCCCCCCCCCCGAACCCCCCCCGGGGGGGC
>NZ_JBHYJC010000017.1:62907-96257 GCF_042749045.1 Streptomyces sp. NPDC059008 | reverse complement strand
CGGGCGCGCCCGCCGCCCCCGCGGGGCGGCCGCGTGGGGGGGGCGGGTGCGCCGGGGGGTCTGCCCGGCCCCCCCCGGCGGGGGCCGGGCCCCGCCCCCCCCCCCCCCACGACACCGCCCTACTCCGCCTTGATCGCCGCCAGCATGTTGAGCTTCGCCGCCCGGCGGGCCGGCCACAGCGCGGCCAGTACGCCGACGAGTGCGGCCAGGGCGAGGAAGACGCCGATCCGGGCCCAGGGCAGGACCAGCTCGTACGTCGGCAGCGAGCCGCCGATCAGTTCGCCGGCCGCCCAGCCGAAGAACACGCCCAGGCCGATGCCGAGCACGCCGCCGAACAGGGAGATCACCAGCGACTCCAGGCGGACCATGCGCTTGATGCCGCGCCGGTCCAGGCCGATGGCGCGCAGCATGCCGATCTCCTGCGAGCGCTCGAAGACCGACATCGCCAGGGTGTTGATGACCCCGAGCACCGCGACGATCACGGCCATCGCCAGCAGCCCGTAGAGCATGTTCAGCATCAGGTTGAACATCTGGGCTATGCCGTCGGAGACGTCCTTCTTGTCCGCGACGGAGATCGCCGGGTTCTTGCCGAGCGCCTTGACCAGCGAGTCCTTGGCGGCGTCGGTGGCGCCGTCCTTGGTCTTGACCATCACCTGCATATCGGTGATCTGCTTCTGGTGGGGGGCCAGTGTGGCGTTGTCCAGGAGGATGCCCCTGATCATCTCGTTGCCCTGGTAGACACCGGAGACCGTCAGCGTGCCCTTCTTGCCGTCCTCGAACGTCACCGGGAAGCGGGAGCCGGGCTGCCAGCCCTTCTCCTCGGCGGTGGCCTCGTCCACCACGGTCCGGTCGCCGCCCAGCTCGCCCAGCGAGCCCTTGACGAAGTCGAGCCGGGTGAGCTTGCCGAAGTCCTTGCCGTTGACGCCGGTGAGGTACTGGGTGTCGGTGCCGACCCGGGACGGGGAGTTGCGCAGCGGGCTGGACGCGGTGACCTCGTCGAGGGTGGCGATCTTCTTCGCCACGTCGGGGGAGAGCGGCGTATGGCTGGCCATGGAGACGACGTAGTCGGCCTTGAGCGCTTCGGTGGCCATCTTGTCGATGCCCTTCTGCACGCTGCCCGCGATCACCGTCATGCCGGTGATCAGCGTCAGCCCGACCATCAGCGCGGAGGCCGTGGCGGCCGTACGGCGCGGATTGCGGACCGCGTTCTGCCGGGCGAGCGAGCCGGAGATCCCGAAGGCGCGCAGTACGGGCGCGGCCAGCGCGATCAGCGGGCGGGACAGCAGCGGCGTCAGGATGAACACACCGATCAGCAGCAGCCCCGCGCCGCCGGCCATCACGGCCTTGCCGTCGTCCATGCCGGTGGCCACCAGGACGCCGGCCGCACCGGCGCCCGCGAACAGCGCACCGATGGTGTTGCGGACCACCAGCGACTTGGTGGTGGCGGTGGCGTGCACGCTGTTCATCGCGGCGACCGGCGGGATCTTCGCGGCGCGCCGGCCCGGCAGCCAGGCGGCCAGGACGGTGACGACGATGCCGACCAGCAGCGAGATCAGGACCGTGGAGAGCGAGACGACCAGCGGGCCGTCGGGGACCGTGGCGCCGGTGGAGCTCATCAGGGCGCGCATACCGGCGCCGATGCCGATGCCGGCGGCCAGGCCGGTGACCGCGGCGACCGCGCCGACGACGAACGCCTCGACGAGCACCGAGCGGGTCACCTGCCGGCGGCTCGCGCCGACCGCGCGCAGCAGCGCCAGCTCCTTGGTGCGCTGGGCGACGAGCATGGTGAAGGTGTTGGCGATGATGAAGACGCCGACGAAGAGCGCGATACCGGCGAAGACGAGCAGGCCGGTCTTCATGCCGTCCATGCTCTCGGCGATCATCTTGGCCTGCTCGTCGGCGAGCTGCTTGCCGGTGGTGGCCTCGGCGCCGTCCTTGGGCAGCACCTTGTCGATCTCGGTCTTCAGGGCCGTCTGGGAGGTGCCCGGCGCGGCCTTGACGTCGATCTCGCTGAAGGTGCCGGGCGTGGCGAACAGCTGCTGGGCGGTGCGGGTGTCGAACAGCGCGAGGCTGCCACCGGCCGCGACGGTGCCGTCGTCGGTGGTGAAGACGCCGGTCAGCTTCTGCTCGCGAACCGGTCCGTCGACGGAGATCCGGACGGTGTCGCCGACCTTGTAGCCGGCCTTGTCGGCGGTGTGCGCGTCCAGTGCGAACTCGTGCGCGCCCTTGGGGGCGGCGCCGCTGCGCATCGGATAGCGGGCGTCCTTGCCGTCGTCGCCGGGGAAGTAGTTGCCGCCGCGGGTCGAGAAGCCGTCACCGATCAGCTCGCCCTTCTTGTCGGCGATGGCGGTGAAGCCGGAGACGGTGCCCGTCACGGAGGCGGCACCGGGAACCCGGCCGGCCCTGTCGAGCAACTTCTGGTCGAGGTGGGGGGCCGCGCCGGGCGCGCCGCTGCCGTCGTCCGGGGACTTCGGCTGGATGGCGACGTCGACGTTGTCGTAGCCCTTCTGGGAGCTGGCCTGGAACGCGTCGGAGATGGTCGAGGTGAAGACCAGGGTGCCGGAGACGAAGGCCACGCCGAGCATCACGGCGAGGACGGTCATCAGCAGCCGGGCCTTGTGCGCAAGCACATTGCGCAAGGCGGTACGGAACATGGGTGGGTCAGTCCTGGAGGAGAGGTCCGGGTGGCGGGTGGCTGCTGCCGGTCAGCTCGTACGGCCCTTGGCGTCGAAGCCCTTCATGCGTTCGAGCACCATGTCGGCGGTCGGGTCGGGCATGTCGTCGACGATCCGGCCGTCGGCGAGGAAGACCACGCGGTCCGCGTAGGAGGCGGCGACCGGGTCGTGGGTCACCATCACCACGGTCTGGCCCAGTTCGCGCACGGAGTTGCGCAGGAAGCCCAGCACCTCGGCGCCGGAGCGCGAGTCGAGGTTTCCGGTGGGCTCGTCGGCGAAGATGATCTCGGGCCGGGACGCGAGCGCACGGGCGACCGCGACGCGCTGCTGCTGGCCGCCGGAGAGCTGGCTGGGGCGGTGCTTGAGGCGGCCGCTCAGCCCGACGGTCTCCACCACGCGGTCCAGCCAGGCGCGGTCGGGCTTACGGCCGGCGATGTCCATGGGCAGGGTGATGTTCTCCAGGGCGCTCAGGGTCGGCAGCAGGTTGAACGCCTGGAAGATGAAGCCGATCTTGTCGCGCCGCAGCTGGGTGAGCTTCTTGTCCTTCAGGCCGGTCAGTTCGATGTCGCCGATCCTGGCCGAGCCGCCGGAGATCGCGTCCAGCCCTGCCATGCAGTGCATCAGGGTCGACTTGCCGGACCCGGAGGGGCCCATGATCGCGGTGAACTGGGCCTGCCGGAAGTCGACGGAGACCGCGTCCAGGGCGACCACCTGGGTCTCGCCCTGTCCGTAGACCTTGGTGAGATCCGTGGCGCGGGCGGCCACCGCGGTGGCGCGGCTGGCGGTGGAGACGCCGGAGTGGGTGGTGGTCACGGGAAGGAGCTCCTGTCGGGACGAGGGACCATCTGCTCCGCGGGCGGCCGGTGGGCGCACACCGCGGACATCAAGCGGACGGTTTCCATCGTGGGTCAGGAGAAGGGGGGTGGACGTCAACCCCTGTGACCGTCCTCGGCCAGCCCTGGGGCGTATCCGTGGGGTGTGCGGTCATCCCTGGGGAGGAGACGGAACCCTGACGCCGGCTCGGCGTCGCGGCCGCTCGGAGGGGGACACCCGCAGGGGTGAGAGCGGCGCTGAGGGGGCGTCGAGTTTACGTCAATTCGGGCACGAATTTGCGCCGCGGCATGTCCTGGCAAAGTCAGGCCTCAGGCATGTGCCCAAGGCCTGTACCCAGCGCTGATGCACCCTCAGTTGCCAATAAAATAAGACAACCTCGGGATGAGTGGCCGATCCGCGTCGTGCACTGCGGGCTACGCTCGTGCTGCCCTCTTTGAGGTGGCATGGGGGATCCCAGGCCCGGATGGTGGAATGCAGACACGGCGAGCTTAAACCTCGCTGGCCTACGGGCCGTGCCGGTTCAAGTCCGGCTCCGGGCACTCCCGCGAGCGGCGGGCCAAAGACGGCGACTGACTGAAATTTCAACGATGAGGGCCGCCGGTGAATGCCGGCGGCCCTCATCGTTTTGTGTGTGGTCGGCTCAGCGCTCCACGAGCGCGAACAGGCTCTCCCAGCGGCCGACAATCTCCTCCGTGGAGAACCGCTGGATGTTCTCCCGCGCGGCTTCGCCCATCGTGTCCCGAAGCTCCTTGTCGGACATCAGGGTGTCGAGATGCCGGGCGAATTCGGTGATATTGCCCGGAGGGGCCAGGAGCCCGTCCTCGCCGTCCGTGATGATCTCGTGGACGCCGGGCGCGACATCGAAGGCCACACAGGGCACGGCGGTCGCCATCGCCTCCATCGGCGCCAGCGGGAAGCCCTCACCGCGCGAGCTCAACGCGAACACCGCGCTCTCGCGCAGCGCCCCGGCGACGTCGGCGGTGCGCCCCATCCACTCGACCGAGGCGGTCACTCCCAGCTCCGCCGCCAGCTTGCGCAGGGCCTCGCCCTCCTCGCCGGAGCCGTAGATCCGCAGCGTCCAGTCCGGGTGCTGTGGAGCGACCTTCGCCCAGGCCTCCAGCAGCAGGTCCACGCCCTTCTCCTCGTGGAGCCGGCCGATGCTGACCACGCACTTGCGCGACCGGTCCGAGGGGACGTCGGGGAAGAACGGCAGCGGGTTCGGCATGAAGCCGACATTGTCCATCCGCTGCCGGATCCAGCGGTCGGCGTCCTCGCGGGTGAGCGTCAGCATCCGGTCGACGTCCGCGTAAAACCGCTTGACGCGACCGAAGCGGGACGACTTGCGGCAGGTCTCGAACGATTCATGGCTCATACCGATCACCGTCAGCCCCGCGGTGTCGGCCAGTGCGACCCACTCCATCGCCCAGACCTGGGTGACGATCACCACTCCGCCGGGCTTCGCCGCCCGGAACAGCGCGCTCATCTTGGCCGCCTGCTCGCGCATGCCGGCCTCCCGGGCGGCCCGGCGGCGCTGCTCGGCGATGTTGAGCCGGTCCTTGAGGCCGCGTACGGGGCCGACGGTCGGCGGGTGCTCGGTGTAGAGCGTGGTGGTCCGGAACGGCAGGTCGTCGGCGAGTTCGTGGACCCGCCCCTCGGGCGGCGGCACGATGCCGACGATGTGCACCCGGTGGCCCCGCTCGCTGAACAGGCGCGCCATCTGGTGCGACCAGCTGGTGATGCCGCCCATCTCGTTGACGCTGTTGGAGACGAAGAAGATGTCCCGCGGTCCGGCTGCGTACGACTTGGTCATCAACGGCTCCACTGCGCAAAGAACTGGTCGACGATGCTCTTGGCGGCGTCGCCCCGGTCGTATTCCCCGAACCTGGCGACGAATTCCTGGCGGCGCTTCGCGTATTCCAGAGCCTGCGTCTCGAACGACTTGAGCATCTCGTGGAATTCGTCCTCGGTGCGGACCACCGGGCCCGGCGCGTGCTCCAGCAGATCGAAGTACGTACCGCGGCCCTCGTGGACGTATTCGTCGTAGTCGTAGGTGAAGAACATCAGCGGCCGGTCGAGCAGCGCGTAATCGAACATCACCGACGAATAGTCCGTGATCAAACCGTCGGCCAGCTCCAGGATCGGCGTCACGTCATGGCGCGCCGATACGTCGATGACCCGGCCCTGCACGGTCGGTGGCAGCACCACGTGATTGAGGTAGTGCGAACGCACCAGCAGGACATAGCGGTCGCCGAACTGGTCGGCGAAACGCTCCACGTCGAAGGGCAATGCGAAGCGCCCGTGCCGGCCCCCCGCCTTGCGGAAGGTCGGTGCGTAAAGGAGTACGGTCTTGTCCTCGGGAATGCCCAACTCCGCGGCCAGCGGCCCGCGTTCACGCCGGCCCAGCTCCGCTTCCCGCTGCCGGGCGCGCACCAGCGCGTCATTGCGCGGGTACCCCACCCGCAGCAGCGTCTTCTCCTTGAGCCGGAACGCCTTGGCCAGGGTGTGGACATCGTGCTCGGAGCGGATCAGGAAGCGGTCGAAGCGGTCCAGGGAGGACTGCTGCTCGGCCTGCTGCTGCCGGGTCTGCGCCTTCAGCGCCGGCTGGTCGAAGCCCATGTTCTTCAGCGCCGAGCCGTGCCAGGTCTGGATGTAGGTGGTCTCCGGGCGCTTGGTGAGCTTGAGCGGGTAGCTCTGGTTGTCCACCCAGAACTCGGCCTGGGCCAGCGCCTTGAGGTACGGCAGCGACCAGCGCCGCACGAGGGTGACGTCCTTGGGGAAGTCCTTCGGGGAGCCGGCGTACGACCAGATCGCCTCGAAGTCCAGGCCCTGCCGGCGCATCTCCTCGTAGAGGGCGCGCGGGCTGTCGCTGTACTGCTTGCCCAGATGGCTTTCGAAGACCACCGTGCGCTTCTTGACCGGCAGCCGGCTGAAGACCTCGTGGTAGGCGCGGAGCTTGGTGTCACCGGAGGTGACCTTCTTGCGCAGCGCCTTGGCCTTGCGGTAGCCGGTCTTGGCCAGCGTCCCCGGCGTGCCGCGCACCCCGCGGGTGATCAGCTCCTGTACGCGCTCGGCGTTGCGGCCCTCGCTGACCAGGCGGAACGCCAGATGCCCCTTGGCGGAGGCATGCGGCTCGAGGTGGTCGGCGACCATCCGCGTCAGCCGCGGACGGATCGGCAGCCCGCCGGACAGCTCGGTGTCGGCGACGGTGAGCCGGGTGGTGGTGCGCACGCCGTCCACGTCCAGGCGCAGCCGGACGTCCCAGATGCTGTCGACGATGCCCAGCGGGCGCAGCTTGGCGGTGAGGTCCGCCGCGGCCTCCCAGTGGATGCCGTCGCCGTCGTGGCGCAGCGCGCGCACGGGGAAGTGGAAGGACTGCAGACTGCGCCGCCGGGCGCTGAACTCCAGCACGCCCGTGAGCCGGGCTCCCGGCGGGACGACACCGAGCGGATTGGTGATCCGGCCGGTCAGGGAGACGGACCCGCCCGACTGGCGGTAACGGGTCAGCTGATTGCGCAGGAACAGCTTGTCGACCGGCTTCTCGTGGTAGCCGAGGTCGGTGACGTCCAGCACCTCGCGGCCGAACGCGTCGTCGAGGTGGCCGTCGCACCAGTAGATCCGGCCGTCGTTCTCGGCGAGCGGCGAGGAGAGCTTGTCGCGGTTGATGAGCGTGTCGACCGCCGGGATCAGATTGTCCCAGTCACCCTGCTGGAGCAGGTAGGCGCAGATGGCCTGAATCGGCTGTACGCGCTCGTACGCCTCGGGGGCGATGCCCGAGAGGTATTCGCGGGAGAGTTCGGCGAATTCCCGGCGGTAGGACTCGTCCCGGAACGGCAGATCCCGCAGATGCAGCACCAGGTCGTGCTTCAGGAACTTCACGTCCTTGGCGAGCCGCATCTCGGTCAGCCCGCGTTCGGCCAGCAATGCGTCGATACGCCGGTGGATTTCCAGCCGATGCGCATAGTTCGTCATTTCGTGCCGGCGGTTCGTCACCGATTTCACGGCGGCCCGCTCGAACACATGCCAGAAGTAGACCTGATTGGGAATCAGGGTGATGCGCCGCGCCGCGAGATAGGCGTCGGCGATAAACATCAGGTCCTCGTAGAACATTCCCTTGGGGAAACGGAGATCGTTCTCGATGAGGAACTCGCGCCGATAGCACTTGTTCGTGGACAGGGTGTCCCACACGAACAGGTCCGGCAATTCCGTTACGGATTCGAGCGTACGGGTCGTGGAATAGAGCCAGGCGTACCACTCGTCCCGCTTCTGGTTGCGGGTGTCCTTGTGCAGCCGGACGCACAGACCGGAGACGATGTCCGATCCGGATTCCTCGGCGGCCTCCAGCATATTCCGGCACGCATTGAGTTCCAGGACGTCGTCGCTGTCGAGGAACATGACGTAGCGGCCCGTGGCGTGCTGGATGCCGGCGTTGCGCGGCTCGCCTCCCGCCCCGCTGTTCTCCGGCAGCTGGAAGGCTCTGACGCGGCCGGGATGGGAGGCCGCGAGGTGTTGCGCCACTTCGAAAGAGCGGTCGGTGCTGCAGTCGTCGACGATCACCACCTCGACGTCCCGGAGCGTTTGGTCCAGCACGGACTGGACTGCGGTCGGCAACCGGTCGGCGTCGTTGTAGACGATGACGACTACTGAGACGTCAGGCACAGGCACCTCAACCCTCTTTCGCTGCTGTTTCCCGCCAGAATAGACCTATCTGTACCCTCGGATTACAACCGATCGCGCCCGCGCCACTACGTACAGTAAGCCATCGGCGCAGCGTGAAGGGGCACTCCGGTGTTCGGATCTTGACCATGCGTCATCTCAGGAGATCCATCCACCGGGCAGGTTCCGGCCGGAAGGGAAGACGGCCGCTCCGGTGAATCGGTTGCCTGCGGGCATGTGACGTGCGTTGCCCGACGGGGTGCGGCGCCCTTGCGATCAGACATTTATCGGATTCCCTGCGGCAGCGGTACGGAGGGAAATGGCCGGTCGACCGCGGTGGCCCGAGATCGAATACCCGGAATGTCGGGAGCGGAGGCTGTGCGCATGCGGCGGAGCGGTCCGCGGCCCGGCCGCGTCCGCCGTCTGCCGGGCACCTTCGCGGTGTCCCGCACGTCCTCCTTCTGGAGGACGTGTCGCGCCCGGTTCGGGGAAAGATCCTGCTCAAGAACTAGCGACGCGCCTTTGCCAAGCCATTACGCTTGCCGTCAAGGCCGCGCAGGGCGGCCATGGAGGAGTGAGATGAGGAGCAGCAACCCGGTCTTCTCGCGTCGGGGGTTCAGCCGCGACACCGGCTACGCGGGCTTCAACGCACCGCAGCAGGCCGGGGGCCCCACCGCGAACCCGTACGCCGGCACGAACCCCTACGCGCAGGGCGGCAACCCCTACGCCCAGGACCAGCAGTCCGCAACCCAGGCACCGCCGCAGTACGCGCCGCAGTCCCGCCCGATGACGATGGACGACGTCGTCGCGCGGACGGGCATGACGCTCGGCACGGTCGTCGCCGGTGCCACCGTCGGCTGGCTGTTCCTGACCGAGAACCTCGGCTTCGCCATCGGCGCCGGTCTGGTGGCGATGGTGCTGGCGCTGGTGCAGTCGTTCAAGCGCAAGCCGTCGCCGGCGCTGATCCTGGCGTACGCGGCGCTGGAAGGCGTCTTCCTCGGCGCGCTCAGCGGCTTCATCAACGACGTGCCGAAGCTGAACGGCGCCCCCATGCAGGCGGTGCTGGGCACGATGGCGGTGTTCGTCGCCATGCTGGTCGCCTACAAGACGCGGATCGTGCGGGTCACCGCCCGCTTCACCCGCTTCGTGATGATCGCGGCGATGGGCTTCGTCCTGCTGTCGCTGGTCAACCTGATGTTCATGGTGTTCGGCGGCGGTGACGGCCTCGGCTTCCGCAGCGGCGGCCTGGGCATCGTCTTCGGCATCGTGGGCGTGGTCCTCGGCGCGCTGTTCCTGGCCCTGGACTTCAAGCAGGTCGAGGACGGCATCGCCTACGGCGCCCCGCGTGAGGAGTCCTGGCTCGCGGCGTTCGGCCTGACCATGACGCTGGTGTGGATCTACATGGAGATGCTGCGGCTGATCTCGATCCTCCGGGGCGACTGACCCGGTCGGCCGGCACGGCGCACGACACACGAAGGGCCCGCAGGCGAACGCCTGCGGGCCCTTCGGCCTTCGTCGTGCGTGAGTGTGTCGCGTGTCCCGAGCCGGACAGGCCCAGGGCCTGCCATCGCGGGTCAGAACTTCCGCGCAGCGCGCCTGAGGTCGTGTTCATGGACGATCGCCTTGGCGTGCCCGTACGCGAGGTTGTGCTCGCCACGGAGCCAGCTGACCTTTTCGTCGAAACGGAAGAAGGCAGGGCCTTCGTCAACGGTGCGGAGCCATTCGGAGATTTCCCGGCCGGTGCAGTCCGGGATACGGGAGAGCAGATTCCGGTGGGTCTCTTCGGAGAAGAGCTGAGACATCGGCGCCTCCGGACGCGGTCGATGCTGGTTCTTCAGCACACCGTGCCTGAGCGTTCTGCCGTTGGCAACCACCCGGGAGTGGCGCATAGGCTCACGGCGTGCTTGACGTGACCCCTTTGCAGACCGCCGTGGACGCCCTGGCCGACCGCCTCAGATCGCTGCCGCAGAGCAGACTCGGCCGCGGCGCGGCGGCCGAAGGGCTTGAGCTGGCACGGCGGTTGGCGACCCGTGCGCAGCTGATCGAGCGGCCCGAAGAGCCCCCGCGGGAGCTGCCGGACGCCGGGATGTTCGCGGCCGGCGACCAGCTGGCGGTGGCCGGACACGATCTGGTCGAGGCGTTGCGGGCCGCGGCCGCCCGCCCGGCCGGCGACGCCGGGCACTCTGACGCGAAAGTGGCCCCCGCCGAGGAGCTGGCGGAGGCCGTGCGATGCGTCCGGGCGGTGGCGGAACGCTGCTAGGGAGCGGAACGCTGCTAGGGGGTGTCCGCCAGGGCCTGTCCGTGCCGGCGTCTCCCCCTGGGAGCAGCCCCGGGAGGCGCCCCGGCGGGCCCGCCGCGCCCGGTCAGAGCGAGGCGATGACGCGGTCGGCGAGGATGTAGACGCTCTCCTCGCGGCTCTCGCCCCAGGAGAAGGTCAGCGCGTACGCGCCGGAGATCCCGGAGCCGCCCAGCAGCACCGGCGTGCGCCCGGAGTGCAGCGCGCCCGCGACGCGCTCGGCGGCCTCGCGCTGCCCGGGGGTCAGGCAGAGCGTGGTGCCGTCGGCGAAGACATAGACGTCCAGGGTGCCCAGCGGGCCGGGGCGGACGTCGGCGACCGGGGTGCCCTGCTGGGCCAGCTCCTCCAGGCGCGCGACGGTGCGCTCGTGATCGCTGAGCACCGGGTGCGGTGAGAAGTCGGGGTGCGAGGGGTGGCGCCGGCGGGCGGCGGCCAGCTCGGCGGACTCGGGCTCCTCGACGGGCTCCAACTCCGGAGCGTCGAGGGCTTCGAGCGCCTCCACGGACTCCAGGGCGTCCGGACCCAGCAGCGGCTCGATACCGGCGAAGTCCGCCTGGCGGGGCAGGAAGGGGTGGGTGTCGAGCCGGTCGAACTCCGGCCGCTCGGACAGCTCGCGCTGATCGGCGCGGGCGTCCAGCGGGCTCTCGTCGCCGAGGCCGGGCAGACCGCCCAGCAGCGACGGGGCGTCGGCGGCGTCCCTGGCCTCCTGCGCGGCCCAGAAGGCGCGCGCCTCGGCCAGCTCGCGCTCCCGCTCCTCGGCCAGCGCGTCGGCGACCGCGGCGCGTATGTCCGCGAGCGGGGTCTCGGCGGCCGGGGTCGTACGGGCGGCCGGGACGGTCGCGGTGGCGGCCGGTGCCGCGTCCGCGGCCTGGGCGCGGGCGACGGCGTCCTGCCGGGCGGTGACGAGCTCGGCGTGCAGCTCGGCGATCTGGCCGCGCAGCGCACGCGCGGTGCGCAGGGCGGCGGCGCCCAGCGCCACGGCGACAGCCGCGGCCACTAGCAGGACGAGGGTGGTGACGCTCATGCCGAAACCTCTCTTCGCTCGGTCCCGCATGCGCGAGACGCGCAGCGTTCGGTGATTCGCCCGCGGCGCTCGCTCATGCGTCCTCCCCACTTCGCTCGGCGACCCGCTCGGCACGGGCCGCGCCTCGGTACACGGACTTCCCCCGGCCCTCGGCCGGGGTGCCCCCCTTGACGCGCTCGCTCACGGGACGACTCCTGATGACCACGAGATCACCGGCGTACTCCCGTTAACAGAATGTTCTCCGACTTCCTACATCAGCCTGCCGGGGGTCGGCGACCGCACCCGGTGCACTATGTCCGGAAATGCTGGAGGCAGTGGGTCTCATGAGCCCCGGCCACCCCATGCTGACCTGCAAGAACGCCGATCCCCCAGGGCGTTGGTCACAATCCTGGGGGAGATTGGGTCGCGATCTTGTTAACACGTGACACGGATCACGCCGTGTCGCCGCCCGTGTCCGTGCGGCAGCGAAGGGTGTGCGCGGGGCGGGAGTTGGTCCGTTCGTCCGCGCACACCCCCGTAGGCGAGCGGCCGAGCGTCAGCTCGGCCGCCCCTACCCTCCGCTGCAGCTCAGCTCAGCCGCCCCTGCCTTCTGGTCGCGCTGAGCTTCGCTTCCGCTCCGGGCAGGTGCCGGGCACTCGTACCTCGCGCCCGACCCCTACCCTCCGCTGCAGCTCAGCTCAGCCGCTCGATCACCATCGCCATGCCCTGGCCGCCGCCCACGCACATCGTCTCCAGGCCGAACTGCTTGTCGTGCCACTGGAGGGAGTTGATGAGGGTGGTGGTGATGCGGGCGCCGGTCATGCCGAAGGGGTGGCCGACGGCGATCGCGCCGCCGTTGACGTTCAGCCGGTCCAGGTCGATGCCCAAGTCCCGGTAGGACGGGATCACCTGGGCGGCGAACGCCTCGTTGATCTCGACCAGGTCGATGTCGGAGATCGACAGGCCGGCGCGCTGGAGGGCCTGCTTGCTGGCCTCCACGGGGCCGTAGCCCATGATCTCGGGGGAGAGGCCGGAGACGCCGGTGGACACGATCCGGGCCAGCGGGGTCAGGCCCAGCTCCCGCGCCTTGGTGTCGGACATGATGACCAGCGCCGCGGCGCCGTCGTTGAGCGGGCAGCAGTTGCCGGCGGTCACCAGGCCGTCCGGGCGGAACACCGGCTTCAGGCCGGAGACGCCCTCGACGGTGACGCCGGCGCGCGGGCCGTCGTCCTTGGAGACGACCGTGCCGTCGGGCAGCGTGACCGGGGTGATCTCCCGCTCCCAGAAGCCGTTCTTGATCGCCTGCTCGGCGAGGTTCTGGGACCGTACGCCGAACTCGTCCATGTCCTGGCGGGTGATGCCCTTGAGGCGGGCGAGGTTCTCCGCGGTCTGGCCCATCGCGATGTACGCGTCCGGGACCAGGCCGTCCTCGCGCGGGTCGTGCCAGTCGGCGCCCTCCTGCTCGGCGCGCGCCGCGGTACGGGCCTCGGCGTCGGCGAAGAGCGGGTTGTGGGTGTCGGGCAGGCCGTCGGAGGTGCCCTTGACGCTGCGCGAGACCGTCTCGACGCCGGCCGAGATGAAGACGTCGCCCTCGCCGGCCTTGATGGCGTGCAGCGCCATCCGGCTCGTCTGCAGCGAGGAGGAACAGTAACGGGTGACGGTGCAGCCCGGGAGGTGGTCCATCCCCATCTGGACGGCCACGATGCGGCCGAGGTTGTGGCCCTGCTCGCCACCGGGGAGGCCGCAGCCGAGCATCAGGTCGTCGATGTCGGTGGGGTCCAGCTCGGGGACCTTGGCCAGGGCGGCCTCGATGATCTTCACCGTCAGGTCGTCCGGGCGCAGATCCTTGAGCGAGCCCTTGAAGGCACGGCCGATCGGGGAGCGGGCGGCTGAGACGATCACGGCTTCGGGCATCACACGGCTCCAGAGGAAGAGGCCCGGCGCGCTGGGGTCCCCCCGGACGAAGTCTGGGAGAGCTTCGTCGAGGGGCGGTGGTCGGGCGACGGGCGGGAAGAGTGCTGGACTGTGAGGGAAGTTACCTGTGCGTACTGCTGAGGTCACGGGCTGGGCGCTGTGATGCGGACCTCTTTTCTAAGCGAGCGCTTATGGCAACGGGGAGGGAGCCCCGGGTATTCCCGTACGGCTCCCCCCCCGACGCCCGCCGCGGGGAGCGTCAGCCCGTGATCGACGAGGGGTCGGTGGGCTCGGGCTCCGGCAGCTGGCGGCGCCTGCGGTGCTTGAGCAGCGCCCAGGGCGCACGGGAGGCGGTGACCTCCGTACCGCCCTCGGAAGCCGCCTCGGCGGCCGCCTGCTCGACCGGCAGCAGACCCTCGCCGCGGGCGGGCTCCGGCCGCTCCTCCTCCGGCCACAGGCCCAGCGCGGCGCACAGCGTCGGCAGGACCGCCATCGCGGCGGTGGCGTAGCCCTCCGCCGACGGGTGGTAGTTGTCCGGCCCGAACAGCTCCCGGGGACGCGCCTCGAACTCGGGCCCGAGCAGATCGCCCAGCGAGACCGTCCGCCCGCCGCTCTCGATCACACCGATGGTCTGGGCGGCCGCGAGCTGCCGGGAGAGCCGCCGGGCCACCCAGCGCAGCGGCTGGTAGACCGGCTCGATGGTGCCCAGATCAGGGCAGGTGCCCACCACCACCTCGCAGCCCGCCGCGTGGAGCCTGCGCACCGCCTCGGACAGGTGGCGTACGGACTGGGCGGGGGGCATCCGGTGGGTGACGTCGTTGGCGCCGATCATGATGACGCAGACGTCCGGGGCCTCGGTGCCGTCCGCCAGCATCAGCTCCACCTGGCGCGGAAGATCGTCCGACTGCGCGCCGGGCAGCGCCACGTTGTGGAATTCGACGGGCAGTTCGGCGACGGCGGCCAGGCCCGAGGCGAGCAGCGCGCCCGGCGTCTGGGAGGCGCGGTGCACGCCCTGGCCGGCGGCGGTGGAGTCGCCGAGGAAGCCGAGCCGCAGCGGCGGGCGGTCGGTGCGGTGGCCGAAGGCGGCGCCGTAGCGGCCGTCGGCGCAGGGCGGGATGTCGCTGGAGCCGCCGACCGTACGGCGGGCCAGCCGCACCTCGGTCAGCAGCACCCCGACGGCGGCCACGCCGAGCAGGCCGATCCCGCCCCCGCCGAATGCGGCGGCGGTCGCGATCCGCCGGGCCACCCTCGCCCTGGACATCGTCATCGGCATCGGCCGGGCTCCTCCCCGTGCAGCGCGGGCGCGCCACGGCGCCGGGGCCGGACGCGCTCTTGAACCGTCAAGAACTCCTACAACAGGGTGTTGCCCGTTCCTGTACGGAACGCAACGCATCCGCCGGCCAACCCACCCGGGCAATAGGCTGGCGGGACGGGCGCAGGAGAGCGTGCCCCCGACCGCGGAGACCACCGTGCAGTTTTACGATTCGATGATTGAGCTCGTCGGCAACACCCCGCTCGTGCGGCTCAACAGCGTGACCAAGGGCATCCAGGCCACCGTCCTGGCCAAGGTCGAGTACTTCAATCCCGGAGGATCGGTCAAGGACCGGATCGCCGTGCGGATGATCGAGGCCGCCGAGCAGTCGGGTGAGCTGCAGCCGGGCGGCACCATCGTCGAGCCGACCTCCGGCAACACCGGCGTGGGCCTGGCGATCGTGGCCCAGCAAAAGGGCTACAAGTGCATCTTCGTCTGCCCGGACAAGGTGTCCACGGACAAGATCAACGTGCTGCGGGCCTACGGCGCCGAGGTGGTGGTCTGCCCCACGGCAGTCGACCCCGAGCACCCGGACTCGTACTACAACGTCTCGGACCGCCTGGTGCGCGAGACGCCCGGTGCCTGGAAGCCCGACCAGTACAGCAACCCGAACAACCCGCGCTCGCACTACGAGACCACCGGCCCGGAGCTGTGGGAGCAGACGGACGGGCGGATCACCCACTTCGTGGCGGGTGTGGGCACCGGCGGCACGATCAGCGGCACCGGCCGCTATCTCAAGGACGCCAGCGAGGGCCGGGTCCGGGTCGTCGGCGCCGACCCGGAGGGCTCGGTCTACAGCGGCGGCTCCGGGCGCCCGTACCTGATCGAGGGGGTCGGCGAGGACTTCTGGCCGACCGCCTACGACCGTACGGTCGCCGACGAGATCGTGGCGGTCTCGGACAAGGACGCCTTCCAGATGACCCGGCGCCTGGCCAAGGAGGAGGGCCTGCTGGTCGGCGGCTCCTGCGGGATGGCCGTGGTGGCCGCGCTGGAGGTCGCCTCGAAGCTCGGTCCGGACGACGTGGTGGTCGTGCTGCTGCCGGACAGCGGCCGGGGCTATCTGTCCAAGATCTTCAACGATGAGTGGATGGCCGACTACGGCTTCCTGGAGGAGGGCGGCACCGCGGCCCGGGTCGGCGATGTGCTCCAGCACAAGGAGGGCGCGCTGCCCTCGCTGGTGCACATGCACCCCGAGGAGACCGTCGGCGAGGCGATCGAGGTGCTGCGCGAGTACGGCGTCTCGCAGATGCCGATCGTCAAGCCGGGCGCCGGGCACCCCGATGTCATGGCCGCCGAGGTCGTCGGCTCCGTCGTCGAGCGCGAGCTGCTGGACGCCCTGTTCACCCAGCGGGCTTCGCTGACCGACCCGTTGGAGAAGCACATGTGCCCGCCGCTGCCGCAGGTCGGCTCCGGCGAGTCGGTCTCCGACCTGATGGCGGTCCTCGAAAGCGCGGATGCGGCGATCGTCCTCGTCGAGGGCAAGCCGAAGGGCGTGGTGAGCCGGCAGGACCTGCTGGCCTACCTGGCGCGCGAGGCCGGCAAGTAGCGGCGGTCGGGGCGGCCGCTCTTCGGGGCGGCCGCCGCGGCCCGCGCGGCCGTCGCGGCGTCAAGTTGCCGTCAGGAAACGGGCCGACGCCGCAAGGTGTACGTATGCGTCATGTGCTGGCAGCACGGGCTTAACACTCGTCAGGCACATTGATGTGCACGGCGATACGGACCTCCGGAGCGGCTCCCGGACCTCCACGATCGCCACCAGGATGCGACGACCGGCCCTGACCCGGAGCGCGTCCCTTGCGGGGACCGCCGTCGTCCCGCCCCCGGCTCCGGCCGGGGTGCGGCGGTCCCCGCAACACTTCCCCGCTTGACCTCAAGTGCGGTTGATGTATGAGGGTTGCCGCTCATGACGCACTTTCTGGATCTCGTCCACCCTCGCGCCGGTACGGCGCTGATCAGCGAGTGGCTCACGGGCACCGCCGAGCGAGCGCGCGCGGCCGTCGACGCCATGATCGACGAGTGGGCGGCGGCCGCCGAGCCGCCCTCCGCGCTCCTCGCCCAGCACGTGTTCCTCTCCACGGACGGCACCGGCCTGCTCCACTACGCCCAGTGGACCAGCGACGAGGAACACCTGGCGTGGGCCCGCGTCCGCCGCCCGGCGGTGGTCGGCCGCGTGGACGCGCTCGTGCCCGGTATCGAGCGGCCGGGGCTCAACCGGACCCGCCTCCACCGCAGCGTGGTGCACGACGCGGAGCACCGGCCCGGTGTCTTCGTGGTCACCGCGACGGCGGCGGGCGAGGCGGAGGACATCGTCAGGGCGGCACCGGGCCTGCTCGCCGGACACCTCCACCTGACGGCGGACGGCGCGCGCGCGATCGTCGTCACCGAGTGGACCGACGCCGCCGCGCATGAGGCGGCCGCCGGCGACCGCCCGGCCTTCAAGCGGTACACACTCCACCACTCCTTCCACGACGGCCGGGAGCGCTCCTGAGGGTCAGTCCCACTCCCCGTCCCGGCGCTCGTCGCGCCGTCGCAGCAGCCGGCGGACGCCCACGCTGTGCACGGCGTTGACGGCGGCGATACCGGCCCAGCACACCAGCAGGCCCGGCAGCTCCGCGCCGCTGACGGCTATCGCGGAGAGCGGGACGGCCAGCACCAGCGAGAGGGCGGCGACCCCGAAGCGCTCCCAGAAGTCGCTGTCCCGGCCCTGCGCGGCATGCGGTGGCCGGGCGCCGCGCGCCACATGCAGCTGCTGCTCGGCGAGCTGCCGCCGCACCCGCCGCTCCACGCTCTCGTCCAGCTTCTCCAGGAAGGACTCCACCAGCTCCGACTCGTACCCCGGCCCCAGCTCCTTGCGGGTCTGGAGGGTCGCGTCGAGTTCCTTGCGCAGATCGGGGTCGTGTGTCGCCATGCCGGTGAGGTTACGGGCCTCGGGCACGCGGCGCGGTAGGGCTAACCCCCCGATCCGGCCGGAGCCTTCCGCCCGTGGTCCGCTGCCGCGTCCGGGACGCGCGCGGTGTCGCGGCGGGCGGCCAGCCAGTACGCGACGGCCGGTACGGCGAGTCCGACCAGCCAGGAGACGTCGGCGCCGCCGAGCCGGGCCACCAGGGGGCCGGTGTAGAAGTGCGTGGCCAGGAACGGGAGTTGGACGAGCACGCCGAGGGCGTAGACGGACAGTGCCCGGACGTTCCAGGCCCCGTAGCGGCCGGTGGGGTCGCTGAGCGCGGGGATGTCGTAGCGCTCCTTGGAGATCAGGTAGTAGTCGACGAGGTTGATCGCCGACCAGGGCGTGAAGAAGGTCAGCAGGAAGAGCAGGAAGTCCTTGAAGGACGTCAGGAAGGAGTCCTTGCCCAGCAGGGCGACGGCGGTGCCGGCCGCCATGATCCCGGCGATGTACGCGGAGCGTCCGCGCGGCGTCAGCACCCGCTGCCCGCGGAAGCCGCTGACGCTGGTGGCCAGCGACATGAAGCCGCCGTAGGTGTTGAGGACGTTGATGGTGAGCTTGCCGAGGGCGATGACGAAGAAGAGGAACGAGGCGACCAGTCCGGTGCCGCCCAGGCCGACGACGTAGCCGACCTCGTGGCCGACGAACGCGGCCGGCGCCGCGGCGGCCGCCAGCGCGCCGAACGTCATCGACCACTGCGAGCCGAGCACCGAGCCGGACAGCGTCCACCAGAACGTGGCGCGCGCCGAGGTGTGCCGCGGCAGGTAGCGCGAGTAGTCCGCGACGTAGGGGCCGAAGGCCAGCTGCCAGGAGGCCGAGAGGGAGACCGCGAGCAGGAAGACCGGCAGCTCGAAGCGGTGGTCGGCCAGGAGCGCGCCGAGGTCGGCGTGCTGCGCCAGGCGGACGCCGAGGTAGACGAAAGCCAGTGCGCAGACCAGGCCGGCGATCTTGCCCAGGGTGTGGATGAGGCGGTAGCCGACGGCCGCGGCGACGGCGGTGACCGCGGCGAAGAGCACGATCCCGGGCGTGGCGCCCAGGTGCGTCAGCTCGCCGACCGCCTGCCCGGCCAGCACGCTGCCGCTGGCGAAGAACCCGATGTACATCACGATGACCAGGGCGAGCGGAACCACCGCGCCGCGGACGCCGAACTGCGCCCGCGAGGTGATCATCTGCGGCAGGCCGAGCCGTGGTCCCTGCGCCGAGTGCAGCGCCATCACCGCACCGCCCAGGAGGTTGCCGAGCAGCAGCCCGATCAGCGACCAGAAGGCGTTCGCCCCGAAGACGACGGCCAGCGCGCCGGTGATGACGGCGGTGATCTGGAGGTTGGCGCCCAGCCAGAGCGTGAACTGGCTGACCGCGCTGCCGTGCCGTTCGTCGTCGGGGACGACATCGATCGAGCGCCGTTCGACCACACCTGCCATGAGTGCCGCCTCACCTTGTCGCATGCATGAGTTCATGCAGGATCGGCGTCTGTGAATGGAAGGTCAATAGGCGGGGCCGGAACGGCTGTTGACGCGCGCCGGCGGCCGTCGCTCAGGCGGCGGCCGACGGGCCGTCCAGGGGCCGCAGCTCGTCCGCGTACGAGACCGACACCCGCCGCATCAGTCCGTCCTCGGTGATGTCGTACTGGCCCAGGCGCCACAGCGGCGGTGAGTAGGCGTGCACCGACACCGCGTCGTCGGTCGCGCCGGTGAGGCGGTGGATGTGCTCCGGCCCGAAGCAGAAGGAGGCGCCCGCGCCGACGGCGGTGGCCAGATGCTCCCCGCCGATGCGGGGGTTGGACTCGGTCAGCACGCCCTGGACGACCCTGACCGCCCCGGAGGAGAGGTCGTGGTCGTGCCAGCCGGTGTCGTTCCGCCGGGTCCAGCACAGCAGCCAGACGTCGACGAACGCGTCGCGGTACAGCGATGCGTAGTGCCGCTCGGTGTCGGAGAACGCGACCTGTTCGCGCCACAGGTCCGGGCGGGCCGCGAGGCGGTCGACCAGGGACCGCAGCTCGCGCTTGTCGAGGTTGCGCTCGGGCAGTGCGGCGAACGGCTGCTCGCCGTCGGGGACCTCACGGGCGGCGTCGGCCTGGGAGGCGGTGGGCGTCATGGGCGGGTTCCTTCCGTCGGGCCCAGCAGGCGGGCCGGGTTGGCGGTGCGCAGGGCGTGGACGGCGGCGTCCGCGCCGAGGTCGGGAAGGGCGGGCTCGGCATAGGGGCGGTCGCTGCCGCTGACGACGACGTCGATGCCGACGGCCCGTACGAGTGCGTCCACCGCGCGGGTCCCGTACGAGGACGTCTCGTAGAAGGCGTCGTGGTCCACCCGGCCGCGGTCCCGCCCGCCGCTGCGGGCCACCAGCCGCTCGCCGTGCAACGGCGCCAGGCCCGCCAGCGCCGCGAAGCAGACCCGCAGATCCGGGTGGCGCGGCCGGCCGAAGGCGCGGAAGGCGAACCAGGAGGCGTGCATCTGCTGGACGTACGGGACGAGCGCGGGCCACCAGGGCGGTGCGGGGCCGCCTGCGGGCGGGGCGGCGCCGGGGTGGACGAAGAGCGGTCTGCCCAGCTCGGCGGTGACGTCCAGCAGCGGCGCGCAGCGGGCCCAGCCGTCGGCGTCGAGCAGCGCGGTGGCCGGGAGCTGCAGCCCCGCGCAGCCGCGGGTCAGCTCGCGGCGCAGTGCGGCGGTGTCCGGTTCGGGGGCGGACAGGCAGGCCGAGGCCCAGACGCCGAAGGGGGCGGGCAGCTCCAGCGCGCCGTCGTGGAACGCGGCCAGCAGCGGTGCGGCCTCCTCGGGCGGGAGGTGCTCGATGCCGAGCGGGCTGGAGAGCGACACCAGGGCGAGGTCGAGGCCGTCGGCGCGGGCGAGGGCGGCGCGGGCCGCGATGTCGTGGTCGGCGGGGTCGACGGCGTACGGCGGCTCACCGGGCAGGTGCAGGGTCCAGCCGTCCAGCCGCGGCGGCGCGCTGCGGGCCCGCAGCAGGGCGCGGAACGCGGGTGGCCAGAGGTGCTGATGGACGTCGGTGGGCACCGGCGGCGACCTCCTCAACCGCTTCACTTAACCGCTTAACTGATGCGATTAAGTGAAGCGATTAACCGGCTCCGCTGTCAAGGGGCCGGCCAGCTCGCACGAGCCCGCGGGGCCGCCTCCTGCGCGGGACGCGGCCGCCTCCTTGGGTAGGCTTCCGGACATGGCCAGGCCCAACAAGCGCACCACCCTCCGCGAGGTGGCCGAGGCCACCGGCCTCTCCACCGCCGCCGTCTCCTACGCGCTGCGCGGCAAGCACGTCTCCAAGGAGACCGAGGAGCGGGTGCGCAAGGCCGCCGCCGAACTCGGCTACGAGGCGGACCCGATCGCCCGGGCCCTCGCCAGCGGCCGCACCAGCACCGTCGGCGTGCTCGCCGGCGACCTGCAGGACCTGTGGCAGCAGCAGCTGATGGCCGCCATAGGGCGCGAACTGCTGGCCGGTGACCGCTATGCGCTCATCCTCGACGCGGGCGGCGACCCCGAACGCGAGCTCGCCCTCGCCAAGCAGCTGCGCGACCAGCGCGTCGACGGCCTGCTGGTCTCGCCCGTCGACCCCTCCGCCGAAGGCTGGTCGAAGATCGCCGAAGCGGTGCCGGTGGTCTCCATCGGCGACGCCCTGAGCCGGGCGCGCACCGCGGGCGAGGTGCTCTTCGACAACCGCGCCGGCATCGACGCGGTGCTGGACTACCTCCGTGGCCTGGGCCACCGCCGCGTCACGGTGCTGACCCCCACCGGCCCCTCCACCCCCGACCGCCCCGCCGACGTCTACGTCCGCGAGGCCGCCGACCGCCTCGGCATCGAGGTCGAAGTCCTGCCCTGCGCCCAGGAGCTGGGCGAGGCCACCGCCGTCGCCCGCCGGGTGCTGGCCGACAGCCCAGGCGGCCGCCGGCGGCACGCCTCCCGCCCCGCCCCGCCCACCGCCGTGTTCTGCTTCTCCGACTCCATCGCCTACGGCGTCTACGCGGCCGCCGCCGAGGCGGCCCTGACCGTCGGCCGCGACCTGTCCGTCGTCGGCTTCGACGACCACCCCGTCTCCCGGGTCCTCACCCCGCCCCTGACCACCGTCGACTGGGGCCTGACCGAGATCGCCAAGGAGGCCGCCCGCCTCGCGGTCGCCGCCATCGAGGGCCGACGGGTCCGCCGCAAGCGCATCCTGTGCGCCCCGCGGCTGTCCGAGCGGGGCTCGGCGCGGCGGGTGGCCGAGCCGGGCTGAACCGCCGACGGGCCGCCGCGGGCCCTCACCGCCGTCGCGCGTGCAGCATCAGCCCGTCGCGGTGGGTGCTCCAACGGGTGTGGAGGCACGATGCGGGCGAACTCGCCCAGCGCCACGGGGGCTTCGGGCCGCGGGACGTGCGGCAGGGCGGCCACGCACCAGACCGCGTCGACGGCGGACGCGGCGAGCGGGAGGGCGCGCATATCGGCCTGGACGAGGCCGGGGACCGCGTCGGCGGCGGCCATCTCGCGGGAGAGGTCGAGGCCGGTGACCTGGAAGCCGCGGTCTAGGCGTGTCCGGAGCGCCCACGGCTCGCGAGGGGCATGCCGGGGGAGCAGACTGGTGCCGGGCGCTCCGGTACCGTCGGGGCGCGGTGGCCGGCGGTCGGCCGGCGGGCGGATGGGCAGGTCCTCGATGAAGCGGTCCTCGGCGAGCGGCACGACGGCGGCGGGCGGATCGGCGGCGGCGCCGACGGGCGGTGCGCAAGGCGAACGAGCGGCGCCGCAAGGGGAGTTGGCGGACCGCCTGGAGGCGCACCGCACCGAGCTGACCGGGTACTGCTACCGGATGCTCGGCTCGGCCTTCGAGGCCGAGGACGCCGTGCAGGAGACCATGGTGCGGGCCTGGCGCGGCCACGACCGGTTCGAGGGGCGGTCGTCGCTGCGGTCCTGGCTCTACCGGATCGCCACCAACGTCTGCCTGGACCTGCTCAAGGGCAGTCAGCGCCGGGCCCGGCCGATGGACCTCTCCTCCCCGTCGAGCGTGGACGCCCCGATCGGGACGGGGCTGCCCGAGGCCACCTGGATCGGTCCGGTTCCGGACCAGCGGGTCCTGGCGTCCGCCGGGGACCCGGCCGAAACGGCCGTCGCCCGGGAGTCGATCCGGCTGGCGTTCGTCTCCGCGCTGCAGCGGCTGGCGCCCCGGCAGCGGGCGGTGCTGATCCTGCGCGAGGTGCTCAGCTGGTCGGCGGCCGAGGTCGCGGAGCTGCTGGGCAGTTCGGTCGCCTCGGTCAACAGCGCGCTGCAGCGGGCCCGGGCCACCCTCGCCGCCACCGGTGAGACCGCCGACGCGACCCCGCGCCCCCTGGACGACGCCCAGCAGTCGCTGCTCACGCGCTACGTCGACGCCTTCGAACGCTTCGACATGGACGCCCTGACGGCCCTGCTGCACGAGGACTCCACGCTCTCCATGCCGCCGTACGAGCTGTGGCTGCGCGGCCGCGCGGACATCCTGAAGTGGCTGCTCGGCCCGGGCTGCGGCTGCGAGGGCTCGCACCTGGTGCCGGTCGAGGCGAACGGCCGGCCGGCGTTCGGCCAGTACCGCGCGGACGGCTCGCCCTGGGCGATCCAGGTCATCGAGACGGAGGGCGGGCGGGTCACCGCCCTGCAGTCCTTCCTCGACACCGAGCGGCTCTTCCCGCTGTTCGGGCTGCCGCCGCGCTACGCCGGCCCGCCTGCAGGGAGCCGGACACCGGCCGCGACGGGCTCATAGGGCCCCGCCGGTCCCCGCGCCGGGCCCGCGCTCGCGCCGCTACAAGAGGAGTTGAGTCCGTTGCCTTCCCCCATGCTGGACAACGGCCGACGAGCCGGGACGCGTATCGCACTCGACGGCACCGGTCTGCGCCCCGCCGATATCGCCGCCCTCGCGGAGCGCACCGCGCGCCCCGCCCCGCCCGACCCCAAGGCCCTCGCCCGCGCCGGGGAATCCTGGGACACCGCCCGCCGCCTCGCCGCGACCGGACGGGTCTACGGCCGCAGCACCGGTGTCGGCGCCAACCGCACACAGGACGTGGGCGCCGCCGACGCCGCACACGGACTCCGGCTGCTGCGCAGCCACGCCGGCGCCATCGGCGACCCGCTGCCCGCCCGCGAGGTCCGCGCCATGCTCGCCGTACGCGCCAACCAACTGCTGGCGGGCGGCGCCGGCCTCAACCCCGCCGTCATCACCGCGCTGCTGGCCGCGCTGGACTCCGGCGCCCACCCCGTCGTCAACGAACACGGCGCGGTCGGCACCGGCGACCTGGCCGCGCTCGCCCAGACCGGCCTCGCGCTGGCCGGCGAACACCCCTGGCACTGCGCGCCCGGAGCCGGGCCCCCGGCCCCCGTCGCCCTGGACAACAACGACGCCCTCGCGCTGATCAGCAGCAACGCCCTCACCCTCGGCCAGTCCGCGCTGGCCCTGGACGAAATGCGCCGGCTGCTGGCCGCCGCGCTCCCCGTCGCCGCGCTCTCCCTCCTGGCCGTCGGCGGCTCCCACGAGCCCTTCGCCGAGCCGGTCGTGCTCGCCCGCCCGCACCCCGGCTCCGCGGCCGCCGCCGCCCGGATGCGCACCCTGTCCGGCATCCCGGTCCGCCCCACGGCGCCCCTCGGCCGCATCCAGGACCCGTACGGCTTCCGCTGCATCCCGCAGATCCACGGCCCCGCCCTGGACGCCGCCGACACCCTGGAGGCGGTGCTGACCGTCGAGGTGAACGCCGCCGCCGAGAACCCGCTGATCAGCATCGAGGACCAGGCCGCCTACCACCACGGCAACTTCTACGCCGCGCACGCCGCGCTCGCCCTGGACACCTTCCGGCTCGCCGTCCTGCAGACCGCCCGGCTGTCCACCGCCCGCCTCGCCGCGCTCTCCGAACCGGACTTCACCCGGCTGCGGCCCTTCCTGGGCGACGCCGCCCCGGCGAGTTCCGGCGTCATGATCCTCGAATACGCGGCGGGCGCCGCCCTCGGCGAGATGCGCGCCGTCTCCCATCCGGCCTCGCTCGGCCACGCCGTGCTCTCCCGCGGCGTCGAGGAACAGGCCAGCTTCGCCTCCCTGGGCGCCCGCCAGACGCTGCGCGCGTGCGCGTACTACCGCCAGGTCCTGGCCTGTGAGCTGGTGGCTGCCCTGCGCGCCTTGCGCATGCGCTCCCTCGAACCCGAGCCCGCACTGCCCCTGGCCACGGCCTACGCTCTCGCGGCGGACGCCCTCGACCCCCGGATGGAGGACCGCCCGCTGACGGACGACGTGGCGGTGGCGGCGGGACTGCTGGACGCCCTGGCACAGGTGTGAGGGGCACCCGGGCGCGGCCCCGGGCGGGGCGTGCCGATCCGGGCGCGGGGGAGTACCCCTTCGGGCCTTGGCGCGCCGGGACGGTGGTCGACCACGGCCGGATCCCGACGCGTACCGCGGCCCGGTGCGCGCAAGAAATTCCGTACAGTCGGTCGACACAGGACAAGGCCCCCGACCGGGCCGGGAAGAAGAGGCGATGAGCGGGGACGGGGACAACGCCGGCGGCACCGGCGGCGTGGCCGGGAGCCGGCCGGCCGGCACGAGGACCGAGCGGGAGCCCACCGGGGCAGCACCCGCCGGGCAGGCACGGCCCGGCGAGGCCGGCGCCGCCGCGGACACCGGTACCGCCGCCCGACTCCAGAAGCTCTTCGAGGGCCACCGGCTGACACCCACCCAGCGCCGGATCGCCCACTGCATGGTGCGCCGGGCCGCCGACGCGCCCTTCCTCTCCAGCGTCGAACTGGCCGAACTGGCCGGCGTCAGCCAGCCGTCGGTCACCCGCTTCGCCGTCGCCCTCGGCTTCGACGGCTATCCGGCGCTCCGCCGCCATCTGCGCGAGGTCGCCCCCACCGGCAAGCCCGGCGGCACCGGCTCCGTCAACGAGTACCAGCAGGCCGTCGAGGCGGAGATCGACAACCTCCGTCAGCTGGCCGCCGCCCTCGCCGACCCGTCGCCGGTGATCGAGGCCGGCCGGCTGTTCGCCGCCTCCCGCCCGCTGCCCGTCCTCGGTCTGCGCGCCGCCACCGCCCAGGCCGCCGGCTTCAGCTACTTCGCCCGCAAGGTCCACCCCGACGTCCGTCTGCTGGACGAGGGCGGCACCATGCTCACCGACCGCATCGACGCCGCCGTACGCGCCGGCGCGAGCGCCCTGCTCTGCTTCGCCCTGCCCCGCCACCCCCGCGAGGTCCTCGACGCCCTCGCCTACGCCCGCGAGGCCGGCCTGAGCGTCGTCACCGTCGCCGACAGCGCCTTCGCCCCCGTCGCCCACCACACCGACCTGATGCTGCCGGCGCCCGTCGGCACCGGCCTGGCCTTCGACACCGCCTGCGCCCCCATGCTCCTGGGCCGGGTCCTGCTGGAGTCGATGTGCGACGCCCTCCCGGACGCCCAGGCCCGCCTGGAGGAGTTCGACGCGAAGGCGGCGGCGCGGGGGCTGTTCGTGGAGTGAGAGCCGCGGCGGGCGCCGGGCCGCGGGCCGCGCTCCGTCTCAGGGAATCCTCATCCGGGCCGGCTACGCTCCGGCGCCGGTAGCGGTGTGCCGCCGGGCGTGCCGGCGTACGGGCACGGACGACGCGAGGAGCGCTCGCCGGCGTACGGGCACGGCGGGGCGGCCGGATGGTCTTCTGGGTGAGGAGGTCTGTCGTGGGGCGCGGGGCGGATGCGCTGGCGCGGGTCGCGGTGGTGGTGCGGGCGCCCGCCGGCTGGCTGTGGTGGCCGGGGCTGCTGGCCGCGGGGATCGGCGCGCTGGTGCCGGGGCCGACCGGGCGGACGATCGGGCTGACGGCGGGGGCGGGGCTGTTCGTGATCGCGGCGTTCGGGGTGTTCGCGGTGCGCCGCGGGCGGTATGCGGCGCTGGCGCGCGGGGCGTCGCGCGCGGGGAAGGCCGTCATCCTGCAGGACCGTTCGGTCACCATCGGGGTCTGGCGGCGGGCGCACCGCTGGTGGGTGCTGCTGGCCTTCCTGGTGGCGGTCGGCTCGTCGTTCGCCCTGCCGGCGGCCGGCGGTCTGCTGATGGCCGGGGCGGCGCTCGGGCTGTGGGCCAAGGCGGCGTGGCTGGGCCACTGGGAGCGGGAGCACGACGTGCTGCTGTGGGTGCGTACGGAATCCGCCCGGCGGGGCGGCGCCGCGGGCAAGGAGGTCGGCGGGTACGTGCTGACCGGGCCGGCGGCCGGTGACGCCCGAGCCGGGGGCGCGCGGGCGGCAGGCGCGCGTGGCGGGGCGGCGCGGGCCGGCCGCTGAGGAAGGGCGGCTCCAGGCGGCTCGCTCTCCCGCTGTCGCCTACTGCCTCCCGAGGTCGCGCAGCGCCTCCGTGTGCCCGCCGCCGCTCTCCGCCGTGAGCTCCGCCAGCGTCTGCGGGGTGCGGATGGTGGCGAACCGTACGGTGCCGCCGGGGGCGGCCGCATAGCCGTAGATCCCCGGGCGGGGCAGGGAGTTGTAGGCGAAGTGGGTGGAGAAGTAGTACGCGCCGGTGTCCAGGAGGGCGGCGTGGTCGCCGGACTCCAGCAGGGGCAGCGGGCGGTTCTCGGCGACCAGATCGCCCGCGAAGCAGCACGGCCCCGCGATGTCCTGCGCGACCGGCTCGCCCGTCTTGGGGCGGCCCGCAGCGTCGTACGCCGCGACCCTGAGCGGCCAGGCCTCGGGCACGAAGACAGTGCGGGTGGCGACCTGGGCGCCGGCGTGGGTGACCGCGATGGGGCGGCCGCCGGCCGACTTGGCGTACTCGACGCGGGCGAGCACCGTGCCGTGCTTGGCCAGCAGCGAGCGGCCGAACTCGGTGACCAGGCCGTAGCGGCCGGACAGCAGCCCGGGGACGGCCGAGTGCAGCAGTGCGACGTACTCGCGGTAGGTCGGGGTGGTGGTGTCCGAGGAGAAGTTGACCGGCAGACCGCCGCCGATGTCGAGGGTGTCGACCTGGCGCCGGCCGGCCCGCTCGTTGATCTCCTCGGCGAGCTTGTACAGACTCCGCACGCCCGCCGCCATCAGCTCCAGCGGCATGCCCTGGGAGCCGACGTGGGCGTGCAGCCGGGTCAGCCACGGGCGGGCGAGGAAGGCCCGTACGACCCAGTCGCGGGCCCCCTCGTCGCGCAGCGCGACCCCGAACTTCGAGGTGTCGGTGGCGGTGCTCATCGCCCCGATGCTGCCGCCGCCGATCTGGGGATTGACCCGCAGGCCGACGGGGGCGGTGCCCGGTGCGGCGGCCATCAGCCCGTCGATACGGGCCAGTTCCTCGGGGTTGTCGGCGTTGACGGCGATCCCCAGGGCCAGCGCCTCGCGCAGCTCGGCGGGGGTCTTGGCGGGCGAGTCCAGGACCGTGCGCGCGGCCGGTACCCCGGCGGCCCGGGCCAGCGCCAGCTCACCGGGGCTGGCCACCTCGCAGCCGAGCCCTTCCTGCGCCAGCAGCCGCAGCACGGGCACGAGCGAGGCGGCCTTCACCGCGAACGCGTGCAGGACCGGAGTGCCGGGTGCGGTGAACTCCGCGAAAGCGGCGCGGAGTTCCGCCGCCGACCGGCGAATCCCGTCCACGTCCAGGAGCCCGGCCACGGGCTCGTCCACCCCCACCAGGCCCTGCGCAACGGCTGCCGCTACGGCATGGTCTCGGTCCGTGAAGCTCATACCCCAAGTCCATCATCGGCCGGGCCCGCACGCCATCACATACCGGCCTACGGCGGGGCACGCGGCCACACTCACGGCCGCGTACCGCCCGCTGTGCACGGCCGGCGGGCGCCGCACCGTCAGGCGGGGCGGGCGCCGCTCAGGCTCGCCTTGCGGTGGCGCTCGCTGAGGCGGGAGCCCGATTCGCGGCGGGCGGCACGGCGCAGGAGCGGTACGGCGAGGAGGAAGCCCAGCACCGCCCAGGCGGCCAGGACGAGGGCGACCGTGGGCAGCTCCCAGGAGCCGGCCGGCTCCGCGGCGCGTGCGGCGTCCGGCAGGAGCGCCGAGCGCAGGCCCTGCGCCATCCACTTGAGCGGGAAGACCGAAGCGATCTTCTGGACCAGCACCGGCATCGAGGTGATCGGGAACATCGCGCCCGAGGTGACCAGCAGCCCCATCGCGGGCAGCATGATCAGTGCGAGCGCCTCGCGCGGGTTGGGCAGCACGGCGCCTATGGCGGCGCCGAGCGGTACGACGGCGAGCAGCCCCAGCGCGGTGACCCACAGCAGCGTCAGCCAGCCGCCGGCCCCGTGCGGCAGCGGCCCGTCCACCAGCAGCGCGGCGGCCGTCAGCAGGACCACCAGCGTGCCGAGGGCCGTGGCGACCACCAGCAATGACTTGGCCACGAGGTAGGCCGGTATGCCGCCGGGTGTGGCGCGCAGCCGCAGCAGGGCGCCCTCCTCCCGCTCGGTGACCAGGATCTGCGGGAGTTGGACCAGCCCGATCTGGAACAGCAGATACGCGGCGAAGCCGGCGAGCGCCAGATGCGCCATCGGGACGCGCGTACCGGGCACGTCGTCGCTGATGAAGCCGGCGAGCGCCAGCGCGACGACGACGTTGACCAGATGGCCGGTCATCTCCTTGGGGTTGCGCAGGAGATGGCGCAGCTCGATCCCGCCGCGCAGGAGGCCGGCCCGCCAGTAGCGGCGGCGGGGGGAGGGCCTTCCCCCGGTGGGCGTCCCGGCACCTGGGCCGTCGCTCGTGGCGGACGGGCCGGTGCCGGCTGTGGTGGTCCTGCCGGCGCTGCCCGCCGGCTCGATGGTGGCGGCTGTGCGCGGTGCTGCTGTCACTTCTCTCCCCCTGTCGATCGCGGAGCCGCTCATGCGGCCCGCAGTTCCCCGTCCGCCGTCCCGCCCGCTGTCCCGTCCGCGGCGCCGGCGTCGGTCGTGTCGTCGCGGTGCACCATGTGCAGATAGGTGTCCTCCAGCGTGGGGCGGCGGACCTCCAGATCGGCGATCGGTCCGCCGGTGTCGCGGTGGAGCTCCCACACCAGCCGGGACGGGTCCTCGGTGCGCTCGCGGCGGGCCGTGCCGTCGGGCGCGGTCCAGCGGACCTCGGCCTGTGCGGCGGCCCGCCGGGCCAGCTCCGGCGGGGTGCCGCAGGCCCGGATCCGGCCGTTGACCAGCATGGCTATCCGGTCGGCCAGCCGCTCGGCCTCCGCCAGATCGTGGGTGGTGAGCAGGATCGTGACGCCCTCGTCGCGGGCGAGCCGTTCCACCAGGTCGTGGAAGTCGCGACGCGCCTCCGGGTCGAAGCCGGTGGTCGGCTCGTCCAGGAAGAGGAGTTCGGGACGGCCGACGACCGCCAGCGCCACGTCCAGCCGGCGGCGCTGGCCGCCGGACAGCCGGTCGACCTGCTGACCGGCCTGTTCCGTGAGGCCCACCAGGGCCAGCAGTTCGGCCGGGTCGCGGGGGTGCGGGTAGTACGAGGCGAAGTGCGTCAGCAGCTCGGCGACCTGCCAGCGGCGGTGGTCGCGCCAGGACTGCAGGACGAGGCCGATCCGGCCCCGCCAGGCGTCGTCGCCGCGCGCCGGGTCCGTGCCCAGCACGCGGACCTGCCCACCGGAGCGCTGCCGGAAGCCCTCCAGGATCTCGACGGTGGTGGTCTTGCCGGCGCCGTTGGGGCCGAGCAGCGCGAAGATCTCGCCGCGGTGGATCTCCAGATCGACGCCGTGCAGCACGTCCTTGCCGCCGTACGCCATCCTCAGGTCGCTGACCTGGATGACGGGTGGGGCGGCCGGCGGCGGAGCGCTCGGTGCCGGTCCTGCCTGCAGGTGCTCGGTCGTCGTCATCGGCCCGCCTCCACGTGGTGCTGCGCGTGCCGGGGGCTTGAGGTCTCGCCCGCGGCGGATGGTGTCGAGGGTGTGGGTGTCGTCGTGGGCCCCGCGCCCTCGACGATCGCGCGCAGCGCGGCCACATGGCCCTCGAAGGCGCTGCGGCCGCGGCTCGTCAGCCGCACCTTGGTGCGGCGTTTGCGGCCGCCGCCCTCCTTGCGGATCTCCAGGTATCCGGCCTCTTCCAGCGTGTGCAGCTGCTTGGAGAGCGCGGAGTCGCTGAGCGAGAGGCTGTCGCGGATGAAGGGGAAGTCGGCCCATTCCGTGGCGGCGAGCAGCGCGACCACCGACAGCCGGGTGGAGGGGTGGATCAGTTCGTCGAAGCCGCTCGGGGTGCTCATCGGACCACCTCCTCACGGGCGGCTCTCGCACCGCGGTCGCGCAGCGCGCCGGCCGCCCAGCGGTTGGCCGGTCCGACGAGCAGTACGAACGCGGCGGCCGAGACGGTGGCCTGGATGACGTTGCCGAGCGGCAGCGCCAGCGAGTCGGCGACATAGCCCGACAGCAGGATCGTCGTGAGGGTCACCGCCCCGCCCGCGAGGAAGGTGGCGAGCGAGCGCCAGCTGTAGCGCGAGCGGTGCAGCTGCAGCCTGCTGCGGCGGTTGTGGAGCACGCCGAGGCTGCTGACCAGGGCGACGTACGCGGCGAGCACCAGCCAGAAGGCCCAGGTGGGGAGTTCGAGCTCCCAGCTCGCGATGAAGATCCACATGATCGCGGCGATGGTGTACGTCGATCTGGCGTCGCCCTGCGCGCTTCTTTCGACCTCGTCGTACACCCGCTCCTGCGGTACCCGGATGCGCTGCAGATCCTGCCAGGCCCGTTCCGCATCGATCTGTGTGCTCATGGCCATCGCCTCCCCAAGGCGGTCCGGACCGTCGCCGGACGGTCCCCCGTCACCAGGCCCTGACTGATCGGACAGGCCCTGGACCGTTTACTTGCCTAGTAGGAAAGTTATCGCAGACTTTCCCGGCGGGCAAGTCGAATCTTCGGCACCGGGCCCCGCCGGGTCGAGGGGTCTTCGCGGGGTGCCGGCCGGTTCGCGACGCTCCCGGCGGGAGGTTCGCCGTGCCCTGTTGACTAGCGCTATTCAGCAGGGCCACTATGTGAATAGCTCAATCCATTCGATGTCAGGGAGGCACGGCCCATGTCGGGACCGCGACCCGTGCGGGCACCGCGCGGTACGGAGCTGAGTGCTCGGGGATGGCAGCAGGAAGCCGCGCTGCGCATGCTGCAGAACAACCTCGATCCGGAGGTGGCCGAACACCCGGACCAGCTCGTCGTCTACGGCGGCACGGGCAAGGCCGCCCGTGACTGGCGCTCCTTCGACGCGATGGTGCGCACCCTCACCACGCTCAAGCAGGACGAGACGATGCTCGTCCAGTCCGGCAGGCCGGTCGGCGTGATGCAGACCCACGAATGGGCGCCACGCGTCCTGATCGCTAACTCCAACCTCGTGGGCGACTGGGCCAACTGGGAGGAGTTCCGCCGCCTGGAGGCCCTCGGCCTGACCATGTACGGGCAGATGACGGCCGGCTCCTGGATCTACATCGGGACGCAGGGCATCCTGCAGGGGACGTACGAGACGTTCGCCGCCGTCGCGGCGAAGAAGTTCGGCGGCACGCTGGCCGGGACGATCACGCTCACCGCCGGGCTCGGCGGCATGGGTGGCGCCCAGCCGCTCGCCGTCACGATGAACGACGGCGTCGCCCTGTGCATCGACTGCGACCCGCGCGCCATCGAGCGCCGGATCGAGCACCGCTACCTGGACGTGCGGGCGGACAACCTCCAGCACGCGCTCCAGCTCGCCGTCGAGGCCCGCGACCAGCGCAGGCCGCTGTCCATCGGACTGCTCGGCAACGCCGCGGACCTGCTGCCGCAGATGCTCGCCGAGGGCGCGCCGATCGACATCGTCACCGACCAGACCAGCGCCCACGACCCGCTGTCCTACCTGCCGGTCGGCGTCGACTTCGCCGACATGGCCGACTACGCGGCCAAGGACCCGGCCGGCTTCACCACCCGCGCCCGCGAGTCCATGGCCAGGCACGTCGAGGCGATGGTCGGCTTCATGGACGCCGGCGCCGAGGTCTTCGACTACGGCAACTCCATCCGCGGCGAGGCCCAACTCGCGGGCTACCAGCGGGCCTTCGCCTTCCCCGGCTTCGTGCCCGCCTACATCCGGCCGCTGTTCGCCGAGGGCAAGGGGCCGTTCCGCTGGGCGGCGCTGTCCGGCGACGCGCGGGACATCGCGGCCACCGACAAGGCGATCCTCGACCTGTTCCCGGAGAACGAGTCGCTGGCCCGGTGGATCAAGATGGCCGGGGAACGGGTCCACTTCCAGGGCCTGCCCGCACGGATCTGCTGGCTCGGCTACGGCGAGCGGGACAAGGCCGGCGAGCGGTTCAACGAGATGGTCGCCGACGGCACGCTGCGGGCGCCGCTGGCCATCGGCCGGGACCACCTCGACTGCGGCTCCGTCGCCTCGCCGTACCGCGAGACCGAGGCCATGAAGGACGGCTCGGACGCGATCGCCGACTGGCCGCTGCTCAACGCCATGGTCAACGTCGCCTCCGGCGCCTCCTGGGTCTCGCTGCACCACGGTGGCGGCGTCGGCATGGGCCGCTCCATCCATGCCGGACAGGTCACCGTCGCCGACGGCACGGCGCTGGCCGGCGAGAAGATCCGCCGGGTGCTGACCAACGACCCGGGCATGGGCGTCATCCGGCATGTCGACGCGGGCTACGAGCGCGCCGACGAGGTGGCCGCCGAGCGCGGCGTCCGCATCCCGATGCGCGAGGGCGAAGGCGAGGGCGCGTGACCGCCTCGTTCCACGAGATGTGGCAGGAGTTGGGGGGGGGGGGGCGCCCCACCGCCCCCCGGGGGGGCCGCCGCCGCCCCCCCACCAGCGGGGAGGAGTGACCCCCAGCCCGGGCGGCCCCAAACACCGGCGCCGGGAGGCACATGGAGCCCCCGCGCG
>NZ_JBHYJC010000017.1:0-62897 GCF_042749045.1 Streptomyces sp. NPDC059008 | reverse complement strand
CCTTCCCCTCCGCGGCGCGGGGCCGCGGGGTCCCCGTCCCCTCATTCGCCTTCTGTGGTTTGTGTTGCGCCCGCCCCGCCCCCCACAACCCCTCCTCCGGGGGGTACCGCCGCTACGCCTGGACCGGCGCCGACGCCGACTGCCGGGCGTGGTTCCGGGCCCAGGCCGAGGCCCGCGGACTCGCCTACGAGCTGGACCGCAACGGCAACCAGTGGGCCTGGCTCGGTGCCACCGGCTACCAGGACGTGGCCCCCGGCGACGCCGTCGTCACCGGCTCCCACCTGGACTCCGTACCGGACGGCGGTGCCTTCGACGGCCCCCTCGGCGTGGTCTCCTCCTTCGCCGCGCTCGACGAGCTGCGCAGCAGGGGAGCGGAGCCGGGCAGGCCGCTGGCGATCGTCAACTTCGGCGACGAGGAAGGCGCCCGCTTCGGTCTGGCCTGCGTCGGCTCCCGGCTCGCCGCCGGTGCGCTGACCGCCGAGGCCGCGCACCAGCTGCGCGACGGGGACGGCACCACCCTCCCGCAGGCCATGGAGCGCGCCGGATACGACCCCGACGCGATCGGCCCGGACCCCGAACGGCTCGCCAGGATCGGCGCGTTCGTCGAACTCCACGTCGAGCAGGGCCGCGCGCTGGACCTGTCGGGCGACCCGGTCGGCATCGCCTCCGCCATCTGGCCGCACGGCCGCTGGCGGTTCGACTTCCACGGCGAGGCCAACCACGCCGGGACCACCCGCCTCGACGACCGCCGCGACCCGATGCTCAGCTACGCCGCGACCGTGCTCGCCGCCCGAGAACAGGCCCGGCTGGCCGGTGCCCTGGCCACCTTCGGGAAGATCAGCGTGGAGCCGAACGGCGTCAACGCCATCCCCTCGCTCGTCCGCGGCTGGCTGGACTCCCGCGCCCCCGACCAGGACACTTTGGACACCGTGATCCACGGCATCGAGCAGGCGGCCGCCGAGCGCGCCGCACGCGACGGCGTGGACCTGACCGTCGTCCGCGAATCCTTCACCCCCGTCGTGGAGTTCCAGCACGCCCTGCGGGACGAGCTGAGCGCGATCCTCGGCAAGACGCAGGGGCGCACCGTGCCCGTCCTGGGCACCGGCGCCGGGCACGACGCCGGCATTTTGTCCGGCACCGTCCCCACGGCCATGCTGTTCGTCCGCAACCCCACCGGCGTCTCGCACTCCCCGGCCGAAGCGGCGGAGGAGGACGACTGCGTCGCCGGGGTCACCGCACTCGCCGACGTACTGGAGGGGCTGGCATGCCACTGACGCCGCAGGCAGCACCGACGCAGGCAACACCCACGACGTACTGGCTCGAACACGCCTGGCTCGGCACGCACGTCGAGCCGGGTGTGGCCGTGGACGTCGCCGACGGGCGGATCACGGCCGTGCGCGAGGGGGCCGACGCCCCGCCGCCCGGCGCCGTCGCCCTGCGCGGCCTGACGATCCCCGGCCTCGCCAACGCCCACTCGCACGCCTTCCACCGTGCGCTGCGCGGCACCGTCCAGGTCGGCAGCGGGACGTTCTGGACCTGGCGGGAGGTGATGTACGGCGTCGCCGACCGGCTCACCCCCGACACCTATTACGCCCTCGCCCGCGCCGTCTACGCCGAGATGGCGCTGGCCGGCATCGCCTGCGTCGGCGAGTTCCACTACCTCCACCACGCGCCCGGCGGCACCCGCTACAACGACCCCAACGCGATGGGCGAGGCGCTGATCGCGGCCGCGGCCGACGCCGGTATCCGCATCACCCTGCTCGACACCGCCTACCTCTCGGCCGGCTTCGGCGCCGCGCCCAACCGGCACCAGCTGCGCTTCTCCGACGGCACCGCCGAGCAGTGGGCGCAGCGCGCCGACGCCCTCAAGGACGGCCGCGAGCACGCCCGCATCGGCGCCGCCATCCACTCCGTACGCGCCGTCCCCGCCGAGCAGTTGGGCACCGTCGCGGACTGGGCCCGCGAGCGGCAGGCCCCCCTGCACGTCCACCTCTCCGAGCAGACCGCCGAGAACGACGCCTGCCTGGAGGCCCACGGCCGCACCCCCACCCAGCTGCTGTCCGACCACGGCGCGCTGGGCCGCCGCACCACCGCCGTGCACGCCACCCACCTCACCGGCGAGGACATCGGGCTGCTCGGCGACTCCACCACCGGTGTGTGCATGTGCCCCACCACCGAACGCGATCTGGCCGACGGCATCGGCCCGGCCACCCGGCTCCAGGGCCGCGGCAGCCCGCTGTCGCTCGGCAGCGACAGCCACGCCGTCATCGACCTGCTCGAAGAGGCCCGTGCCATGGAGCTCGACGAGCGGCTGCGCACCCGCACCCGCGGACACTGGACGGCCGCCGCCCTGCTGCGCGCCGCCACCGCCGACGGCCACGCCGCCCTGGGCTGGGACGACGCCGGCCGCATCGAGGCCGGCGCGCGCGCCGATCTCACCACGATCGCGCTGGACTCCGTACGCACCGCCGGACCACTGCCCCGACTGGCCGCCGAGACGGCCGTATTCGCCGCCTCCGCGGCGGATGTGCGACACACCATCGTCGGCGGGCGGCAGATCGTCCGGGACGGTGTGCACACTCTTGTCCCCGACGTGCCCACAGCACTCGCAGAGTCCATCGCCGCCGTACGCGGCTGAAGGAGAACACCCCCGCGATGACGACGACCTCCGCGCCGACCACCGCCATCACCCACATCGCCCAGCTCGTCACCAACGACCCCTCCCTCGGTGAAGGCCCCCTCGGTCTGATCCAGGACGCCGCGGTCGTCATCGACGGCGACCGCATCGCCTGGGTCGGTGCCTCCAGCAAAGCACCCGCCACCGACAACGCCGTCGACGCCGGCGGCCGGGCCGGCATCCCCGGCTTCGTGGACTCCCACTCGCACCTGGTCTTCGCCGGCGACCGCACCGCGGAGTTCAACGCCCGGATGTCCGGGCGCCCGTACTCCGCCGGCGGCATCCGCACGACCGTGGCGGCCACCCGCGCCGCCACCGACGAGGCCCTGCACGCCAACGTCGCCCGCTACCTGTCCGAGGCGCTCCGCCAGGGCACCACCACCCAGGAGACCAAGTCCGGTTACGGGCTCACCGTCGAGGACGAGGCCCGCGCGCTGCGCATCGCCGCCGAGCACACCGACGAGGTCACCTTCCTCGGCGCCCACATCGTCTCCCCGGACTACGCCGACGACCCGGCCGGCTACGTCGACCTCGTCACCGGCCCGATGCTGGACGCCTGCGCCCCGCACGCCCGCTGGATCGACGTCTTCTGCGAGAAGGGCGCCTTCGACGGCGACCAGGCCCGCGCCGTCCTGACCGCGGGTCAGGCCAGGGGCCTGGCGGCGCGGGTGCACGCCAACCAGCTCGGCCACGGCCCCGGCGTCCAGCTCGCCGTCGAACTGGGCGCCGCCTCCGCCGACCACTGCACCCACCTGAGCGACGCCGACATCGACGCCCTGGCCCAGTCCGACACCGTCGCCACCCTCCTGCCGGGCGCCGAGTTCTCCACCCGCGCCCAGTGGCCCGACGCCCGCCCGCTGCTCGACGCCGGCGCCACCGTCGCACTGTCCACCGACTGCAACCCCGGCTCGTCCTTCACCAGTTCGATGCCCTTCTGCATCGCGCTGGCCGTCCGCGACATGGGGATGACACCCGACGAGGCGGTCTGGTCGGCCACCGCGGGCGGCGCCCGCGCCCTGCGTCGTACGGACGTCGGCCGGATCACCCCCGGTGCCCGCGCCGACCTCGCCCTCCTGGACGCCCCCTCGCACGTCCACCTCGCCTACCGTCCGGGCGTCCCGCTCGTATCGGCCGTGTGGCACAAGGGAGTTCTGGTCTGACGAGCCGTCCGGCGGGCCGCCGGACGGCCGGCGCCCGGCGGCCCGCGCGAGGGTGCGGCGGCGTCAGGCCGTAAGGCGGCGTGCGGCGCCCTCACCCGGCCGAACAGCAAAGGAGGGCCCGCCCCCAGTAAGCCTCGGGGCAGGCCCTCTTCCGCGCGGGCGACTGCCGGCCTCAGTGGGCCGGCAGGGACCGCGGGTTGCTCACTCCTCGACCATCAGGCCCTTGCGGAGCCGCACGAGCGTGCGGGAGAGCAGACGGGAGACGTGCATCTGGGAGATGCCCAGCTCCTCGCCGATCTCGGACTGCGTCATATTGGCGACGAAGCGCAGCGAGAGGATCTTGCGGTCACGCGGCGGGAGCTCGGCGATCAGCGGCTTGAGGGACTCGACGTACTCGATGCCCTCCAGGCCGTGGTCCTCGTAGCCGATGCGGTCCGCCAGGGCGCCTTCGCTGTCGTCCTCCTCGGGCTGGGCGTCCAGCGAGCTCGCGGTGTAGGCGTTGCTCGCGGCCATCCCCTCGACGACCTCGTCGTTGGTGATGCCGAGGCGTTCGGCGAGTTCGTGCACCGTGGGGGCGCGGTCCAGCTTCTGTGCCAGTTCGTCGCCCGCCTTGGCCAGGTCCAGGCGCAGTTCCTGCAGACGCCTCGGTACGCGCACCGACCAGCTGGTGTCGCGGAAGAAGCGCTTGATCTCGCCGACGATGGTCGGCATCGCGAACGTCGGGAACTCGACGCCACGGCTGAGTTCGAATCGGTCTATCGCCTTGATCAGGCCGATCGTGCCGACCTGGACGATGTCCTCCATGGGCTCGCTGCGGGAGCGGAAGCGGGAGGCCGCGAACTTCACCAGGGCCAGGTTGAGCTCGACCAGGGTGTTGCGGACGTACGCGAATTCGTGCGTGCCTTCCTCAAGCGTCTCGAGTCGCTCGAAGAGGGTTTTGGACAGAGCCCTCGCGTCCACCGGGCCCACCTCGTCGAACGGCGGGATCTCGGGCAGACCGTCGATCTCAGGCATTCCCGCCAGGTCTGATTCGGCAGGGTGCGACTGGGAAGGGATGTGCCCGGTCGGGTCGGACGGGGGTGTCGACGATGCGGGCTGCCGGTTGTCGTCGGTGCGCAATTCGTCGAGCCGGGGTGACATGGTCTCCTCCATCGTTCTCGGCATATGGCTGCCGATGCCTCTCCGTGATGCTGCGGTGTGCGGCGCCTCCAAAGCCGGCCGTTTCGAATGTGTCCTTACTACGCCTACCTGGGATTGCCTGAAGATGGCAAGTGCGTGTTGTCCGTATATTGGGCAATATGCGGATTGTTCGGCTACCAGCGGGCGTCAGGAAGGCGTAGGGTTCGACGAGCGCAGTCGTAGCAATCAGTCGTCGTCGAGACAGCAAAAGGGGTGCGCGCGCATGGACCGCGGGACGGTCGGCAGTGCGAGCCGGGGTCGGCTTCACGTCGAGATCCGCCATCACGGCGCCAGCGCGGTCGTGACGGTCGCGGGTGAGCTTGACCACCACACCGCCGAGCTGTTGCGTGAGTCACTCGAAGGCTGCGTGGACGACGGACATGCACGCCTGGTGGTGGACTGCTCACGCCTTGAGTTCATGGACTCCACCGGCCTCAACGTGCTGCTCGGTGCGCGCCTGAAAGCGGAGGCCGAAGGGGGCGGGGTCCACTTGGCGGAGATGCAGCCCGTGGTTGCCCGGGTTTTCGAGATCACCGGCGCGGAGGCGGTTTTCACGGTGCACGACTCCCTCGATGCGGCTCTGGCCGACTGACGTGGCATACGGCGCCCGGAATGATGCGTTCCGGGCGCGTAGTACGTGTCACAACTTCCGTACCCAACAAGTGGGTGTTCTCACGGTCCGGTCGGGCAGGAGACATCTGAATCCGTTGCAACCAGTCAGCTATCTGTTCTCCGTGAATAGGCGAATCGGTGAGGTGAAGCGCTGATGAGCACCACCCGGCCGTACCCGCCGGGCGATCTCGGCCCGGAGCCGGGCGGCGCCGGTGCCTCCGCCGCCGTTCCGTCCGCCGCGCCGGCGGGCCAGATCCGCCGGCTGCGCCTGGCGGGCACCCGAGGCGCCGTGGCACGAGGCCGTGACTTCGCCCGGCAGGCCCTGCACGACTGGGGCTGGCTGCCGGCCGCCAATGCCGATCAGCGCGCCGCCGCCGAGGATGTGCTGCTGGTCGTCTCGGAGCTGGTCACCAACGCCTGCCTGCACGCCGAAGGGCCCGAGGAGCTGCGGCTGCGCTGCACCGCCAAGGTGCTGCGCCTGGAGGTCAGCGACCTCGGTGCGGGATCGCCCGCGCCGCGCAGCCCGCACCGTCCGGGCCGTCCCGGTGGCCACGGCATGTTCATCGTGCAGCGGCTGTGCCTGGACTGGGGCGTGGTGCGCAACGCCGACGGCGCCGGCAAGACCGTCTGGGCGGAGCTGGCCGCGCCGTCCTGACGGGCGGGCGGGAACGAGCGGAGTGAACCGAGCGCGGGCCTGCGGGCCCGCGCCGCGTCGTCTGTGCCTCCGGTGCCCTCTGCGGAGCGGGAGTGCCCGCGGCCGTCGCCGCCGCGGCCGGATTTCCCCGCCGTCCCAGGGCCGTACGGATCGGGGCTGTGCATTGCCTTCCCTCGACAAGGTCCCCGGCGTACCTTGAGCGGCCAATCTGATGTGCCGTCAGAACGTCCGGCGGTGCGCCCACCGGGAGAAGGGGAACGGAAGGTGACCCGCTTCTACGAACAGCACGGCAGGCGTCCGCGCCGGGCGGCCGGCCGCGCCGCCGCGATGGCGATGGCGGCGGGGGCCGCGGTGATGCTCACCGCGCCGGCCGCCCACGCCGAGGTCGTCGACGTCGACTACCAGTGCAAGACGCCGATCGGGAACAAGGGCGCGGTCTCGCCCATCGACATCAAGAGCACCCCCAGCGGGGGAGCGTACAAGCTGGTGATGTCCTTCGAGAAGGGCGTCTCCTCCAGCCCCGTGGAGCTGGGCAAGGGCGCGATGAAGCCGAGCGCGCTGATCAAGCTGGGCGGCGCGGAGAGCGGTACGGTGCCGGTCGCCGGGCCACCGAACGACCAGCCGATACCGGCCAACACCCCCATCAAGATCAGCGACTTGAGCGGTACGTACACGCCCAAGGGCAGCGGCAAGGTCACCTTCACGGCCGCCACGCTCACCATCAAGGCGCTGGGCACCACCACCACCTGCACCCCCAGCAACAACCCGAAGCCCTCGCTGAGCCTCGACGTGAAGGGCTCCGGCGGCTCGGGCGGCAGCGGCGGGGCGACCGCCGGCGGCTCCTCGGGCGGGCAGCTGCCGCAGACCGGGCCCGCGGACTCCGCGATCGCGCTGGGCACCCTCGGCGGCACGGTGCTGCTGGCCGGTGCGGCCGGTGCGCTCTGGCTGACCCGCCGCCGGCAACGGGCCTGACGCTCCGGTAGTCCCGCCCTCCGCGTACGAGCACCAGGAGCCGCCGATGCCGTTCCGTCCGCGCACCGCGGTCAGCGGGGTGATCCTCGCGGCCGCCGCCGTGCTGCTGTGCCCCGCCGCGGCCGGGGCGCAGCCGTCCGCTGCGCCCGGTGACCCGCGCTGGTCCGCGGCGCCCGCGCCCGGTGACGGCGCCGAGCCGAGCGCACAGGACCGCCCGTACTTCTATCTGGAGGGCGCGCCGGGCACCGTCATGAACGACCGGCTCGCCCTCAGCAACCCCACCGGCCACGCCGTCACCGTACGGCTGCGCGGCTCCGGATCCGGCGCCGGAGCGTGGCTCGCGCTCGCCGCGCGCGAGGTGAAGCTCCCCGCGCACACCCGCGCGGGCGTCCCGTTCTCGGCGACCGTGCCGCGCGACGCGCTCCCCGGTGACCTGGCCGGCGCGATCGTCGCGACCGGCGGGGGCGCGGGCGGGCGAGGCGGGCGGGTCACCGTACCGGTGCATCTGCGGGTGACCGGACCGGAACTGTCCGCGCTGACCGTCGAGAACGTGGCGGTGCGGGGCCGGGGGAGCGCGGCCGTCATCCGGTACACGCTGGTCAACCGCGGCAACACCTCGCTCACCCCGCGGCTGGCGGTGCGCGCCGACGGGCTGTCCGGACCGGTGCTGCGGCGCGCCGCCCGCACCCTGCCGCTCACCCTGAAGCCAGGCCGGAGCGTCGATCTGACGGAGGAGTGGCCCGATCCGCCCGCGCTGGACGCGGTGGACGTGCGGCTCGCGGTGACGGCCGAGGGCGGTGCGCACGGGTCCGCCACGGCTTCGTACACGGCCTTCCCACCGGGTGCCGGCGCGGGGGCGGCGCTCGTCGTGGCCGCGGGGGCGGGCAGTGCGGTGGCGGTCCGGTGGCGCCGCGTGCAGGGCCGGAACCGGCCGCCGGGCGAGCGGGACGCGGCCGTCGGTGAGCGGCCGGCCGGCGGCGAAGTGGCCGACGCGGCAGGTCGACTGGCGAACACGGGATCAGGAGCGCGATCGTGAACGGGGAGCAGGGCAGGTCGACGGCCGGCGCGGCAGCCGGCGCCGGGACGTGGCGGAGGACGGGCAGGGGCCGGCGGCCCCGGGGGCCGAGGCGGACGGCGGCCGCACTGGCCCTGTGCGCGGCCCTGGCACTGGCCGTGTGGCCGGACACCGCGGCCGGCGCGCGCGCCCGGGCCGACGGCGAGCCCACCGTCCGGCTCTCCGCGAAGGAGGCCGGCAAGGGCGGCGCCCTCACCGTGACCGGCCGCGGCTGGCGGCCCAAGGTGCTGCTCACGCTGCTGATCTGCGGACAGAACATGATCGGCGGCACCAACTCCTGTGCCAACGGGGACGGACGGGCCGTCAGAACGGACGCACGTGGCGCCTTCCGCAAGAGCCTCCCGGTCGCCGAGCCGCCCAAGCCCTGCCCCTGTGTGGTGCATGTGGCGACGGTGACGGGTGCGGCGGCCGCCGCGGACGCCGCGTTCAAAGTGGCGGGCCACCCCGTCGCACCGCTGCCCGAGGAGCGCACCGGCGGCCGCCTGGCGGTGCTCGCCCAGCCGCGGCTGTCGGGCAGCAGCGGCCTGCTGACCTGGTTCGGCGCCCCGCCGCAGCGCGAGTTGACCGTCACGGTCGGCAACCTCGGCTCGGCGCCGGCCAAGGACCCGGTCTTCGAAGTCGGCACCTCGCACGGGGTCTTCGCCCCCCAGTGGGAGGAGCAGCAGTGGCGGGGGACCGTACCCGCCGGGAAGAAGGCCGAGGTCACACTGCCGGTCGAGCTGGCGGCCGGCGCGCACGGTGACTACCTGGTCTCGCTCAAGTACGGCGGCAAGGTCCTGGTCGAGCAGCCCTGGGGGGTCGGCAGGCCCTGGGGCGTGACGCTCTTCTGGGTGCTGCTGTGCGTCGTGGTCCCGACGGCGGTGTTCCGCGTCGGGATGGCGATCGTGGACCGGGTACGCCCGCGCCGTACGGCCCGCGCCACCGGTCGCCGCCGGGCGCGTACCGCGGCCGGCCGCAGGGCCCGCACCACCGTCAGAAGTGCTGCCGCACAGGACGGCGAGGCCGCCGCCCTGCCGTGGTTCACCCCGGACACCGCACCGTCCACCACCACATCAACCGAACGACCGACGTCGAAAGGTTCTGCGTGATGAGGCAACGGAGGAGAGCCGCGGTGGCCTCGGCGGCCGCGCTGGTGCTCGCGGGTGCGGGCGTCATGGCCGCGGCCGGTACCGCCCAGGCGGCGGAGGTGTCGTACAAGACGGAGTGTCTGCCGCCGCCGATATCGGGGCTGCCGCCGATCCAGGGCACCACGAAGGTGGCCGTCAGCGCACCCGCGACGGCGAAGGTCGGCGACGAGATCGAGGTGGTCTGGAAGACCGTCGAGGCCGCGTCGAAGAACCCCGACATCCTCGACCTGGGGGAGAACACCGTCCAGCCCACCGGCACGATCACGGTGGCCGGGGCGCAGAGCGGCGAGCTGCCGATGCAGGGGCCGCGGGAGAATCCGCCGATCCCCAAGGGCGGCGCGATGAAGCTGTCCGACATGACGGGCAAGCTGAAGCTGACGAAGCCCGGTGAGATCACCCTCACGCCCGGCTTCTACAACATCAACGTCAACAAGCCGATCTCCACCGACACCAAGTGCTCGGCCAAGGAGGCGGTGAAGCCCGCGGTCACGGTGAAGGTGACCGACGGCGGAGGCGATTCCGGCGGTACGTCCTCCGGGGGCGGCACCAACGGCGGCACCAACGGCGGCACCGACGGCGGCAGCACCACCGGCGGCTCGACCGGGGGAACCGCGAACGGCGGCACCACCGGGGGCGGCACCGACGGCGGCACCAGCGCCGGCACCTCGGGCGGTACGGGCGGCTCCGGCGGTGCGACCGGCGGCTCGACCGGCGGTTCCGGCGGCGACCCCGACGGCACCGCGTACAAGGGCACGGAGGTGAAGGTCCCCTACGCCTGCAAGACGCCCATCGGGGACAAGAAGGCGACCTCGCCGGTGCAGATCAACGCCGTGAAGAAGGGCGGCGGTTACGACCTGACGGTGCAGTTCAAGAAGTCCGTCATGGACAGCCCGGCCGACATCCCCAAGGACTCGGTCAAACCGTCGATGGACGTCAAGGTGGGCGGCGCGGACAAGGGTTCGGTGAAGGTCGAGGGGCCGACGAACCCCGAGCCCATCAAGTCCGGCGACCCGATCGAGGTCCCCGACCTGAAGGGCACCTACAAGCCGGGTGCCACCGGCAAGGCCACGCTGACCCCGGGCGTCCTCACCGTCAACGCCCTGGGCACGACCACGACCTGCACCCCGGAGAAGGACCCGGGCGTCTCGCTCACGCTGGACACCGCGGCGCAGCCGGGCGGCACCTCCGGCGGCTCGTCGGGCGGCGCGGCGGCCTCCGGCGGCAGCGCGGCGGGACCGGCCAGCGTCTCGGGCGGGAGCGGGAGCGGCGGCGGCCTCGCCGAGACCGGAGCGAGCGATCACGGCGCGCTGACCGCGCTCGGCCTGGTCGCCGGCACGGTCATCCTGCTCGGCGCGGCGGTCTTCGCCTTCACCCCGTGGCGGCGGCTGGGCCGGTAGGACACCGGAAGGGCCCGGTACGCAGCTGCGTACCGGGCCCTTCCATGGTTGCGGGTCGCGTCAGCGGACGTCGCCCATGAGCGCAATGATCTTCTTGCGGCTCAGGTAGATCGCCAGACCGGCCAGCACCGCCATGGCGGCCTCGACGGCCAGCACCGGGATACCGCTCAGGTCCGCGCCGCCGGTGGACAGCAGGGTGACGATGCAGTCGCCCGCGGTGACGGCCAGGAACCACACGCCCAGCATCTGGCTCGCGTACTTCTGCGGCGCCATCTTGGTGGTCACCGACAGGCCGACCGGGGACAGGCACAGCTCGCCGATGGTCTGGATCATGTAGATGGAGAGCAGCCACATCGGGCTGACCTTCGAACCGTCCGAGGCCATCATCATCGGCACGATGAAGACGGCGAACGAGGCGCCGATGAAGAGCATCGCCATCGAGAACTTCACCGTGGTGCTCGGCTCGCGGTCGCGGCGCGCCAGCCGCAGCCACAGCCAGGCGAACACCGGGGCGAGGGCCATGACCCACAGCGGGTTCACGGACTGGAACCACGAGGAGGGGAAGCTCAGCCCGAAGACCTCGCCGTTCGTCTTCTTCTCCGCGAAGACGGACATCGTCGAGCCCGCCTGGTCGAAGATCATCCAGAACACCGCGGCGGCCACGAAGAACCAGATGTAGCCGCTGACCTTGGTCTGCTCGGTGTCGGTCAGCTCCTTGTCGCGCTTGATGCGCGCCAGGACCGTGATCGGAATGACCAGGCCGAGCAGGGCCAGCGGGACGAGCGCCCAGTTCAGGGTGAAGTGACCGGTGAAGCCGACCACGCCGTAGAAGACCGCGGCGACGGCGGCCCAGATCAGGCCCTTGCGCAGCCACGCGGTGCGCTCCTCCGCCTGAAGCGGGGTCGGCACGACGCTGGACTGCGGGCTGAAGTGGCGGGTGCCGAGCAGGAACGACACCAGGCCCAGGGCCATACCGAGCGCTGCCAGCGCGAAGCCCATGTGCCAGTTGACGCTCTGGCCGACCGTGCCGATGGCCAGCGGCGCCGCGAAGGCACCGATGTTGATGCCCATGTAGAAGACGGTGAAGCCGCCGTCCCGGCGCGGGTCCTGGGGGCCGTCGTAGAGGTGGCCGACCATCGTCGAGATGTTGGCCTTCAGCAGACCCGAGCCCACCGCGACCAGCGCCAGACCGACGAAGAACATCGCCTGGCCCGGTACCGCCAGCGCCAGGTGGCCGGTCATGATCACGCCGGCCGCGACCGCGACGGTCTTGCGCGGGCCCCAGATGCGGTCGCCGATCCAGCCGCCGGGCAGGGCCAGCAGATAGACCATCGCCACGTAGATGGAGTAGATGGCCGAGGCGGTGACCGCGTTCATGGCCAGACCGCCGCCCTGGGCGCCCGCCTCGGCGTCCGGGCCGCCGGAGATCAGATAGACCACGAGCAGGGCGCGCATGCCGTAATAGCTGAAGCGCTCCCACATCTCGGTCATGAAGAGGGGGGCCAGTCCGCGGGGGTGGCCGAGGAAGGTCTTGCCGCCGTCCACAGGGGTGCCCTGCTTGGCGTTGTCCTTCGTCAGGCTTGACGCCATGGAAGTTTCCTTGTTCTGCTCGGGACGCGTTCGAGAGTCCCGATACGCGCCCTTGTGGGGGTTGACCGGCACCGGTGCAGACATGCCCCCCCACGTCCGGGGGTTCGGCACCACGCAAGGCGGGTGCCGGCAGGACGGTCGTACACCGGGATCCACGCCCCCCGTGCTGCTGCGCGGCGGACCCGGTCGTCAGGTCATTCACTGTGTTCAGGACTGGTGGTGCTAGCCTGCACACAACAGGGACCGCCGACTCCGGTGAAGAGCCACGGTCCCGGCGTTGTGCGACGGACGTCCGGCCACCATACGTCTCGTTAACGCGCGTTTGGGCGCCGTGAGACAACGCTCACATTCGGGTCGGGAACCCTCCACCGCCGCCCCTTCGAAGGGTCCGCAGCTCACGGCCGTGATGGCCGGGGAAACGGTCCGTCACGGGCCATCCCTGCTGGTCCGCCCCTCGGGCGCGATACATCGGACTACCATCGGGCCATGACCCGTGTACTGCTCGCCGAGGATGACGCGTCCATCTCGGAGCCGCTCGCCCGCGCACTGCGCCGCGAGGGTTACGAAGTCGAGGTGCGCGAGGACGGCCCTACGGCGCTCGACGCCGGTCTCCAGGGCAATATCGATCTCGTCGTCCTGGACCTGGGGCTGCCCGGCATGGACGGCCTGGAGGTCGCCCGCCGGCTGCGCAACGAAGGCCATTCCTTCCCCATCCTGGTGCTGACGGCTCGGGCCGACGAGGTGGACACCGTCGTCGGCCTGGACGCCGGCGCCGACGACTACGTCACCAAGCCCTTCCGGCTCGCCGAACTCCTCGCCCGCGTCCGGGCCCTGCTGCGCCGCGGCTCCACCGCCGAGCCCCAGCAGCCGCCCGCCACCCACGGCGTACGGATCGACGTCGAGTCGCACCGCGCCTGGATGGGCGAGGAGGAACTCCAGCTCACGGCCAAGGAGTTCGACCTGCTGCGGGTCCTGGTGCGCGACGCCGGCCGGGTCGTCACCCGCGACCAGCTGATGCGCGAGGTCTGGGACACCACGTGGTGGTCGTCCACCAAGACGCTCGACATGCACATCTCCTGGCTGCGCAAGAAGCTCGGGGACGACGCCGCCAACCCCCGCTACATCGCCACCGTCCGTGGCGTCGGCTTCCGCTTCGAAAAGAGCTAGGGGCCCGTGCGCCGTCGCCTGATCAACTCCACGCTCGCCGTGGTGCTCGTCGTGATCGCCGTCTTCGGTGTCTCGCTCGTGATCGTCGAGACCCGCACGATCCAGTCCGGTGCGCAGGAGAGCGTGGCGTCCGAGGCGGTCCGGCTCGTCGGGATCGTGGAGAGCCGGCTGGGCAGCGGCGAGAAGATCACCCCGGACGTGCTCTCCGAGCAGATCACCGCCAAGCGGTACGCCGAGATCAAGGTGCCCGGCAAGGCGCCGATCGAGATCGGACAGCGGCCCTCGGGCGACGTCATCGAGTCGACGGTGCGCGGGGATCGCGGTGAGTCCGTCACGGTCGAGGAGTCGCGTTCCACGATCAGTTCGGAGATCGGCCGGACGCTGCTGGTCATTCTGGCCGTGGCGGTGCTGGCGATCCTCGCGGCCGTCGTGCTGGCCGTCCGCCAGGGCCGCCGGCTGACCGCGCCGCTGACCGACCTCGCCGAGACCGCCGAGCGGCTCGGCTCGGGCGACCCGCGCCCCCGCCACCGCCGCTACGGCGTCCAGGAGCTGGACCGGGTCGCCGACGTACTGGACGCCAGCGCCGAACGGATCGCCCGGATGCTGACCGCCGAACGGCGGCTGGCCGCGGACGCCTCCCACCAGCTGCGTACGCCGCTGACCGCGCTGTCCATGCGGCTGGAGGAGATCACCGTCACCGACGACCCGGAGACGGTGAAGGAAGAGGCCACCATCGCGCTGGCCCAGGTGGAGCGGCTGACCGACGTCGTCCAGCGGCTGCTGACCAACTCGCGCGACCCGCGCAGCGGCTCGGCGGTCGCCTTCGACCTCGACGAGGTGGTCAAGCAGCAGATCGAGGAGTGGCGGCCGGCCTACCGCAGCGCCGGGCGGGCCATCGTCCGCTCCGGCAAGAAGGGGCTGCGGGCCGTCGGCACACCGGGCGCGGTTGCCCAGGTGCTGGCCACCTTGATCGAGAACTCGCTGATGCACGGCGACGGGACGGTCGCGCTGCGCACCCGCGTCACCGGCAACCAGGCGGTCGTCGAGGTCACCGACGCCGGCCCGGGTGTTCCGCCGGACCTCGGCTCGCGGGTCTTCGAGCGGACCGTCTCCGGACGCAACTCCACGGGGCTCGGACTGGCCGTCGCCCGGGACCTCGCGGAGGCGGACGGCGGGCGGCTGGAACTGCTCCAGCAGCATCCGCCGGTCTTCGCGCTCTTCCTGGCCCGCGAGGCGGAGCCCGCCGACGTGTGAGCGGCCCGCGGCTGCCCGGCTACTTCCGGGAGCCGCTGCGCGGGTGCGACGGGCGGTGGGAGCCGTCGTCGAGGAAGGACTCAGCGGTCTCTATCGCCTCCCGCGCGGGCAGCGTGCGGAAGACCCAGGTGCGGTAGGACCAGAAGCGGAAGAGCGTGGCGAGGCCGATGCCGAGGAACTTGAAGACGTTGCTCTGCAGCCGGCTGTCCCAGCCGAACCCGTAGGTCGCGATGTAGAGCAGGCCGTTCTCGATGACCAGGCCGACCGCGCTGAACAGCAGGAAGAGCGTCAGTTCCTTCGTACGGCCCCGCTTGTCGCGGTCGCGGTAGGTGAAGTAGCGGTAGCCCAGATAGTTGGTGCCGGTCGCCACGACCGTGGCGATGATGCTGGCCCGGACGACGGGCACGTCGGTCAGCTGCCGTACGAGGTTGAACACCGCGAAGTTGACCACGACGCCCGCGCCGCCGACCGCGCCGAACTTCACCAGCTCGCGAGTGAGCGCCTCCAGCCGCGACCGCAGCGCGCTCCGTTCACTCATGGTGGTCGTTCAGCTCCCCGTTGTGGGCGGTGTCCGCGGCCGTCAACCCTGGTCCGCCCCCTCATGCTAACCACGCCTCGAACGGCGGTGCCCCACTCCCGGCCATTGTGCGCGGGCGGCCCCTCGGCGCATGCGGTCAGCCGACGGTGACACGGAAGTTGAGGGTGCGGGCGCCCGGCTCCTCGGCGCCGGTGGCGCAGCTGCGGCAGCGCAGCAGCCGTAAGTCCGTGCGGCCGGCGCGGACCGCCTCGAAGTCGAGGTAGCGGGCGGGGCCGGTGCCGGACGGCGTGGCGCCGCCGGTGGCCCGGCGGGCGCCGGTCGCTTCGAGGACGCCGGGGTCGGGGCGGGGCGGGGCGATGATCCAGTGGTAGCGGCCGGCCGGGTCGTCCTCGACCCGCACGCTGAAGCGGTCGCCGGCCCGGACCGCGATCTCCGTGTCGTCCGCGTCGAAGACCTTCGGCGCGGACAGCTGACTGATCACCGAGTGCACAGCGACCACCAGCGTGGCGATCGCGACGCCGATCACCAGCGCCCGGGCGCCCCTCGATATGCCACTGCTTTCCATCCGGCCTCCCCTTGGCCGGGCCGCAGCCCGGCACCGGTCGCACACCCGTGCCCGAGACTAATGGCCGGTGCCGATCTTCCACCGGCGATCTTCGAACGCGCGAACTCGGAGGATCATCCAAGCCGGGGTCGGGGTCGCGGCGCGGGGCGGATACCCTGGGGGGCGTGACGTTCCCGGTAGTCGGCATGGTCGGCGGCGGTCAGCTCGCCCGTATGACCCACGAGGCGGGTATCCCCCTCGGCATCAAGTTCAAGCTTCTCAGCGACACTCCGCAGGATTCGGCGGCCCAGGTGGTCAGCGATGTCGTCATCGGCGACTATCGCGATCTGGACACGCTGCGCTCCTTCGCGCGCGGCTGCGATGTGATCACCTTCGATCACGAGCACGTCCCCACCGAGCATTTGCGGGCCCTGGAGGCCGACGGCATCCCCGTCCGGCCCGGTCCCGACGCGCTGGTGCACGCCCAGGACAAGGGGGTGATGCGCGCCAAGCTGGACGCGATCGGCGTCCCCTGCCCGCGCCATCGCCTCGTCTCCGACCCCGCGGACGTGGCACGTTTCGCGGCGGAGATCAGCGGGGGCGGCGCGGAGCGCCTCGAGGAGGGGCGGTGGCCGGGCGACGGGTCGGGCGGCTTCCCGGTGGTCCTCAAGACCGTCCGCGGCGGCTATGACGGCAAGGGAGTCTGGGTCGTACGATCCTCCAAGGAGGCCGAGGAGCCCTTCCGCGCCGGGGTGCCCGTCCTTGCGGAGGAAAAGGTGGAATTCGTCCGCGAACTGGCCGCCAACATCGTCCGCTCACCGCACGGCCAGGCCGTCGCCTACCCGGTCGTGGAGTCCATCCAGGTCGACGGCGTCTGCGACACCGTGATCGCACCGGCGCCCGACCTCGACCCCGAGCTGGCCGGCCAGGCCCAGGAGCTGGCGCTGCGGATCGGCAAGGAGCTGGGCGTCGTCGGCCATCTGGCGGTCGAACTCTTCGAGGCCGTCGCCGCCGACGGCACCCGCCGCATCCTCGTCAACGAGCTGGCCATGCGCCCGCACAACTCCGGCCACTGGACCCAGGACGGCGCGATCACCTCGCAGTTCGCCAACCACGTCCGTGCCGTGCTCGACCTCCCGCTCGGCGATCCGCGCCCGCGCGCCCGCTGGACGGTCATGGCCAACGTCCTCGGCGGCGACTACCCCGACATGTACTACGCGTACCTGCACTGCATGGCACGGGACCCGCGGCTGAAGATCCATATGTACGGCAAGGACGTGAAGCCCGGCCGTAAGGTCGGACACGTCAACACCTACGGCGACGACCTGGCGGATGTGCGCGAGCGCGCCGCGCACGCCGCCGGCTATCTGCGAGGAACGATCACCGAATGACTTCAGCCGCGAACCCCGTGATCGGCATCGTCATGGGCTCCGACTCCGACTGGCCCGTCATGGAGGCCGCCGCCCAGGCTCTCGCCGAGTTCGAGATCCCCTACGAGGTCGACGTCGTCTCGGCCCACCGCATGCCGCGCGAGATGATCGCGTACGGCGAGGACGCCGCCGACCGTGGCCTGAAAGCGATCATCGCCGGCGCCGGGGGCGCCGCCCACCTCCCCGGGATGCTCGCCTCGGTCACCCCGCTGCCGGTCATCGGCGTCCCCGTCCCGCTGAAGTACCTCGACGGGATGGACTCGCTGCTGTCCATCGTGCAGATGCCGGCCGGCGTGCCGGTCGCCACGGTCTCGGTCGCCGGCGCCCGCAACGCCGGACTCCTCGCCGCCCGGATCCTCGCCGCCCACGACCCCGAACTCCTCGCCCGGATGCGCGACTTCCAGCAGGAGCTGAACGAGCAGGCCACCGAGAAGGGCAAGCGACTGCGCAACAAGGTCGCCACCCCCAACGGCTTCGGCTTCGGCGGCGCCAAGTGAGCTCCTCCCTGGAGGAGGCGCGGGCCCTGCTCGCCCGCTGGCCCGTCGTCGACGGCCACAACGACCTGCCCTGGGCGCTGCGCGAACAGGTCCGCTACGACCTCGACCGGCGCGACATCGCCGCCGACCAGTCCGCGCACCTGCACACCGACCTGCCGCGGCTGCGGGCCGGCGGCGTCGGCGCGCAGTTCTGGTCGGTGTACGTACGCGCCGACTACGCGGGCGACACGGCGGTCAGCGCCACCCTCGAACAGATCGACGCCGTACGGCAGTTGACCGCCCGCTACCCGGACGAGCTGCGTCTGGCGCACACCGCCGACGAGATGGAGGCGGCCCGCGCCGAGGGCCGCATCGCCTCCCTCATGGGCGCCGAGGGCGGCCACTGCATCAACAACTCGCTGGCCACGCTGCGCGCGCTGTACCGACTCGGCGTGCGCTATATGACGCTCACCCACAACAGCACCATCGACTGGGCGGACTCCGCCACCGACGAGCCGCGCCACCAGGGCCTGAGCGCCTTCGGCGAGGAGGTCGTCCGCGAGATGAACCGCTGCGGGATGCTGGTCGACCTCTCGCACGTCTCGGCCGACACCATGCGCGACGCGCTGCGGGTCGGCACCGCGCCGGTGATCTTCTCGCACTCCTCCGCCCGCGCCGTCTGCGACCATCCGCGCAACATCCCCGACGACGTGCTCGCCCAGCTGCCCGCCAACGGCGGCGTCGCGATGGCCACCTTCGTCCCGAAGTTCGTGCTGCCCGAGGCCGTCGAGTGGACGCTGCGCGCCGACGAGAACATGCGTGCCCACGGTCTGCACCACCTAGACACCACCGAGGCGGGCATGACGGTCCAGCGGGCCTTCGAGGCCGCCAACCCGCGCCCCAGGGCCACCGTGGCCACCGTCGCCGATCACCTCGACCACATGCGCGAGGTCGCCGGCGTCGACCACATCGGCATCGGCGGCGACTTCGACGGCACCGCCTTCACCACGGACGGCCTGGCCGACGTGGCGGGCTATCCGAACCTGGTCGCCGAACTACTCGACCGCAACTGGTCCCAGGCCGACCTGGCCAAGCTGACCTGGCAGAACGCGGTGCGGGTGCTGCGGGCGGCGGAGGCGGTCGCTCGGCGCTAGGCCTGCCTCCCACGTTGTCGGCTGCGCCTTGCTGCTTCCCACGTTTTCGGCTTTCCCGCCGTGGGGGCTTGTCGCCGTTGCGCCTGCGGCGGGCGGTTGTGTGTCGGGTGCGGTGACAGCCCTACGGACTCCGTCCTACGGTCTGTCCCCTCCCGTGGGTGGGTGGAAAGAGCGGTCGGTGGGGGCGGGCCCTGTCCGTCGACCGCGCGCGCACGACGATGTACGTTCACCCCCACCGGTCTCCTCTCCCCCCTCCCACGGGAGGGGGCGGACCGCAGGACGGAGTCCGGAGGGGCGCACCCGCTGCCGTAAACGCCCCGCGCAGCGGCAACCAGCCCGCCGCAGGCGGTACGGCGGGCCAGCCAGACAAGTCGGCCGCAGCAAAGCGCAGCGGCTAGGCCTTCGGCCGACCAAGCGCCCGATACGTCCAGCCCGCCTTGCGCCACAGCTGGGCGTCCAGCGCGTTGCGGCCGTCCAGGATGCGGGGCTCGGCGACCACCTCGGCCAGGGCGGCCGGGTCCAGTTCGCGGAATTCGCGCCACTCCGTGAGGTGGAGCACGACGTCGGCGCCCCGTACGGCGTCCAGGGCGGTGTCGGCGTAGGAGAGCGTCGGGAAGACGCGCCTGGCGTTCTCCATGCCCTTCGGGTCGTAGACGGTGACCTGGCCGCCCTGGAGATGGATCTGGCCGGCGACGTTGAGCGCGGGGGAGTCGCGTACGTCGTCCGAGTCCGGCTTGAAGGTGGCGCCGAGGACGGCGACCCGCTTGCCGAGGAAGCCGCCGCCGACCGCGTCACGGGTCAGCTCGACCATGTGGCCGCGGCGCCGCATGTTGATCGAGTCGATCTCGCGCAGGAACGTCAGCGCCTGGTCGGCGCCGAGCTCGCCGGCGCGCGCCATGAAGGCCCGCAGGTCCTTGGGCAGGCAGCCGCCGCCGAAGCCGATGCCGGCGCGCAGGAACTTGTTCCCGATCCGCTCGTCGTGCCCGATCGCCTCGGCCAGCTTCACCACGTCGCCGTCGGCCGCTTCGCACACCTCGGCCATGGCGTTGATGAAGGAGATCTTCGTGGCCAGGAAGGAGTTGGCGGAGGTCTTGACCAGCTCGGCCGTCGGGTAGTCCATGACGATGAACGGCGAGCCCTCGGCGATCGGCGTGGCGTACACCTCGCGCAGCAGCTCCTCGGCCCGTTCGCCGGCCACCCCGGCCACGATCCGGTCCGGGTGCAGGGTGTCGTCGACGGCGAAGCCCTCGCGCAGGAACTCGGGGTTCCAGGCCAGCTCGGCCGCCGCGCCGGCCGGGGCGGCCTGCGCCAGCCGCTTCGCGAGCCGGGCCGCGCTGCCCACCGGGACCGTGGACTTGCCGACCACCAGCGTCGGGCGGGTCAGATGCGGCGCCAGCGCGTCGAAGGCGCTCTCCACGTAACTCATGTCGCAGGCGTACTCACCGTGCTTCTGCGGGGTGTTCACGCAGACGAAGTGCACATCGCCGAACGCCCCGACCTCCTCGTAGGAGGTGGTGAAGCGCAGTCGGCCGCTGGACCCCTCGATCCCGGCGACATGGCGGCGCAGCAGCTCCTCCAGGCCCGGCTCGTACATCGGGACCTCGCCGCGCTGCAGCATCTCGATCTTCTCGGGGACCACATCGAGCCCCAGCACCTCGAAGCCGAGCTCGGCCATGGCCGCGGCGTGGGTGGCGCCAAGGTAGCCGGTGCCGATCACGGTGATCTTGAGGGCCATGGATGCTCCAGACGCATACTGAGGAAAACGGCGCTGACCGAGCATAGTCGCGCCTGGAACGGTCGACTCCAGCCCGCGTGGGAGCAGCTCTGTAACTGTCGGCAACCTCACGTATCCGCAGGCCGGGGTGGGCGCCTAGAATCCGGAGAGGTAAAGGGTTACTTAACGGTAGTTAGCACTGCCGGGAGCTCACAGGGGAGTGAGAGTTAGTGGCGGGATCCGCTGATTTCGATCTGTACCGACCGTCGGAGGAGCACGACATGCTCCGTGAGTCGGTGCGCTCGCTCGCCGAGGCGAAGATCGCGCCGTTCGCCGCCGCCGTGGATGAGGAGGCCCGCTTCCCGCAGGAGGCGCTCGACGCGCTGGTCGCCAACGACCTGCACGCCGTCCACGTGCCGGAGGCCTACGGCGGCGCCGGCGCCGACGCGCTGGCCACCGTCATCGTGATCGAGGAGGTGGCGCGGGTGTGCGCCTCGTCCTCGTTGATCCCGGCGGTCAACAAGCTCGGCTCGCTGCCGGTGATCCTCTCCGGCTCCGAGGAGCTGAAGAAGAAGTACCTGGGCCCGCTCGCCAAGGGCGACGCGATGTTCTCGTACTGCCTGAGCGAGCCGGACGCCGGCTCCGACGCGGCCGGCATGAAGACCAAGGCCGTGCGCGACGGCGACCACTACATCCTCAACGGCGTCAAGCGCTGGATCACCAACGCCGGCGTCAGCGAGTACTACACGGTGATGGCCGTGACCGACCCCGAGCAGCGCTCCAAGGGCATCAGCGCGTTCGTGGTGGAGAAGGGCGACGAGGGCGTCTCCTTCGGCGCTCCGGAGAAGAAGCTCGGCATCAAGGGCTCCCCGACCCGCGAGGTCTACCTGGACAACGTCCGGATCCCGGCCGACCGCCTCATCGGCGCGGAGGGCACCGGCTTCGCGACGGCCATGAAGACCCTGGACCACACCCGCATCACGATCGCGGCCCAGGCGCTCGGCATCGCCCAGGGCGCCCTGGACTACGCCAAGGGCTACGTCCAGGAGCGCAAGCAGTTCGGCAAGCCGATCGGCGACTTCCAGGGCATCCAGTTCATGCTCGCCGACATGGCCATGAAGCTGGAGGCGGCCCGTCAGCTCACCTACGCCGCGGCCGCCCGCTCCGAGCGGATATCGGCCGGCGGCAAGGGCGAGGACCTGACCTTCTTCGGCGCCGCGGCCAAGTGCTACGCCTCCGACGCGGCCATGGAGATCACCACGGACGCCGTCCAGCTGCTCGGCGGCTACGGCTACACCCGTGACTACCCGGTCGAGCGGATGATGCGGGACGCCAAGATCACGCAGATCTACGAGGGCACGAACCAGGTGCAGCGCATCGTGATGGCCCGCAACCTGCCCCAGTAGGCGGCGGCGCGCAGGCGGCATGCGCAAGGGCCCCGGACCGCGGTCGCGGTGCGGGGCCCTTCGCCGTTCCGGTGCGCCGGTCAGTCGCCGGAGACCGTGACCTTCTCGTCGTTCTTCAGCTGGGTCACCAGCTGCTGGAGCTTGGTCTTGTCCCAGACGAGGTTGCCGCCGTTGCTGCCGGAGATCGGCATGTTCATCGACTTGCCGTCGCCGCCGGTGACGTCCTTCATCGCGAAGAACATCTGGCCCAGGTCCCACAGGCTCATGTCCTTGTCGACGATCAGCGTGTCCAGGCCGGCGCTCATCGTCGGGTAGAGCTTGAAGGGGTTGAGGACGGTGCCCGGGGTGGCGGTCTGGCTCGCCAGGGTGGCCAGGAACTTCTGCTGGTTCTTGGTGCGCTCCAGGTCCTGGGTCGCGAACGCGTGGCGGGTGCGGACGAAGGCGAGCGCCTGCTGGCCGTCGAGGGTCTGCTTGCCGGCCTGGAAGTCGGCGCCGGAGTCCTTGTCCTTGAACGCCTTGGGGATGTCCATCTCGACGCCGCCGATGGCGTCCACGATGTTGGCGAAGCCGGCGAAGCCGATCTCGACGTAGTGGTCGATGTGCAGCTTGGTGTTGAACTCGACGGTGCGCACCAGCAGCTCCGGGCCGTCCTCGGCGTAGGCCGCGTTGAGCTTGGTGTGCCGCCCGGTGCCCTGGTACTTCTTGCCGGAGTCGGAGCCGACGAAGGACGGGATCTCCACGTCCGAGTCGCGCGGCAGAGAGATCAGCGTCGGACCGTTGCTGCCGTCGTGCAGGATCATCATCGAGTCGGTCCGCTTGCCCTCGGCCGAGCCGGTGTGCAGCTTCTTCTTGTCCTCGGCGGACATGCCCTCGCGGCTGTCGGAGCCCACGATCAGGTAGTTCGTGCCGTCGCCCTCCTCCGGCCGATCGATGACCTTGCTGAGGTCGACCTCGCGGCGGAGCTTGCCGTCGGCCCAGAAGTACGTGGCGACTGAACCGACCAGCAGCACCACGAGCAGGGCGATGAGGGTCCGCTTGATGCGGCGGCCCCACTGGGGGCGCGGCCGGCCGTCGCCGTAGCCGTCGTCGTAGCCCCCGCCGCCACCGCGGCCGCCGCCGTAGACCTGGCCGGTGTTGTAACCGTCGTCGTACGCGTCGTCGTAGCCCTGGGACTGCTGCGGCGGCACGGTCGCTCCCCGGCGCGGGGACATCGACGGCGGCATCGGGGGCTCTGGCCGCGGGTAGCCGGCGCCCGCGTCGCGCCGTACCTGCGGCATGGCGCGCACGCCCTCCGGATCGCCGCTGCTGCCGCGTCCGTACCTGTTGCCGTTCTGGTCGCCGGACCACCCATTGGGCCACTCATTCATACCCGGCAGTGTGCACGCCGCAGGGGGGTGTCCCATAGGGCGGGTGCCGGATCGGGCCAGGGCTGTTGCAGAGCTGATGCAAAGCCACGGCGGCCTTCCGCCGCATACCTGAAGGGGCCGTGACCATTCCGGCGGGGCCGAATGGAAGCATCCATTCCGGATAGTTTCCGGCGGGGTCGGGAGACCTGTGTCACGTACGGAGCGGGGCGGTGGCCCCACGGACGCCGCTTAGGCTGGCTGCATGACCGAACTCGTCACCAACGACCCCGACGGCAGGCTCGTGGGCAAGCCCACCTCCGTGTCCCGCATCACGCTCAGCCACATCATGACGGCCGGCGACACGAACCTCCTGGGGACCGTCCACGGTGGCGTGATCATGAAACTGGTCGACGACGCGGCGGGCGCGGTGGCCGGGCGGCACTCCGGCGGGCCGGCCGTGACCGCCTCCATGGACGAGATGGCCTTCCTGGAGCCGATCCGGATCGGCGACCTCGTCCATGTGCGCGCCCAGGTCAACTGGACCGGCCGCTCCTCGATGGAGGTCGGCGTACGGGTCCTGGCCGAGCGCTGGAACGAGTCCAGCCCGGCCCAGCAGGTCGGCTCCGCCTACCTCGTCTTCGCCGCCGTCGACGAGCACGGCAAGCCCCGCCAGGTGCCGCCGGTGCTCCCCGAGACCGAGCGGGACCAGCGCCGCTATCAGGAGGCGCAGATCCGCCGTACGCACCGCCTCGCCCGGCGCCGCGCGATCAAGGAGCTGCGCGAACGGCGCGCCGCGGAAGGCCTCGACGACGCATAGCGGCCGCGGCCAGCTGCCCGAGCAGGGTCAGCCCCGCGCCGACGACGGTGCCGGCCGCCGCGCACAGCACATCGTCGATGTCGGCGATCCGCCCGGCCCGCATCAGCAGCTGCGCCGTCTCGATGACCAGGCACAGGCCCACCCCCATCAGGAACGCCGCGGCCAGCGGGGTGCGCGGCGCCGCGAACCGCAGCAGCAGCGGTACCGGCACGAACAGTGCGGCGTTGGCCACCTGGCGCCGCACCAGCATCTCCAGCTCGCCCGGTTCGAGCTGGGCGCCCAGCTCGAACAGGCCCTCACCGGGCCGCCACCACACCGTCGCGTCCCCGGAGCCGATCGGCTGGGCCGGTGCCAGCGTCGCCACCAGGACCACCAGCAGCCAGACCGTCAGCAGCACCCGGGCGGTGGTGCGCGGTCGGCCGTCGGCCGGGACGGCGGCGGTCCACAGGGCGAAGGCGGCCGCCACGGCCAGCGCCACGATGAGGAAGAGCGTCACCGTGGTGGGGGTGATGCCCAGCACAACCTGCCACACGATGCGCACCCTTCAGGTCAGTCCGGGCATACCGGACGTCAACTGCAGCTCCATTTTGTGACGTAGACCGTCTCCCCGCGCTCCATGACGCCCCGGATGCACTCGTCCGACAGCATCTCCACCCGGCCGCTCAGCGTGACGGCGCCGCCCCGCGTCCGCCCGGTGCCGAACCAGCCGGGGAACGCGGTGATACGGACGTTCTTGCGCTGATAGCCGAGCCGCACGGTGATCTCGCCCAGGCCGGTCGCCGCCCCGTGCCGGCGGTAGGCCGCGGTGTACATGCCGTCGGCCCCCACCGGTCCGCGCAGACACAGCTGGCCGCGCACCAGGTCACCGCAGCCGGTCGGGGCGGCCGGCGCCGGCGGCGCGGCGGCGGCGGTGGCCACGACCAGGCACATCGCCGCGACGGCCACCGACACCCGGCGCGCGGAGCGGCGCGCGTCCGGTCGGCGCGCGGGCGTCGTGGGCGCGGTGCGACGGGGCGCGGGGACACTCATGCCGAATCCTCGCTTCGCTCGCTCATGGGCACACGGCCTCATCGCCGGTGATCGCCGAGATCCCGCCCGGCCGCTGCCCCGGCTCCTCGGCCCGCACCCGCCGCACCGCATGGTGCTGCCGGCCGACCGTCACCCGCATCACCGGCCCCTGCCCGGCCGCCGGGCGCAGCTGTGCGCCCGGCAGCGCGGCGGCCAGCGAGCGGGCCGAGCGGTCCCAGCGCGGGTCGTAGGCGATGACCGTGCGGGCCACCGCGCCGGGGGAGCGGCCGGGGGAGCCGGTGACGGCGAACCCGGTGGCGCGCAGCGCGCCGGCCACCGACGTGCCCAGCCCCGCCCGGTCGCTGCCGTTGTCGACCCGCACCCGCACCTGGTCCGGCGGCACCTCCACGGCCGTGGCGCGCGGCTCCTTGCGGTCCCGGTGCACCGCGATCGGCCGGTCCTCGCGGATCGCCTGGAAGAGCTTGGGCGCCCGCACCGGATCCCACCGCACCGTCGAGCCGACCCCCCGCACCGGCTGCGCCAGATCGGCCAGCGGTACGGAGGTGAACTCCGAGGACGACGGGGTGAAGCCGCGCATCGCCTGCCCGAGGTCGACCAGGTCGTTGGCCCCGAAGCCCGAGTCGGCGCGTACGGACTTGAGCATCGTGTCGGCGACGTCCTTGAAGCGGATCGGGTTCATCAGCACTCCGGAGGAGGTGATCTTGTGGATGAGGGCGGCCAGGAAGCGCTGCTGGCGCTGCATCCGGCCGAGGTCGGCGGAGCCGTCGACATGCCGCGAGCGCACGTACTGCAGCGCCCGGCCGCCGTTGAGCTGCGACTTGCCGACCGGCAGATCCAGCCCCGTGTAGCTGTCGCGCAGCGGACGCGCGGTGCAGATCTCCACCCCGCCCACCGCGTCCACGCCGTGCATGAAGCTGGTGAAGTCGACCTCCAGGTAGTGGTCGATGTGCACCCCCGTCATGTGCTCGACGGTCCGCACGGTCAGATTGGGGCCGCCCTCCGCGTACGCCGCGTTCAGCTTGATGGCGTGCTGGGCGCGCTGCCGGCCGGTGGCGGCGTCCCGGTGGGCGGGCACCTCGGCGTAGGAGTCGCGCGGCAGGCTGATGACGCTGGCGCGGTCGCGGTCGGCGGAGAGGTGCACCAGCATCAGCGTGTCGGTGCAGTGGCAGGGCGCACCGCCCAGCCGGTAGTTCCGCTTCTCCCGCGCGGTGAGCCGGTCGCGTCCGTCGGTGCCCACGACCAGGAAGTTCAGCCCGTCGCCGCCGCCCGGCCGGTTGCTCATCCCGGTGAAGGCGTCCACCCGCCCGATGCCGCGTTCCACGCCGGTCACCATCGCGTGCCCGACGCCGCTCGCGGCCAGCAGCAGCACGGACGCGACGGCACTGCTCCGCAGCCCCCACCGCGGGCCCGACGGGCGCCGGGACGCGGCCGCCCGGGCGGACCGGCGTCGCCCTGCCGGGCGGGGGGAGCGGAACGGCGCGGTCACGGGGGACACCTCCGCGGCTGGCCGGGCGTGATCGGCGCCCGTCGGGGGAGCGGTCGGGGTAGTGGCGAACAGGGATGAATCGGGAGAGAACACCGTAGGTCAATATGATCTGCTGCAAAGCGCCACACGCCGGTCATCGGCCGCCCGGCCACCCGACCGCGTCCGACCCCGTCGTCCATTCGCGGTAACGTGAGGCGCGATACCGCAGTCTCCCGGCGGGCGCCGCCGTCCCTGGCGGCTCCGTCACGGGCCGTACCCCCGAGGAACCATGCCGCAGCAGCAGCCCCCGGCCGTCTCCGTGATCATGCCGGTGCTCAATGAGGAACGTCACCTGCGCAATTCGGTCCGGCACATCCTGGAGCAGGAGTACGCCGGCGAGATGGAGGTGGTGATCGCCCTCGGCCCGTCCACGGACCGCACCGACGAGATCGCCGCCCAGCTGGTGGCCGAAGACTCCCGGGTGCACACCGTGCCGAACCCGACGGGCCGCACCCCCGCCGCGCTCAACGCCGCCATCAAGGCCTCCCGGCACCCCATCGTCGTACGCGTCGACGGCCACGGCATGCTCTCGCCCGACTACATCGCCACCGCCGTGCGCCTCCTGGAGGAGACCGGTGCGGCGAACGTCGGCGGCATCATGCACGCCGAGGGCGAGAACGCCTGGGAGGACGCCGTCGCCGCCGCGATGACCTCCAAGATCGGCGTCGGCAACGCCGCCTTCCACACCGGCGGCCAGGCCGGCCCCGCGGAGACCGTCTACCTCGGGGTCTTCCGCCGTGAGGCCCTGGAGCAGCAGGGCGGCTACAACGAGGAGTTCATCCGCGCCCAGGACTGGGAGCTGAACTTCCGCATCCGCGAGGCCGGCGGCCAGATCTGGTTCTCGCCGGAGCTGAAGGTCCAGTACCGCCCCCGGCCGAGCATCAAGGCGCTGGCCAAGCAGTACAAGGACTACGGCAAGTGGCGCCATGTCGTCGCCCGCTACCACGCCGGTTCGATCAACCTGCGCTACCTGGCACCGCCGACCGCGGTCGGCGCGATCGCCGCGGGCATCGTCGTCGGTGCGACCCTCACGCCGTGGGGCCTCGTCGTCCCGGCCGGTTACCTGGCGGCCATCACCGCGGGTTCACTCCCCGCCGGCAAGGGCCTGTCGCTCAAGGCCCGCGCCCAGATCCCGGTCGCGCTGGCCACCATGCACATGTCCTGGGGCGTCGGCTTCCTCACCAGCCCCCGCTCCCTGGCCAAGCGGGTCATCGCCAGCCGCCGCCCGGCGGTCGTGCGTCCGGCGGCCGGGGCGGAGTAGACGGGTCCGCCGGGGCGCCCCACGCGCGGGCGCCCCACGCCCCACCGTCCTGGCGGCGGGCAGGGGCGGACCACCCCTAGGGCTGCCGCTTCGCCGCCCGCCAGTCCGGCGCGAGCACCGACCAGATCTCCTCGTCGTGCCGCTCGCCGCGGTGCAGATGGCTCTCCCGCAGCACGCCGTCCCTCGTCATCCCCAGTCGCCGGGCGACGGCGATGCTGGGCTCGTTGCCCGCCGAGACCCACCACTCCACGCGGTGGATGCCCCGCTCCTCGACGGCCCAGTCGATGAGCACACGCGCGGCGCGGGTCACCAGCCCCCTGCCCACCGCCGACGGCTCCAGCCAGCAGCCCGCCTCGGCGGTGCCCTGCGCGACGTCCATGGTCCGCAGGATCACCGCGCCGACCAGCTCGCCGCCCGCCCAGATGCCGTGGATCCGCCCGGTGTCGGCCGCGGCCTTCTCCGCGTACGTCCGCAGGTACGCCCGGCTCGACTCCAGGTCCGTGACGACGTCGGGCAGCGCGTTGTGCCGCCCGATGAACTCCCGCCCCCGGTCCATGTGGGCCAGGAACTCCGGGGCCTGCCACGGTTCGAGCGGACGCAGCTGCGCACCGTCGTCACCCAGGGATATCGCGTACATCGTCACCTTCCGGAGAGCGGGCCACACACCCTGCGCAGTACAACCTAGAAGGTGTACTGCGGATTCACCGTCATGCAGCCCTTCTTCTCGCCGTTGAGGGCGTCCGCGCTGGCCGGGGCCTTGTCGGTGGGCTTGTCGCCGGGCTTCTTCGGGTACGTCACGCCGGCGCGCCAGTCGTTGCCGATCACCAGCCGCATCCCGGTGGCCGAACTCGACTCCCGCACCGCGCTCTTGGGCAGGCCGAGGGCCTTGGCCACGGCCAGCGCGTCACCCCGCCGGGACGCCTCGCGGTAGGTGATCGTGGTGTCGGCCTGGCTGGTGAGGACGGAGTTGGTGGAGGCCGCGGTGTAGCCGAGGCCCGCCAGCCGCTGCTGGACGTCGGACGCGCGGCCGGAGGCCGGGCCGGTCACCGTGCTGCCGGTGCCGTTCTGCACCACCACGTTCAACTGGTCCTTGGCAGTCGACGGCTTGGGGTCCGGCGTCGCCTTCTTCTTCTGGTCCTTGCCGTCCAGCGCGGTGTCGTTGCGCAGCATCGCGAAGGTCGCCTCCGCGTCGCCCGGCTTGGGCACGACGTACTCCTCGCCGGGGCCGTACTGCCAGGGCATGGTCACCATCGTGATGCGCTTGGTCGGCACCCGGCTCAGGTCGCCGCCCAGGTCGTAGAGCTTCTTGACGGTGTCGAGGCCGTCGTCGACGGTCAGCGCGTTGGTCGCCGCCTCCGCCAGATCGCGCAGCTCCCCGGGGTTGGTGAGCTTGGCGTCCTTCTTCAGCTGACGGACCATCGAGTTCATGTACATGTGCTGGGCCTTGGCCCGGCCGATGTCGGTGTTGTCCTCGAAGCCGTAACGGGTGCGCAGCCACTGCAGGGCCTGGACGCCCTTGACGGGGTGGGTGCCCTTGGTGAGCCGCAGCCCGCTGCCGTGCCCCTTGCTGTCGTGCGAGTAGACGTTGCGGTCCACGCAGACCGGGACGCCGCCGATGGCGTCCGCCATGGACACCACGCCGGAGAAGTCGACCATCATGAAGTGGTCGATGTAGATGCCGGTCAGCTCCTGCCAGGTGTCCAGCGTGCAGCCGGGACCGCCGTGCTGGAGCGACTCGTTGATGGCGCCGGTGGTCTGCGGATAGACCTCGTGGGTCTTGGGGTCGGTGCACTTGGGGATCGTCACCCGGGTGTCCCGGGGGATGGAGATCACCGACATGTTGCTGCGGTCGGCGGAGACGTGCAGCAGCATCTGCACGTCGGCCAGCGGCTTGCGGTCCGCGTCCTGCCGGGCGCCGCCGAGCTCGATGTTCTTCTTGCTGTTCCGGCCGTCCGAGCCCAGCAGCAGGATGTTCAGCGGGCTCTGCCCGAAGGCGTTGGGGTCCGGCTTCTTCAGACCGTTGCCCAGGGACCGGGGGGCCTTGCGGAGGTTGCCGTTGAGGTGCTCGTAGTACCAGTAGCCGGCGCCCGCCGCGCCCACTATCAGCACGGCGAGGCTCAGTGCGGTCCAGCGCAGCACCTTGCGGCCCTTGCCGCGGCGCGGCCGGCCCCCCTTGCGGTGGCCACCGCCCTCGGCCGGCGCCTCCCCGTCGCCGGCGGGCACAGCGCTGCCCTCGGGCGGGGTCCAGCCGGGGGCGTCCGGCGGCAGCCCCTTGTCCTCGTAGAGGCTGTCGTCCCAGCCCAGTTCCTGCGCGTCCGGCTCGCGCCGGCGCCGCCGTGATCTGTCGCCACGCACACTGCTCTGCCGCATTGGGCCCTCTCCCCGTTTGTCAGTTCGGCGGTGCGCTCGGCGCCGTCATCGGCGGCCGGATTCCGCTCCGGTCACTTCGCGCAGACGTTCTTGTCATCCGCATTGACGTTCTGCACCCCGTCCGGGGTTTCCGTCGGTGCCTCGATCGGCGTGCCCGGTGCCTTGAAGTCCTTGCCGAGGACGAGCTTCATCGGCACCCGCTCGCCGGCGTCCTGCGAGGACTTCTTCAGCGCGCTCTTGGGCAGGCCCATCCAGTCGGCCAGGGTCGCGGCCTGGTCGGCCTGGTTGGGGGCGTATTCCAGACGGGTGGCGGCCAGCTTGGCGGGGGCGTTGCCGGCGTTGGTGGAGAGCTTGGCGGCCTTGGTGTTCTGCAGCCAGTCCACGGTCTCCTGCGCCGAGCCGATCGGTCCGCCGCCGTTGGTCACATCGACCCGTACGAGCTCCGGCGGAGCCTTCTTGGCCGGCCCCTTCTTGCCCTTCTTGTGCTTGGCCAGGGTGTGGTCGGCCCGCACCATCGCGAACAGCGGGTCCGCCTTGGCCTGGTCCAGGATGACGGTGGCCGGGTCGTCGGGGTTGTCCAGCACCGGGACCGTGGCGAAGGTGACCTTGTCGATGTCGACCTTCTTGAGGTCGGTGCCGAAGTCCAGCAGCTTGTTCGCGGTGCCGATACCGGTGTCGACGGTGAGCGCCTTGGTCGCCGCCTGGCTGACGTCGTAGAGCTTGCCGGGGCTGGAGAACGCGTCGGACTTCAGCTTGCGGATCAGCGAGCTGAGGAACTGCTGCTGCATCTTGATCCGGTCCAGGTCGCTGCCGTACCCGATGGCGTGCCGGGTGCGGACGAAGGCCAGGGCCTGCTCGCCCTTGACGACGTGCCGGCCCGCCTTCAGACGCAGATGCGACTTGGGGTCGTCGATGTCCTTGGCGGCGCAGACCTCCACGCCGTCGACCGCGTCGGTCAGCTCCTTGACCGCGTTGAAGTCGGCCATCATGAAGTGGTCGATCTTCAGTCCGGTCAGCTTCTCGACGGTGCGCCAGGTGCAGCCGGGGTCCCGGCCCTCCTGCCCCAGGCTGGTGTTGAAGCGCACCCCGCGCTCACCGGGGATCTCCTTCTTCGGACCGTCCTCCGGCCTCGTCGTGCAGTTCGGGATGTCGGTGATCAGGTCGCGCGGGATGCTCAGCGCGGTGGCGTTGGACCGGTCCTTGGAGATGTGCATCAGGATCGTGGTGTCCGCGTGCCCGACGCTGCCGGCGTCGCCGTAGCCGGAGTTGCCCTTGCCGGAGCGGGCGTCCGTCCCGATGATCAGCAGGTTCACCGGCCCGTCGGACACCGCGTCGTTCTCCACGCCGACGTCGACCTTGGAGATGTTGCCGTTCAGCTGCTGGTAGAGGTAGAACGCGCCGCCGCCGACGGCGACGAGCACGAAGCCCAGCACGCCGGACGTCCAGTACAGCGCCTTCTTCTTGCCCGACGCCTTCGGCTTGCGCTTGCGGCGCCCGGCCGGGCCCGCCGCGGCCGGCGACGCCGTCGCCGTACGGCCGGCCGCCCGGCGCGCCGCGGCCCTGCCGCCGGCGGGGCGCTCGCCCGCGCCGTCCTCGGGGCGCTGGCCGCGGCGGCCGCGCTGGGTCGGCAGCGGGCGGGTGTCGGTGTCACCGACCTCCTCGCGCTGCTGCCGCGCGGCGCGTCTGGAACCGGGCGCCTTGCGGTCGGAAGGCCGAGCGGGGGCTTGACCGGCGGGGTCAAGCCGCAGCTCGTAATTGCCGGTGTTCGGATCGAACACCCACTGATCGGCGGGGTCGACGTTGTCGTCGCCCGCCCGCCCACGGCCTTGCGCGTCCACGGTGCCTTGAGTCCTCCGTCGGTGCCACGCGGCGCCATCCCCTCAAGGCGCTCGGTAGGTCGATCGTGCAGTGCATGTCAATGGTGCATGGTCGTCGGTCAGCCAAACGTGCGGACCGGATCGCTCACACTATCCGCCCAGTTCAGCGCCCCGCGACGCGCGTGACAAATTCCACTGACCTACAACTGGGCAATCCGCCCAATCCATTCGAGTCCCCGGCGGTACTTTGCGGCATCTTTATTCGCAGATCCCGTGTTCCGCGGTCGTCCCGGGAAAGGTCGGGCCCGAACTCGCCGACGGTGCGGGGGAGGCCGCCGGCTTGCCGTCCGATGATCCGCTTCCGGCGCGAAGGGGCTCCTCCCCGGTGTCCCGCGTGGGCTCCACCGTGACCGGAAGATCGCTGCGCAGCTGCCCGAAGAGCCGGCCGGCATCCGGTTGCACCAGCTCATCGCGGTTGGGGTCATAGCGGTACTCCTGACGTGGCACGGTCAGGAACTGGACCCGCTCGGTGGGAATGCCGCGGGTGCTGCGCACCAATTCGTACAGACCCCGCAGCGAGGCAAGCCCCGGATCCGTGGTCAGAGAACTCGTCGCGGCATCCAGCACCGGATACAGCCGGGTCGGATTGAGCAGGACACCATTGCTCTGCACTTTCTTCACGAGAGCACCAAGAAATCGCTGTTGTCTCTCCATGCGCTGGGTGTCACTGCCGTTCCCCAGACTCTTTCGCGCGCGGACGTATCCGAGCGCGGCCTCGCCGTGCAGCGTCTGCCGGCCCGCGGGCAGCCGCAGGTGCGCCTCGTCGTCGCGCACGGCCTGCGGCAGGCAGACCTCCACACCGTCCACCGCGTCCACCATCTTCTTGAAGCCGACGAAGTCGATGATCATGTAGTGGTCGATGCGGATCCGGGTCGCCTTCTCGGCCGTACGGATCGCGCAGGCCGCGCCGCCGAAGGCGAACGCCCAGTTGAACTGGGCGGTCTGCGGTGCCGACTCCCTGCCGTCGGCGCGTTGGCAGTGCGGCACCGTCACCATCAGATCCCGCGGAATGCTGACCGCGGTGGCGCTCTTCCGGTTCGCCGCCAGGTGCAGCAGGATCGTGGTGTCCGAGCGCTGGCCGTGGCTGCGGCCGTATTTGCCGTTGCCGCCCTTGCGGCTGTCCGAGCCGATCAGCAGCAGGTTCTGCGCGTTCGGCGGGCCCGCGGGAGGCCGCTCCGACTCCCACTTGCGCAGCTCCCGCTCGGTGGCGCTGTCGGTGTGGATGTTGCTGCTGAGCTTGGCGTACAGCGCCCAGCCGGCGCCGGCCCCGGCCAGTACGACGCCGGCCGCCCCCGCCGCGGCCCAGCGCCGCCAGTGCCTGCGGCGGGGCGGCCCCGGCCGGTCCGGTTCCGGCCCCCCGGCCGGGTGCTCGGCCCAGCCGTCGAACCTGGGGGGCTCGGGGGTGTCGGTCACCTGGCGTCCATCCCTCACGGAGTCGGCATCGCGCCCGCCCGCGGGGCCCGGGCGGAACAGCAGACGGACAAACCCCGCATGGTGGTACGTAACTTAAGATCATGGACCGAAACGGTCGTACCGTCCCGCAAGGAGCGAGGTCCCTCCCCCGTCCGGAGGACGCGGGAGGGGGCGAGGGGGAGGGAGAGGGAGGCCTCAGGCCGCCGGCAGCGGCGCCCTGAACGTGATCTTCTCGCTGGCCTCGCGGGTCGCCGCGGCCTCGGCGCCCAGCCGGTCGAGGTGACGGCACAGCACCACCGAGCCGCCGGTCGCCAGCGGCGCGTACAGCCCGTACGACAGGCCCTGCCAGCTGTCGTACCCCAGCCCCGACAGCACCCGGGGGGCATCCGGCAGCCCGGCCGCGCCCGCGTCGGCCAGCGCGCGGGCCCCGATCCCGGCCCCGGTCAGCTCCTCGCCGTCGACGGAGAGGGCCACCGCGCCCGGGTCCACCGGCGCGAACGGCGCGAAGCGGTCGCCCTGACCGGGCACCTCCACCGCGTAGTCGGCGAAGCCCCCGGGAGGCTCGGGGAAGCGGCCGCCCATCGGGCGCAGCGCCAGCGCCACCCGCTCCCCGGAGCACGCCCGCGCGGCATCGAGCCGGTCGGGCCCGGCGACGACGAGGTCGGCGGCGGCCGGGTCGCCGCCCACGTCCGCGACCACGCCCACCGACGAACAGGCCAGCAGCCATACGGCGGTCTGCCAGTGCGCGGGCAGCAGCAGCGCGAGCCGGTCGCCGGGCTCGGCGGCCAGATCGCCCTGCAGGTAGTTGGCGGTCTTGGCCACCCAATTGGCGAAGGTCGCGACGGACAGTTCCACGCGCTCGCCGGTGGCGTCGTCGTAGAAGGTCACCAGCGGGCGGGCCGGGTCCGCGGCGAGCGCGGAACCCAGCAGGTCGGCGGGGGTGCGATCGATGGCGTTCATCGCGGCCAGAGTACGCGCGGCACCCGGCCGGCGACGGGCCGGGCACGGCGGGCGCGGGCCACCGGATCGGACGATGCGCCGTCAGATCCCGTTGGCGCGTTCTGTCCGGCCGTGTTCACGATGGTGCCCATGCGCCCCTTCCTCGCGAGCTGCCTCGGCGCGGCGTGCACCGCCGCCATCGCCCTGCCCTTCGCGCCGGACGCCGGAGCCGCCGCCGGCCGCCCGCCGTCCCCCGCCACGGTGCGCTCCGGCGATCTGCCGGGCAGTACCCAGTCCCTCCCGGTGGCGGCACTCGGCACGGTGGCCCCGCAGAGCACCGACCGCGACACCGCCGCCACGCCCCGGACACTCGGTCTGCCGGCCCGCACCGTACGGCCGTTCGCCCTCCTCGGGGTCGTCTGGGACGACGCCGGCGCCGAGTTGCACGGCCGGGTCCAGGTCCGTACCCGCGCCACCGGCAGCGGCGCCTGGTCCAGCTGGCAGGACGTCCAGACCCACAACGACGACGTCCCCGATTCCGGTGCCGCCGAACGCCGGGACAGCGGCGTACGGGGCAGCACCGCGCCCCTGTGGGTCGGCGACTCCGACGGCGTCGACCTGCGCATCACCCCCGAGAGCGGTGACCGCGTACCGTTCACCGCCCCGGCCGGACTCCGGCTGGAACTCGTCGATCCCGGCACCCGGCCGGGCACCGACCGCGGCGCGCAGGCCGGCCCCCCGACCCCGCTCACCCCCGAGGCCACCGCGGCCTCCGCCGCCAACGCCCCGCTCGCCCCCCTCGGCGCCACCGAGATCCCCGCCCTCGACCAGGCCGCCTCCCAGGCCGACGCCGCCGTCGTGGGCGGCTCCCCGACGGGGCACACCCACGTCGGACCCCGCCCGCGGATCGTCACCCGGGCCGGCTGGGGCGCCGACGAGCGGCTGCGCGAGAAGGCCTTCATCCACACCCGCACCGTGCGCGCCGCCTTCATCCACCACAGCGGATCGGGCAACAACTACACCTGCGCACAGTCCCCTTCGCTGATCCGCGCCATGTACCGCTTCCACGTCAAGAGCAACCACTGGCGGGACATCGGCTACAACTTCCTGGTCGACAAGTGCGGCACGGTCTACGAGGGCCGCGCGGGCGGCGTCGCCAAGCCCGTCATGGGCGCCCACACCCTCGGCTTCAACACCGACAGCACCGGCATCGCCATCCTCGGCGCCTTCACCGGCACCGAGCCGCCCAAGCCCGCCATCGACGCGGTCTCCAAGCTGGCGGCCTGGAAACTCGGCCTGCACAGCGTCGATCCGCGCGCCACCGTCCAGATGCTCTCCGCCGGCGGCAACCGCTACCCCAAGGGCGCCAAGGTCCAGATGCACACCATCGCCGGCCACCGGGACGGCTTCCACACCGACTGCCCCGGCGCCCGCCTCTACAACAAGCTCGCCGCCACCCGCCTCGCCGCCGCGCACCTGCAGGGCCGCTGACCCGTTTTCAGCCACTCCTGGCGGCACCTGGGGGTTTGCGCGGGTCTGGTGAGGCGCAGGCTGCAGTCACCACTGAACCGTTTCCGCCGTGGGCACGTCTTAGCGACCACGACGTGTGCGCCCCGCGGCCTTGCGCGTCCCACCTCGGGCGACCGGAAAGCCGTCTGCCTAAACTGGTCCGCCGACCGGCCGCCCCCAGCAGGAAGCAGAGAAGACACCGTGAGCGTCGCACGTGCAGCCGCCGGGCGGCAGTCGGCGACGAGAGCCGCACCGCTGCTCCCTCCCTGCCCGCCATCGGGCAGGGGACCCAGCGGGCGGAGAAGCGAACAGAGGACACATTGACTGAAGCGATCCTCCTGGTCGGTGGCAAGGGCACCCGGCTGCGCCCGCTGACGGTGCACACGCCCAAGCCCATGGTCCCGGCGGCCGGTGTGCCGTTCCTCACCCACCAGCTGGCCCGCGCCCGGGCCGCCGGCGTCGAGCACATCGTCCTCGCCACCTCCTACCTCGCCGAGGTCTTCGAGCCGTACTTCGGCGACGGATCATCGCTCGGCCTGCACCTGGAGTACGTCACCGAACAGGAGCCGCTGGGCACCGGCGGCGCCATCCGCAACGTCGCCGAGCGGCTGCACTCCGCCCCCGGCGACCCCGTGCTGATCTTCAACGGCGACATCCTCACCGGCCTGGACATCGCCGCCCTCGTCGACACCCACCGCACCTGCGGCGCCGACGTCTCCCTGCACCTGACCCGGGTCGAGGACCCGCGCGCCTTCGGCCTGGTGCCCACCGACGACACCGGCCGGGTCACCGCCTTCCTGGAGAAGCCGCAGACCCCCGAGGAGATCGTCACCGACCAGATCAACGCCGGCGCGTACGTCTTCAACCGGTCGGTCATCGACACCATCCCGGCCGGCCGCCCGGTCTCCGTCGAACGCGAGACCTTCCCCGGACTGCTCGCCGACGGCGCCCACCTCCAGGGCATGGTCGACTCCACCTACTGGCTCGACCTGGGCACCCCGCAGGCCTTCGTCCGCGGCTCCGCCGACCTGGTCCTGGGCCGCGCCCCGTCCCCGGCGGTGCCCGGCCGCCGCGGCGAGGCCCTGGTCCTGGAGACCGCCGAGGTCGCCGCGGACGCCAAGCTCAGCGGCGGCACCGTCGTCGGCCCGCGCACCGTCGTCGGCGCCGGCGCCCGGATCCACGGCAGCGCCGTCCTCGACGGCGCGGTCGTCGAGGAGGGCGCCCGGATCCACGACTCGCTGATCGGCGCCGGCGCGCGGATCGGCGCCCGCACGGTCCTCGACGGCGCGGTCGTCGGCGACGGCGCGACGATCGGCGCCGACAACGAGCTGCGCGACGGCATCCGGATCTGGTGCGACGCCGACATCCCGGCCGGATCGGTGCGGTTCTCCTCCGACCAGTAGTCCGCCGCGGCCCCGTCGCGCGGCCGGTGCGTCGCCTACGCTGGCCGCATGCCCGCCCGTACCTGGGTCCCGCCCGGCCCGTTCGACCTGCACCGCACGCTGGGGGTGCTGCAGCGCGGCCCGGGCGACCCCGCGTTCGCGGTGCGCGGCGGCGAGCTGTGGCGGGCCTGCCGCACCCCCGAGGGGGCCGGCACCCTGCGCCTGGCCGCCCGCCCCGCCGCCGGCGAGATCGAGGCCGAGGCCTGGGGCCCGGGCGCCGACTGGCTGCTGGAGCAACTGCCCGACCTGCTGGGCGAGCGCGACGACCCCGCGCGGCTGACCGCCCGCCACCGCATCGTCCACGAGGCGCGCCGCCGCCACCCCGGCGTCCGGCTCGCCCGGACCGGCCTGGTCCTGGAGTCGCTGATCCCCTCGGTCCTGGAGCAGAAGGTCACCAGCGACGAGGCCTACCGCGCCTGGCGGCTGCTGCTGCAGCGGCACGGCGAGCCGGCCCCCGGCCCCTGGGAGCGGATGCGGGTGATGCCCGACCCGCGCGCCTGGGCGCTGATCCCCTCCTGGGAGTGGCACCGCGCCGGCGTCGACGCCAAGCGCTCCTCGGCGATCCTGCGCGCGGTACGGGCCGCGCGCAGGATGGAGGAGGCCGCGCGGATGGACCTCGCCGACGCCACCCGCCGGCTGACGGCGATACCGGGCATCGGCCCGTGGACCGCCGCCGAGACCCTGCAGCGGGCCCTGGGCGCGCCGGACGCGATCACGGTCGGCGACCTCCATCTGCCGAAGATCATCGGCTTTGCGCTCACCGGCCGCCGCGGTACCACCGACGAGGAGATGCTCGAACTCCTCGCGCCCTACGAGGGCCAGCGCCACCGCGCCGCCCGGCTGATCCTGCTCTCGGGCATCACCCCGCCGCGGCGGGCGCCGCGCTTCCCCGTCGGGGACATCGCCCGCCTGTGACCTGGGGCCTCAGCGCACGACGACGAAGTCGTCGGCGGCGCGCGGCGGCCGCTCCCTGGGCGCCTCGGCAGCGCGCCCGATGGCCACCGCGCCCATCGGCTCCCAGTTCTCGGGCAGCCCCAGGACGTCCCGTACGACGTCCCGGCAGAACATCGTCGACGACACCCAGGCGGAGCCCAGCTGCTCGCCCGCCAGCGCCACGAGGAAGTTCTGGATCCCGGCGCCGCCGGCCACCAGGAACATCTCCCGCTCCGCCGCGCCGCGCCGCGCGTCGGGGTAGTTGTGCGCGCCGTCCGCGACCACGCACGGCACCGCCAGATACGGGGCGTTGCGCAGCACATCGCCGCGCCGTACCCGTTTGGCGATGGACTCCGGCGACTTGCCGTCGGCGCGCAGATCGGCGATCCACGCGTCCCGCATCGCGTCCAGCAGCCGCCGCCGTGCCCCGGCCGACTCCAGCAGCACGAACCGCCACGGCGTGGTGTGGTGCGGAGCCGGGGCGGTGACGGCCGCCGCCACCGCCCGTCGCACCGCCCCGGGATCGACCGGCTCGTCGGTGAACGCCCGGACCGTGCGCCGCAGGGTCACCGCCTCCCGTACGGCCTCCGAGGTGCCCAGCCGGAACATGTCGCTCGCGGCGTCGCGCACCATCGCGCGCGCCCCGTCGCCGTCGCCCGCCCCCTCCACGACGTGCCCCAGCCCGCGCACCACCGCGACCGGCAGCCCGCTCGCCTTGCCCTTGACCAGGTCGCCCGCCGCGGCCAGTTCGTCCGCGGTGGCCACCACCGTCGCGCTGAGCGGATTGCCGTGCGCGTCCGTGCCGCCGCGCAGGTCGTCCAGCACCCGCACACCGGCCGCCCCGATGGCGACGTCGGTCAGGCCGGCGCGCCAGGGCCGGCCGAAGGTGTCGCTGATAACCACCCCGACGTCCACGCCGAGCGCGGTGCGCAGGCCCGCCCGCAGGGCGCGGGCCGAGGCGTCCGGATCCTCGGGCAGCAACAGCACCGTCCCGGCCCGGGTGTTGGAGGCGTCGACGCCGGCCGCCGCCATCACCAGGCCCTGCCGGTTCTGCACGATCCGCAGCGTGCCCCGGCGGGCCACCACCCGCACCGTCTCCTGGTCGATCGCCGCCTCCCGGTCGCCGGCCTCCAGCACCCGGCCCTCGGCCTTGCTGACGATCTTCGAAGTCACCAACAGCACGTCGCCGTCGACGAGTTGGGGCAGGCCGTCGGCCGTCGCCGCGGCGACGATCAGCTTGACCAGGTCGTCACCGGGCCGCACCTCGGGCATCCTCGGCAGCGCCCAGACCCGGTACCCGGGCACCTGCGCCGCGCTCATGCCGGCACCCCGCTTCGCCCGCCCCCGCAGGCGCGCGGCGCACATCCGCCCATGGCTCGCTCGCTCACGACGCGCGGACCTCCTCGGCCAGCGCCAGCGCCTCGCGGGCCATCGCGGCGGTGGCGTCCAGGTCCGTCATCATCAGCGGTACGGCGCGGCAGCGGATCCCGGCGGCCGCCACCTCGTCCACCGCGCCCGCGTCGACGGAGTCGACCAGCCAGCCGTGCAGCAGCCCCGCACCGCCCTCGCCCCGCTCCTGGCCCTCTTGTCCGGACAGCGGCCTCGCCGCGCCGTAGTGCCGGGCCACGGCCGCCGCCGTCGACTCCACCCCGACCGCGGCCAGCACCTTGTCGGCCATGCCGCGCACGGGGGCGTCCCCGACGATCGGGGAGAGGCCGATCACCGGCGCCCCGGCCGCCGCGATCGCCTCGCGGATGCCCGGTACCGCCAGGATCGTGCCGACGCTGACGACGGGGTTGGACGGCGGGAAGAGCACCACGTCCGCCTCGGCGATCGCCTCCAGCACGCCCGGCGCCGGCTTGGCCTGGTCGGCGCCGACCGGCACCACGGCGTGCGCGGGCACCGAGGCGCGCAGCCGCACCCAGTACTCCTGGAAATGGATCGCCTTGCGCTCGCCGGACCCCGTGGCGGAGCCGCTGTCGGGCAGCGTGACCGCCACATGGGTCTCGATCCGGTCGTCGGACATCGGCAGCAGCCGCACACCGGGCTGCCAGCGGTCGCACAGGGCCTCGGTGACGGCGCTGAGCGGATAGCCGGCGCTCAGCATCTGGGTGCGCACGATATGGGTGGCGAAGTCCCGGTCGCCGAGTCCGAACCACTCGGGGCCGACGCCGTAGGCGGCCAACTCCTCCTTCACCCGGAAGGTTTCGTCGGCGCGACCCCAGCCCTGCTCCTCGTTGATGCCGCCGCCGAGCGTGTACATCACGGTGTCGAGGTCGGGACACACCTTGAGCCCGAACAGATGGATGTCGTCGCCGGTGTTGCCGATGACGGTGATGTCCGCGTCCGGAGCCGCTGCCTTCAGTCCCCGCAGAAAGCGGGCGCCGCCGATACCGCCGGCCAGAACCACGATTCGCATGACCCCAGGATGTCAGGGGCCCGCGACCGTGCGTCAGGGGGCCGGTACCTCGGGCGAGGCGGCCGCGGCCCGGTCGGCGGCGGCCTGGCTGGGGTGCATCGGCATATCGGTCAGGCCCGGGAAGTAGACGTGCAGGCTGACGGCCGGGGTGAGCGAGTCGTTGACGACCTCGTGCACATAGCCGGGGGCGAACACCCGCTGGGCGCCGGCCGCGAGCGTGCGGGGCCCGGCCTCGACGTGCTCGGTCAACTCGCCTTCCAGGACGGTCAGTACACCGGAGGACGCCCCGTGGTCGTGCCGGCCGCTGCCCTGTCCGGGCACCCAGCTCAGCAGCCAGACCTCGTAGCCCGGGCCGGTGCGCAGCCGGTGGTACCAGCGGGTGGTGGCGTCGTAGCGGACGAGCGGGGCCCACGCGGCCCGGTCGGCGGCGATCGAGCGGGCCAGTCCGGCGAAGCCGGCGACGGTGGCCGGGTGCGCGGGGACGGGCGGCAGCAGGTGGGGGATGGCGAGCGGATCGCCGGCGATCTGGACGTCGCTGTTCATCGGTGTCGGGTTCCTCGGCGGAAGTGCTGGGGTGGCGCGCCCGGGCGGCGCGGAAGGGGTGCGGCACGGCGCGGGCGTTCCCTGTGGGGGGCACGGCGCGGTGGTCGCGGTGCAGAGGTGCTGCGGGGTGGTGCGAGCGGAGAAGCTGGAGCTCAGTGGCTACGACAGCTGGAACAGCGACAGCGAGCCTGCGCAGCGCAGAGCGACCCGTAGGCACGGGTCAGTCGGGGCGCGGGAGTCACTGGCATGGGGACAAGGAGACCGGGTTCACGGCGTGATGTCAACCGGATGTCTGGTTTGCCGCGAATCTTTCACCAAATCCGGTTGCTCCGGTCGGAGAAAGGTTTGTGCAGCCCCCGACCCGGAGACATCGGCCGGTATCCGCACCCACAAACGCCGTTGCGGCTCCGTGATCCGTCTGTGATCTTCCCCGCTTCGGTGCGCGGGGTGCAACGCGGACGCCGCCTGATCGCGTCTTGGTGAACGACGCGGACGTGCCAGGCGGTACGCCCGGGGAAGTGTCCTGGTTTTTACTGATTTGAACACTTTCTGCATCCGCTTGGTTCCGCCGAGTGAATAAGAGGCTCAATAGCAGATCTCGGCTTGACTGGCCCGGATCACCACACTTGTAATTTCACTCGTGTCGTTCAGCCGAAATCGATCACGGCTTGATCACGGGGACGTAAAGACAGACGAGGGGCGCACATGACCGAGCTGTTCCAGGAATTGCTGGTCGAGGAGGCGGACGAGGAGCTCGGCTGGCAGGAGCGCGCACTGTGCGCCCAGACCGACCCCGAGTCCTTCTTCCCGGAGAAGGGTGGGTCCACCCGCGAGGCCAAGAAGGTCTGTCTCGCCTGTGAAGTCCGGTCCGAATGCCTCGAATACGCCCTCGCCAACGACGAGCGCTTCGGTATTTGGGGCGGTCTGTCCGAACGCGAGCGGCGCCGGCTCAAGAAGGCCGCCGTCTGACGATGACCAGGCAGCCGTCCCGACCGACGGCGCGCGGCCCTGTGGACCACGCCGCCGTACCGCCCCAACTCCCCATATCCCCCTATAGCGAACACTCCGCCTCCAGCGCCCCGGCCGCCGGAGGCGGACTGCTGTGCGGGGATCCGGCCGGGGCGGCGGCACGAACCATTAGTGTGGGGCCCCGTCCGAGATGCGCCGCCGCCCCGCCGGGCCCGCGCGTCGCCTCGTAGTCCGTCGCAGTGTCTTCCGGGGGCGGGGGCCTTGAGCGACTTCGCCGCGGGCCTTCGAACTCCCGGGTCCGGAGGGCCCGTACCTCGATGTCCTTGCACAGCCAGTCGGCGGCCCAGGCCGCCTCACACGCAGCCGCCACCCCAGAGTTCCCACGGCACGTGGTCACCGCCGTGATCGTCTCCCACGACGGTGCCCGCTGGCTGCCCGACGCGCTCACCGGCCTGCTCGGCCAGGAGCGCCCGGTGCAGAACGTCATCGGTGCCGACACCGGCAGCGCGGACAACTCCGCCCAACTGCTCGCCGAGGCGATCGGCGACCAACGGGTGCTGCACCTCGCCCGCCGCTCCGGATTCGGCACCGCCGTCGACGAGGCCGTCCGCACCGCCCCCGTGCTCACCCCCGACGACCTGCCCTACCTGCGCCGCCCCAGCGGCTGGGACCCGGTCAGCCGCACCTGGCGCGACGAGGCCTACGACATGCCGGAGTTGCCGCACGGCGAACCGGTCCAGTGGCTGTGGCTGCTGCACGACGACTGCGCACCGGAGCCGGACGCCCTCGCCGAGCTGCTGCGGGTCGCCGACGCCAGCCCCTCGACCGTCATCGTCGGCCCCAAGCTGCGCAGCTGGTACGACCGCCGCCAGTTGCTCGAAGCCGGGGTCAGCATCGCCCGCAGCGGACGCCGTTGGACCGGCCTGGACCGCCGCGAACAGGACCAGGGCCAGCACGACCAGGTACGGCCCGTGCTCTCCGTCTCCAGCGCCGGCATGCTCATCCGCCGCGACGTCTACGAGGAGTTGGGCGGCTTCGACCGCCGGCTGCCCCTGATGCGCGACGACGTCGACCTGTGCTGGCGCGCCCAGGCCGCCGGCCACCAGGTCCTCGTCGCGCCGGACGCCATCCTGCGGCACGCCGAGGCCGCCGCCCGCGAGCGCCGCCCCATCGACTGCGTCGGCCGCTCGGTCGCCAACCCCCACCGCGTCGACAAGGCCGGCGCCGTCTACACCCTGCTCACCAACACCCGCGGCGCGACCCTCCCGTACGTCCTGCTGCGGCTGGTGATCGGCACCGTCCTGAGGGTGCTGGCCTACCTCGTCGGCAAGGTCCCCGGCCAGGCGCTGGACGAACTCGCCGGACTCTTCGGCACCCTGCTGCGCCCCGGCAAGATCCTCGCCGCCCGCAAGCGCAGAGGCCGCCCCGCGGTGGACGCCGGCGACCTGCGACCGCTCTTCCCGCCGCCCGGCGCGACCGTACGGGCCACCGTCGAACAGGTCGCCGGCAACCTCGCCGGACGCGCCGCACCCGACGTGGCCTCGGCCGGCCGGCACGGCGCCGTCGAGTCCGGGCCCGGCGGCGACGACGCCGACTTCCTGGAGATCGAGCAGTTCGCCCGGCTCAAGCGGATCGCCCGCAAACCCGGGCCGGTGCTCTTCCTCGTCCTGCTGCTGGTCTCCCTGATCGCCTGCCGCGGACTGCTCGGCTCCGGCGCCCTGACCGGCGGCGCGCTGCTGCCCGCGCCCGGCAGCGTGTCCGACCTGTGGTCGGCGTACCTCGACAGCTGGCACGCGGTCGGGGTCGGCGACAGCGCCTTCGCACCCCCCTACCTGGCGATCGTCGCCCTGGTCTCCAGCGTCTTCCTGGGCTCCACCGGCTTCGCCCTCACCGTGCTGCTGGTCTGCTCCGTCCCGCTGGCCGGCCTGACCGCCTACTTCGCCTCCCGCCCGCTGGTCGCCTCCCGGCTGCTGCGGGCCTGGGGCAGCATCGCGTACTCCTTCCTGCCCGCGGCCGCCGGCGCACTGGCGGGCGGCCGCCTGGGCACCGCGGTGCTCGCCATCCTGCTGCCCCTCATCGCGCGCGCCGCGATCGCCGCCGGCGGACTGCGCCTTCCGGCCGGCACCCGGCCCAGCTGGCGCGCCACCTGGGCGTACGCCCTGCTGATCACCTTCACCACGGCCTTCACCCCCGTCGTCTGGCCGCTGGCGGTGCTCCTGGGCATCGGCCTGCTGGTGCTGCGCTTCCTGGACGGAAACCGCGACCAGCTGCTCGCCTACGGGCTGCGCTTCCTGGCCGTGGTGCTCGCCCCGCTCGTCGTCCTCGCCCCCTGGTCGCTGTCGCTGCTGACCAGCCCCTCCCGCTTCTTCCAGGAGGCCGGGCTCGACTACGGCACCGGCTCCGCCTCCGTACTCGACCTCGTCGGCCTCAGCCCCGGCGGCCCCAAGGCCGCGGGCGGAGTGCTGCTCTTCGGCATCGTGCTGGCCGCGCTCGCCGCCACGCTGCGCGACGCACGCCAGCCGGCGATCCGCGTCGCCTGGGCCGTGGCGCTGACCGGGCTGCTGTGCGCGGCCCTCGGCAACGGCTCCGGCTGGACCGGGCCCGCGATGCTCGTCTACGGCCTGGCGCTGCTGTGCGCCGCCGCGATCGGCGCGGAGGGCATCCGCACCCGCATGGCCAGCCTCGGATTCGGCTGGAAGCAGCCGGTCGCCGTGCTGATCGCGCTGGCGTCCGTCCTCGCCCCGCTCTACGCCGCGGCCAGCTGGATGATCACCGGCGCGGCCGGCCCGCTGGAGCGCCGCAACCCCGAGCAGGTCCCGGCCTTCGTCGCCGAGGAGTCCGGCAGCTCCGACCGGCCCCGCACCCTGGTCCTCGACGGCCGCCCCGGCCACGTCGACTACACCCTGGTCCGCGGCTCCGGCGCCCGGCTCGGTGAGGCCGACCTGGCCGCCCAAGCGGGCGCGGACGAGCGGCTCGGCACCATCGTCGCCCACCTCGTCGCCGGCTCGGGCGCCGACCAGACCAACCAGCTCGGCGGCTACGCGGTCCGCTACGTCCTGGTCAGGGACGGCGCACCGCGCGAAATGGGCCGGGTACTGGACTCCACCCCGGGCCTGACCCGGCTCAGCCAGGAGGACGGCAGCGCCCTGTGGCGGGTCAACCGCCGGGTCTCGCGGGTCTCGATCGTGTCCGGGCAGGCCGCGGACGGCACCGCCGCCGGGGAGGCCGCCGCGCCGGTCCCGGTGGCGTCCGAACCCGTCGAGGCGCACACCAAGATCCCCGCCGGGCCCGCCGGGCGGGTGCTGCGCCTGGCCGACACCGCCGACGAGGGCTGGCAGGCCACCCTCGACGGCACCCCGCTCAAGCCCGTCACGGTCGACGGCTGGGCGCAGGGCTTCACGCTCCCCTCCAGCGGCGGCCGGCTCGACCTCACCCACCACAACCCCTTCAGCCACACCCTCTGGCTGTGGGCACAGGGCCTGCTCGCCGTCGTCCTGGTCGTCCTCGCGCTGCCCGGCCGCCGCCGGGAGATCGACGACGACCTCCCCGAGGACGCCGTCGCCGAGCAGGCCGCCGCGGCCGCCGGCGAGGGCCGCCGGGCCCGCCGCCTGCGCGCCCAGGCCGAGGCCGCGGGCGCCCCCGAGCAGGCCGGGCAGCCCACCGTCCCGGCCGCGCGGACCGGCGAGCAGGCGACGGACCCGGTGGCGGGGTTCGACCCCGCCCTGGGCGCCGCCCCGACCGGCGACCCGTATGCGGCGGTGCCGCAGCAGCAGTCCTACGAGGACTGGCAGCCGGTCCAGCATCCCGCCCCGCTCCCGCCGGACGGCCCACCGGCGCAGGCCGGCGAGCAGCAGCCCTACGCGGCCGCCGACCCCTACCAGGCCGACCCCTACGGCCGGCAGTACCCGCAGCAGGGCCAGGCCGCCGCCGACCCGTACGGGGCCGCACCGTACGCCGCCGACCCCTACCAGGCCGGCGCCTACGACCCGTACGGCTACGGCGGCCCGCAGTACGCCGACCAACCGCCGCAGCCCCAGCAGCAGCCCTACGACGACGGCACCGAGTACCCCGGGTACTCCGGCTCCTACCCCGAGCCGCGCCGTGACGGGAGCGACCCGCAGTGAAGCGCACCATGATGTCCCTGACCGGCGTGGCCGTCGCGCTGGCAGCCGTCACCGGCGTCGCCGCCGTCGCGGCCCCCGGCGGCGGCCCCGAGGACACCGCCGGCACCGGCACCCGGCTGCCCGTCCAGCGCTCCGCGCTGCTGTGCCCCGCCCCGACCTCCTCCGAGGTCGGCGAGACGACCTACACCGCCTTCGCCCCCAAGGGCGCCGCGGCCGGCGCCGGCACCAAGAAGGGCACCGCCCAGCTGGTGCCCGCCGCGACCGTCAAGGACGCCGGCAGCGGCGACGGCGGCAGCGCCAAGGGCAAGAAGGGCAAGAAGGACGACAAGGGGGGCGGGGTCGCCGACGGCTCCGGCAGCCTCACCGTCCCGCCCCGCGACACCAAGCCCGTCCTCCCCCTCCAGGAGGCCGGAAAGCCGGTCACCACCACCACCGACCGCGCCGACGCCCCCGCCCTCGTGGGCGCCGCGGACGGCACCCTCGCCCCCGGCTGGACCGTCCAGCAGACCACCGCCGTCGCGGCCGGCACCGGGCGCGGCCTCCTCGGCCTGAGCTGCACCACCCCCGACACCACCTTCTGGTTCCCGGGCGTCAGCACCGACGCCGACCGCCAGGACTACGTCCACCTCACCAACCCCGACGCCACCCCGGCCGTCGTCGACCTCGAACTGCACGGCAAGGACGGCTCGCTGACCGACTCCGCCGGCGAGGACATCTCCGTCCCCGCGCACGCCACGGTCCCGGTGCTGCTCTCCACCCTGACCACCACCCCCACCACCAACGCCTCCCTGCACGTCGTGGCCCGCGAGGGCCGGGTCGGGGCCGCCGTGCAGGCCCGCGACGGCAAGCTGGGCAGCGACTGGCTGCCGGCCGCCGCCGACCCGTCGCCGAGCGCGGTGCTGCCCGGCATCCCGAAGGACGCCACCTCGGTCCGGCTGGTCGCCGTCGCACCCGGCGAGTCCGACGCCGACCTCAAGGTGCAGCTGGCCACCCCGACCGGGCTGATCACCCCGGCCGGTCTGGAGACCCTGCACGTCAAGAGCGGGATGACCACGGCGGTGGACCTCAAGGACGTCACCAAGGGCGAGGCCGGCTCGCTGGTGCTCACGCCCGCCGACGGCGGCTCCAAGGCCCCCGTGGCGGCCGCCCTGCGGGTGACCCGCGGCAAGGGCGCCGCACAGGAGATGGCGTTCATCCCCGCGACCCGCCCGGTCGACAAGCGCGCCACCGTCGCCGACAACCGCGACAAGGGCAGCACCCTGTCGCTGGTCGCGCCCGAGAAGGGCAAGGACGCCAAGGTGAAGGTCACCGCGTCGGCCGGCAGCGGCGGCGGCACCCCGGTCACCAAGACGTACACGGTCAAGGGCGGCACCGCCCTGGACGTCGCCCCGCCCCGCCCGCAGGGACTCAAGGGCGGCTATGCGCTGACCGTGGAGCCCGAAGCGGGCAGCGGCCCCGTCTATGCGGCCCGGATGCTGGCCCGGCCCCAGGGCCGGGTGCCCGCCTTCACCGTCCAGCCGATGCCCGACGACCGCGGCTCGGTCCTCGTCCCGACCGCGGGCCAGGACCTGACGGTGCTCACGGACTGACCGGTCTCACCCGGGCCCGTACCAGGGGCCTGCCCCGCCGATCCGGGACAGGCCCCCCGGTCTGAGCCCGGGCCCGGCATTCCGCCCCGGCATTCCGCCGAAGAACCCACCCTCGCCACAACGTGAACCGCAATCGGCAACGGCTCCGCCCCGGGCATCCACGACGTACCAGCTACTCCTGGCCGTAGCGCGGGTCCACCGACTCCGGAGCCAGTCCGAGCAGCTCGGCGACCTGTTCGACCACCACCTCGTGGACCAGCAGCGCGCGCTCGTCGCGGCTCTTCGTACGGATCTCCACCGGCCTGCGGTAGATCACGATCCGGTCGCGATGTCCGCCCGCCGCGGGCAGCACCCGCCCCAGCGGCACGGTCTCCTCGCCGTCGACCGCGTCCGGCCCGTCGTCCGGGCCGAAACCGGGCACCTCCAAGATCATGAAGTCGACCTGGGAGAGCTGCGGCCAGCGCCGCTCCAGACGGTCCCGGGAGTCGTACACGAGATCCACGAAGGCGTCGGCGCGGGTCACCGACAGCGGCACCTGGGGTGGCGCGATGGGGCCGCGCATGCCACGGCCGTGGCGGTCGCGGCGGCGGAGCCGCGGCTCCGACGGTCGGGGAGGTACGGGGCTGTCCATCAGCATCGAGCGTAGCCGTCACCGGCCCCACGGCACGGCAGAGCGCGGCGATCCGCGGCAGGAAGCTGCCGTCGTCCACTGACCGGACCGATGCGTGTCGCTTTCGTTTGCGGCCCCGCAACAGATCGCGGAACTCGCCCGGAATGGCCGGAAATGCATGGAGTGGTGACGGGTTTCTTCGCCGTGTGCCGCCCGCGGCGGCCCGCCCGCCCCAGGCCAGGTCGAGCGGGCCCAGGTCAGACGCATCGGACGAAGCGGGACGACACGGTTGGGTGAGCCGGGGGAGAGTCGTCGCGGCCCGCTCAAGAGTGCGGTACCGTCCAACGTCGTGAGCCCTGTACGTCGCTGTTCGCGCACTGCGTGCGGCCGCCCCGCCGTCGCAACGCTGACGTACGTCTATGCGGACTCGACCGCCGTGCTCGGACCGCTCGCCACCTACGCCGAACCGCACTGCTATGACCTGTGCGCCGAGCACTCCGAGCGGCTGACCGCGCCCCGTGGCTGGGAGGTCGTCCGCCTCGCCATCGACTCCGGCCCGGCCCGCCCCAGCGGCGACGACCTCGAAGCCCTGGCTAACGCCGTCCGCGAGGCGGCCCGCCCCCAGGAGCGCGCCGCCGGCGACGGCTCGCCGCCCCCCGGCGACCGCGACGGCCGCCCCATGGAGGTCGCCCGCCGCGGCCATCTGCGGGTGCTGCGCTCGCCGGACTCCTAGGTCCGTCCGGCCGCGCCCGGCCGCATCCGGCCGTCCCGCGCGACGCGAGGGGATCCCCGGACCCCCGCACCGGCCCGCCCGGTAGGTTGGAGCCACCCCAAAGACTCCACAGGAGGGCTGGCTGTGACTGATCTGTCGCAGATCGTGAAGGCGTACGACGTGCGCGGTGTGGTCCCCGACCAGTGGGACGAATCGCTCGCGGAGCTGTTCGGCGCGGCCTTCGTCGAGGTCACCGGCGCGGACGCGATCGTGACCGGGCACGACATGCGGCCCTCCTCGCCCGGCCTGTCGGGCGCCTTCGCCCGCGGCGCGGCGGCCCGCGGCGCCGACGTCACCGAGATCGGCCTGTGCTCGACCGACGAGCTGTACTTCGCCAGCGGCTCCCTGGGGCTGCCCGGCGCGATGTTCACCGCCTCGCACAACCCGGCCCAGTACAACGGCATCAAGATGTGCCGGGCCGGCGCGGCCCCCGTCGGCCAGGACTCCGGCCTCGCCGAGATCCGCGCGCTGGTCGAACGCTGGTCCACCGAGGGCGCCCCCGAGCCGGCCGCCGCCACCGGCTCCGTCACCCGCCGCGACGTCCTCGGCGACTACGCGGCCCATCTGCGCACCCTCGTCGACCTGTCCGCCATCCGCCCGCTGAAGGTCGTGGTGGACGCGGGCAACGGCATGGGCGGCCACACCGTCCCCACCGTCTTCGAGGGACTGCCCCTCGAACTCGACGCCATGTACTTCGAGTTGGACGGCTCCTTCCCCAACCACGAAGCCAACCCGCTGGACCCCGCGAACATCGTCGACCTCCAGGCGCGGGTCCGCGAGCTCGGCGCCGACCTCGGCCTGGCCTTCGACGGCGACGCGGACCGCTGCTTCGTCGTCGACGAGAACGGCGACCCCGTCTCCCCGTCCGCGATCACCGCCCTGGTCGCCGCCCGCGAGCTGGCCAAGCACCCGGGCGGGACGATCATCCACAACTGCATCACCTCCTGGTCCGTACCGGAGGTCGTCAAGGAGAACGGCGGCACACCGGTCCGCACCCGCGTCGGGCACTCCTTCATCAAGGAGGAGATGGCCAAGACCGGCGCGATCTTCGGCGGCGAGCACTCCGCGCACTACTACTTCCGCGACTTCTGGAACGCCGACACCGGCATGCTCGCCGCCCTGCACGTCCTGGCGGCCCTCGGCGGCCAGGACGGCGGGCTCTCGCAGCTGGTCGCCCAGTACGACCGCTACGCGGCCTCCGGCGAGATCAACAGCACCGTCGACGACCAGGCCGGCCGCCTCGCCGCGATCAGGGCCGCCTACGAGGGCCGCCCCGGCGTCACCCTCGACGAGCTGGACGGCCTGACCGTCACCGCCGACGACTGGTGGTTCAACGTACGGCCCTCGAACACCGAACCGCTGCTCCGCCTGAACGTCGAGGCCCGCGACACCGCGACCGCCGAACGGGCCCGCGACGAGGCACTGGCGATCATCCGCGGCTGAGCCCGCGGAGCCCGGACACCAGGCCGGCTCCGGTGGTGCGGGCGGGCGGCCCACGCCCCCGCCCCCACCACCGCCGATCCCCGCCGGGCAGGCCGGCCCATGCCGTCCGGCGGTACGCTGGCCACGCCGCACCCACCCCGAAGGAGCACCCTCCATGCCGGTCGAAGCCAGCTTGATCGAGATCCTCGCCTGCCCGGCGTGCCACGCCCCGCTGGAGGACCGGACCGAGGCGGACCCCGCGGAGCTGATCTGCACCTCCGGGGACTGCGGCCTCGCCTACCCCGTCCGGGACGGCATCCCCGTACTCCTCGTCGACGAAGCCCGCCGCCCCGCCTGACCGGGCACGCCGGGCCCGCCCCGGCACCGCCCGGCTTACATCCCCGCCCGCACCGGCGATCGGAGGCCGCGCCCACCATGCTCGACGAGTCACTCCTCGACACCCCCGACGCACTGGCCGGCGCCGACCGGTTCGGTCTGCTGCGCGGCGTCGCCGAATCCGGCGCCCGGGTCCGCACCGCCGCCCGCGGCGCCGCCGAATCCGGCATCCCGGAACTGTCGCCCGACGGGCGGCCGCGCGCCGTCCTCGTCGCCGGCCCCGGCCCGGCCGCCGCCGGCGTCGCCGACCTCCTGCGCGCCCTCAGCGGCGGCAGCAGCCCGGTCAGCCTCATCCAGCCCACCGGCGTCGCCCCGCTGCCCGGAGCGCTGCGCTGGACGCTGCCCGGCTGGGCCGGCCCCCTGGACCTGCTGCTGCTCGCCGGGCCCGACGCCGCCGACCCCGGCCTCGCCGAACTGGTCGAACAGGCCTACCGGCGCGGCTGCTCCGTCGTCGCCGTCACCCCCGCCGGCGGCCCGCTCTACGACGCCGTCATCCAGGCCTGCGGCCTCGCCGTCCCGCTCGCCACCACCCCCTACGACGCCGAGTTCGACGTCGAGGGCGCACCCCCGGCCGCCCCCGGCACCCTCTGGTCGGTGCTGATCCCGCTGCTCGCGCTCGCCGACCGGATCGGCCTGCTCAGCGCCCCACCGGACGCCCTGGGCAAACTCGCCGACCGCCTCGACCAGATCGCCGAACGCTGCGGCCCGGCCATCCCGACCTACACCAACCCCGCCAAGGCGCTGGCCGCCGACCTCGCCGACGCGCTCCCGCTGATCTGGACCGAGGGCACCATCGCCGGCGCCGTCGGCCGGCACTTCGCCACCGAACTCGCCGGACTCGCCGGCCGCCCCGCCCTCGCCGCCGAACTCCCCGAGGCGCTCACCACCCACCGCACCCTGCTGGCCGGCGCGCTGGCCGCCGGCGCCGACCCCGACGACTTCTTCCGCGACCGGGTCGAGCAGCCCGCGGCGATGCACGCCAGGGTCGTACTGCTGCGCGAGGAAGAGCCCGGACCGCTCTCCGCCACCCGCGCCGCGCACTCCCTCGCCGAGGAGCGCGACACCGCCGTCAGCGAGCTGCAACCCGACACCGGCAGCGATCTGGAGAAGGCCGCGGAACTCCTCGCCATCGCAGATTTCGGTGCCGTTTACCTGGCGCTCGCCGGCACCGAGTGACCTTTGACGGCCGGCCGCGCAGCCACCGCGGCCGAACACCCCGTCCACCCCGTACGACCCATCCGGTCACGTACGACCCGTAAGGAAGCAACAACCCCATGGACCGCCTCGCCAACACCGTGCGCCCCTACGCCTGGGGCTCCACCACCGCCATACCGGAGCTCCTCGGCACCGCGCCGACCGGCGAACCCCAGGCCGAGCTGTGGATGGGCGCCCACCCCGGCGCCCCCTCCCGCATCGACCGCGGCGCGGGCCCCGTCTCGCTGGCCGAGGTGATCGACGCCGCCCCCGAGGCCGAACTGGGCCCCGACGCCGTCCGCGCCTTCGGCCCCCGGCTGCCCTTCCTGCTCAAGGTCCTCGCGGCCGGCGCGCCGCTCTCCCTCCAGGTCCACCCCGACCTGGCCCAGGCCGAGGAGGGCTTCGCCGACGAGGAGCGGCGCGGCGTCCCGATCGGCGCCGGCCACCGCAACTACAAGGACGCCAACCACAAGCCCGAGCTGATCTGCGCACTCACCCCCTTCGACGGCCTGTGCGGCTTCCGCCACCCCGCCCAGACCGCCGACCTCCTCGAAGCCCTGGACGTCGACGACCTCAAGCCCTATGTCGACATCCTGCGCGCCAGCCCGGAGGAGGACGCGCTGCGCGAGGTCCTCACCGCCGTCCTGAGCGCCGAGCACCACGCGATCGCCCGGACCGTCGAGCGCGCCGCCCTCGCCGCCGAACAGCGCGCCGCCAAGGGCGGCGAGCACGCCGACGCCTACGCCGCCTACGCCGGCCTCGCCCACCACTTCCCCGGCGACCCCGGCGTCCTCGCCGCCATGCTGCTCCACCACGTCCGGCTCCAGCCCGGCGAGGCGCTGTTCCTCGGCGCCGGCATCCCGCACGCCTACCTCAGCGGCCTGGGCGTCGAGCTGATGGCCAACTCCGACAACGTGCTGCGCTGCGGTCTGACCCCCAAGCACGTCGACGTACCCGAACTGCTGCGGGTGGTCCGCTTCGAGGCCGGCGACCCCGGCGTACTGCGCCCCGAGGCGGTCGACGGGGAGGAGATCTACGAGACCCCCGTCGACGAGTTCCGGCTCTCCCGCTTCGTCCTGGCCCCCGGCGCCGCACCGCGCCCGCTGCACTCCCGTACGCCGCAGATCCTGCTCTGCACGGCGGGCACGGTCCACCTGCACGGCGCCGCCGGGGACAGCGGGGGCACCGGGGCCGAGCTGGCCCTGGCACCCGGCGAGTCCGCGTTCGTACCGGCCGACGAGCGGCTCACCCTCTCCGGGGAGGGCACCCTCTTCCGCGCGACGGTCGTGGCCTAGGGGCGTAGCCGCGCAGAGGCCCGGGAAGGGAGCGGCGAGCAGCACGATCCGTCCGGCAGGTGGCCTCGTGGCGGCCGCCCGCCGTCGGGCTGCAACAATGACCGCCGCACGGTAATTAAAGGGGCGGTAAAGCGGCGAGCCCCGTCGACGGAAGGGACATGCGGCACCTATGAGCGCATCAGGCGGGACAAAGGCGATCGTTGCGGCGCTGGGCGCCAACCTGGCGATCGCCGCAGCGAAGTTCGTGGCCTTCGCCTTCAGCGGCTCGTCCTCGATGCTGGCCGAAGGCGTGCACTCCGTCGCGGACTCCGGCAACCAGGGCCTGCTGCTGCTCGGCGGCAAGAAGGCCAAGCGCGCGGCGACCGCCGAGCACCCCTTCGGCTACGGCCGCGAGCGCTACATCTACGGCTTCCTGGTCTCCATCGTCCTGTTCACCATCGGCGGCGTCTTCGCCCTCTACGAGGGCTACGAGAAGATCCACGACCCGCACGAGCTGGACAACTGGTTCTGGCCGGTCGGCGTCCTGGTCTTCGCGATCATCGCCGAGGGCTTCTCCTTCCGCACGGCCATCAAGGAGTCCAACGAGCTGCGCGGCAAGCAGACCTGGGCCCAGTTCGTCCGCCGCGCCAAGGCCCCCGAACTGCCGGTCGTTCTGCTGGAGGACTTCGGCGCACTGGTCGGCCTGGTCCTCGCGCTGGGCGGCGTCGGCCTCACCCTGGCCACCGGCAACGGCGTCTGGGACGGCATCGGCACCATGTGCATCGGCGCGCTGCTGGTGCTGATCGCCCTGATCCTGGCCGCCGAGACCAAGTCGCTGCTGCTCGGCGAGGCGGCCGGCCCCGAGCAGGTCGCCAAGATCCGCGAGGCCGTCGTCGACGGCGAGGTCGTCACCCGCGTCATCCACATGCGCACGCTCCACCTCGGCCCCGAGGAACTGCTGGTCGCCGCCAAGATCGCGGTACGCAACGACGACACCGCCGCCCAGGTCGCCCAGGCCATCGACGCCGCCGAGGCCCGCATCCGCGAGGCCGTCCCGATCGCCCGGGTCATCTACCTGGAACCGGACATCTACGACGAGACCGCGGCCACCGCAACCTCCGCCGCCCCGGCGAAGACCCCTGCCGACGACTGAGCACCACACCCCCGGCCCGACCACAGGCCACGCCGCAGGCCCCCGCACTCCCCAGGAGCGCGGGGGCCTGCGGCGTACGGTCTGCGTCGTGCCGGCCGGTGCTCGGCCGTGAGCCTTCGCCGCGTGGGGCTGCGCTTCGCCGCGGACGGCTCCACGCCCGTCGACCGCGTCTGCCGATCACGTGGCGAGCCCAGGAATACCGCCCCAGGCCCACCACGTTCTGGCCCGCAGGGGGCGCTCGCCTCCCCTACGGGATCCGTTCGCCCCCGCCCTAGTGGATCTCCCCCAGAACCCCCAGAATCGCCGCCTCGTCCTCCGCACCCTGCAACCGGGCCCGGAAGCCGCCGTCCATCAGCTTCCGCGACAGCAGCGCCAGGATGCGCAGATGCTCATCCCCGGCCGCCTCCTGAGGCACCGCGATCATGAAGACCAGCTTGGCGGGCGTCCCGTCCAGCGAACCCCAGTCGATACCGTCCGCCGACCGCGCGAAGCCGACGACCGGAGCGGTCACCGCGTCCGTCTTGGCGTGCGGGATGGCGATCTCCTCACCCAGCCCGGTGGTGCCCTGCGCCTCCCGCGCCAGCGCCACCCGGACCAGCTCGTCCACGTCCGCCACCCTGCCGGTGCCGGCCGCCAGCTCGGCCATCTCGCGGATCGCGGCTTCCTTCTCGCCGGCTACGAGCTGCCGCTTGACGGTCCGCTCGGTCAGATAGCCGGACAGGACCTCCGCGCCGGCCGCGCCGCCGTCGGCGTCGCCCCCGGTGCCCTCGCCCGCGCCCCCGGCGCCCTCGCCCGCGCCGCCCGTACCGTGGCCGCCCGCCCGCTCACCGGCCGGCACCGACGCCTCGCCCTTACGGGACTCCACCGCCACCGCCGTAGAAGACCCCGCACTCACGGCCGCACCGGACTCCGCTGCCACGCCGATACCGGCCCCGGTCCCCACCCCGGCCCCGACCCCCGCAACCACCGGCTGCACCACCGGAGCGGCAGCCACCGCGGCACCTGCCTGGGCCGCCCCGCCCTTCCTCCGCTCCGCGACATCGACCAGCGCCACCGTCGTCAGCGCGGTCACCACGGTCCCGATCACCACGGCGAGGAAGAACGTCGGCACCCCGCCGACCGCACCCAGCACCGCCACGATCGGCCCGCCGTGCGGCACCGCGTCCGTCACCCCGGCCATCCCCGCGACCGCGCCGGCCACCGCGCCACCGAGCATGTTCGCCGGAATGACCTGCGCGGGTCGCGCCGCGGCGAACGGGATCGCGCCCTCGGAGATCCCGAACATCCCCATGAACAGCGCCGCCATGCCCGTCTCCCGCTCCTGCTCGGAGTACAGGCGCCGGCGGATCAGCGTGGCCAGCCCCTGACCCAGAGGCATGACCGGGATCGCCGCGGCACACATGCCCATCACGGTCTGGTTGCCGGACGCGATCAGCCCCGCGCCGAACAGGAACGCGGTCTTGTTGACCGGACCGCCCATGTCGAACGCGATCATCAGCCCGAGGATCGCGCCGAGCAGGATCGCGCTCGACCCGGTCATCCCGCCCAGCCAGCCGGTGAGGTGCGTGAACACCCAGGAGACGGGCCTGCCGATGACGTAGACGAAGAACAGCCCGAGCGTCGTGGTCGCCACGATCGGGATCACGATGATCGGCATGATCGGCTGGACGAACCCGGGGACCTTGACCTTCTTGATCCACTGCACCAGATAGCCGGCCAGGAAGCCGGTGACGATCGCGCCGATGAACCCCGCGCCCGCCTTGGAGTCGTACAGCGCACCCGTATTGGCGATCCAGCCGCCGATCATGCCCGGCACCAGCGCTGGCCGGTCGCCGATCGCATAGGCGATATAGCCGGACAGGATCGGCACCATCAGCGTGAAGCCGATGACACCCACGTCGTTGACGTGCTTCCAGAACGAGCCGTCCGGGATCACCAGTCCGCCGTCGGCCTGCGGATGCCCGCCCAGCGCGAGCGAGATCGCGATCAGCAGACCGCCGACCACCACGAACGGGATCATGTAGCTGACCCCGTTCATCAGCGCCTTGTAGGCGACGCTGCGCTCCTTGCCGCCCCCCGGTGCCGCGGCCGTCCCGGACCCGCCGGCCCCCTCGCCCCCGTGGACCGGCGCGCTGCGCACCCGCTCGATCAGCCGCTCGGGGTGGTGAATGCCCTCGGCCACCCCGACCGCCAGCACCCTCTTGCCGACGAACCGGCTCCGGTCGACGTCCTTGTCCGCGGCGATGATGATCCCGTCGGCATCCCTGACATCGTTGTCAGACAGTACGTTCTCAGCCCCGATGGAACCCTGCGTCTCCACCTTGATCTCGTGGCCGAGCGACTCGGCGGCCCGGGTCAGCTTCTCCGCGGCCATATACGTGTGGGCGATGCCGGTCGGGCAGGCGGTCACTGCGAGCAGCTTCAGCCCCTGCCCGCCCCGCCCCGCACCCTGGGGCGCCTCGGCTGGACTGGTCGTCACGTGGGTCTCCTTACGCACATGCGCGCCGTCGTACAGGCGTTCCGGTGTTCGCGCGCTCCAGGCATCCTGCATGACGTCCCGGCCGGGGCAAACCCCCCTGACAACCCGGCCTGCGGCCACCCGGACCCGCCCGCCGCCGCCTCCCACTCCGGCCGCCACGCGCCCGTCCCGGCGCCCCTCCGTGGCCGGGACCGCACTGAATCGGCCCATCCGGGCTGGGGTTCACTGGGCCGATCGGTGTAGATTCGTGACCAGTGCCAGACGTCGCTGCTGATGGCGGTCGGTCGGCCCGCCCCGCGGACCGGCCGAGGGAGAGAGGGCCTCCGACGGACTGCGCTGCGGCCAGGGGAGAGGTGTGTCCGCTTCCGCGTACGCTCTTCCCCCAGCTCAAGCTGGGCCCCGGCCCGCGCCGCAGACTGCCAGCCCATCCACCTCGACGCTCGAGGAGCAGCCCGCATGACGACAGCAGCCACCGGCCAGGACTTCAAGGTCGCCGACCTTTCCCTCGCCGCCTTCGGCCGCAAGGAGATCACCCTCGCCGAGCACGAGATGCCCGGCCTGATGGCGATCCGCAAGGAGTACGCCGCCGCCCAGCCGCTGGCCGGCGCCCGCATCACCGGCTCCCTGCACATGACCGTGCAGACCGCCGTCCTGATCGAGACCCTGGCCGCCCTCGGCGCCGAGGTCCGCTGGGCGTCCTGCAACATCTTCTCCACCCAGGACCACGCCGCGGCCGCCATCGCGGTCGGCCCCGACGGCACGCCGGACAGCCCCAAGGGCATCCCGGTCTTCGCCTGGAAGGGCGAGACCCTCGACGAGTACTGGTGGTGCACGGAGCAGGCGCTGACCTGGCCGAACTCGCCCACCGGCGGCCCGAACATGATCCTCGACGACGGCGGCGACGCCACCCTCCTGGTCCACAAGGGCGTCGAGTACGAGAAGGCCGGCAAGGTCCCCGCCGTCGAGACCGCCGAGAGCGACGAGCACCGCGCCATCCTGGAGCTGCTCACCCGCACCCTCGCCGAGGCCCCGCAGAAGTGGACGAACCTGGCCTCCGAGATCCGCGGTGTCACCGAGGAGACCACCACCGGCGTGCACCGTCTCTACGAGATGCACCGCGACGGCGACCTCCTCTTCCCGGCGATCAACGTGAACGACGCCGTCACCAAGTCGAAGTTCGACAACAAGTACGGCTGCCGGCACTCCCTCATCGACGGCATCAACCGCGCCACCGACGTCCTCATCGGCGGCAAGACCGCCGTTGTCTGCGGCTACGGCGACGTCGGCAAGGGCTGCGCGGAGTCCCTGCGCGGCCAGGGCGCCCGCGTCATCGTCACCGAGATCGACCCGATCTGCGCCCTGCAGGCCGCGATGGACGGCTACCAGGTCACCACCCTGGACGACGTCCTCGAGACCGCCGACATCTTCATCACCACCACCGGCAACAAGGACATCATCCTTGCCTCCGACATGGCGCGGATGAAGCACCAGGCGATCGTCGGCAACATCGGCCACTTCGACAACGAGATCGACATGGCCGGCCTCGCCAAGCTCCCCGGCATCGTCAAGGACGAGGTCAAGCCCCAGGTCCACACCTGGACCCACCCGGACGGCAAGGTCCTGATCGTCCTGTCCGAGGGCCGTCTGCTGAACCTGGGCAACGCCACCGGACACCCGTCCTTCGTGATGTCCAACTCCTTCGCGGACCAGACGCTGGCCCAGATCGAGCTGTTCACCAAGCCGGAGGAGTACCCGACCGACGTCTACGTGCTCCCCAAGCACCTCGACGAGAAGGTCGCCCGTCTCCACCTCGACGCCCTGGGCGTCAAGCTGACCGAGCTCCGTCCGGAGCAGGCCGCCTACATCGGTGTCCAGGTCGAGGGCCCGTACAAGCCCGACCACTACCGCTACTGAGCCCGGGCGTGCTCACGGCTGATCAGCACCCCTGATCGCCCGGCGCACTCCCACAGCAATCGGTAACCCAGGCCCTCGCCACTCACGGCGGGGGCCTGGCCCGTAAGAACCCCGAATCCACCCGTTCCCTCACCTGCCGGCCACCCCCACCGCCGGCCGCCGCTCGAAGGACTGCACCCCCATGCCCCGCGGCCACTACTCCCTCCACGACCCGCACGATCACACCCCCCTCGGTGAAGAGCACTTCCACTGCGCCACCGGCCCCTCCGGCTGGCGCTACGTCTCGCAGATCATCAACCCCTCCGGCGACCACGTCGGCTCCGTCGACCTCACCCTCGACGACCTCGGCCGCCCCATCCGCCTGGAGCTCCACGCCTCCGCCTGGCAGGTCCGCGGCGCCGCCCTGGACGGCGTCACCTGGGTACGCACCGACCCGACCGGCGAACACGCCACCGAAGGCAACGTCCCCGCCCACGCCTTCACCGGCGCGTCCCCCGCGTTCCTCATCGCCACCGCCCGGCTGCTGCGCCCCACCCTCGGCGGCGGCGCCATCCGCACCCGCCTCGTCGCCTTCACACCCCCCGTCCTCGCCCCCCGCACCCTCGACCAGTCCTGGGCCCTGCTCGCCAGCACACCACACGCCACCGACAACGCCCCCCTCATCGCCGACGAATACCAGGTCAACGACCTCGAAACCGGCGAGCAGCACACCGTCCACATCACCGGCGACGTAGTCCTGTCGGCGCCCGGCATCGAACTCGAATCCCTCGAATCGCCGCCGTCGACGTTCACCTGACCGTCCCGGCCCCGCGCCGCACCACCGCCCGCAACCGGCAGCCGCCCGATGCCACGCCACGTCCGCCACGTCCGCCGACCTCACACCGGCGGAGCAAACCCCGTACGCGGCGGCCGCCCACCCGCGTCGCCCCTCCCCGCGCCACCGCCGCCCTCGCCGACCGGCGGTCCCGCAACCCCCGCGCCACCCGCGGCCGGCACCGTCCCCCCGGCTCCGACTGCCCCGGCGCCACCTCCACCGGGCAACGCCCAAGCCCCACCCGCCACCGACGCCGTGCCCCCGCTCGCGGCCACCACAGGTGCGGACGCCCCCGTCTCCTCGGCAACCCCCGCCGACGCACCGGTCATCGACGGCGCGCCGGTCCAGGCCCCCGCACCCCCGTTCCCGGGAGCGGCCACGCCGGCGCCCGCCGCCACCCCGAACGTCCGCCGCGCCTCCCGCGCCTGCCGCTCCGCGATCACCGCTCCCAGATACACCGCCGGGTGCATCCCCGCCGGTCCCGGCACCCCGGTGAACCCCCGCAGGTCCTCCGCCAGCCGCCCCGCCATCGCCGCACCGACCTGCGGATCCAGCTGCCCCATCCGCGTCAGGTACTGCCGCACGGTCAGCCACCACCCATCGGGCACCCGCGACAGATCCAGCGCCCCGAGCTCCGCCGCCAGCCAGGGCGGCGGAGGCGGCAGCGCACTCCCCACCTGCGCCGCGGGCATCCGCTCCCGGATCACCAACGTCCCGGCGAACACATCCCCCATCCGACGCCCCCGCGCCGAGACCAACGAGGCGATGGCCGCCACCACCCCCAGCGTCAGCACGATCTCGATGGCCCCCAGGGCGCCCCGCACCAGCGCATGCCGGAACCGGATCGGCCCGCCGTCCGCCCGCACCACCCGCAGTCCGCACATGACCTTCCCCAGCGAACGGCCATGGCTCAGCGTCTCGACCGCGATCGGTATCCCGACCTGCACCAGCACGAACGTCGCCACCGACACCGCCGCCATCGCCGCGCTGTCCATCGACGACGTCGCGCTCACCAGCAGCATCGACACCGCGATGTAGATGCTCCAGGCCATCGCCACATCCACCGCCACCGCCAGCCCTCGGCTCGGCAGCCTGGCCGGCCGCAGCCCCAGCACCACCGCTTCACCCGTTACGAGCTCACTCACGCCCTGCCCCACTTCCTTCTCGATCCCCGAAATTCCGCCCACCCCGCAGCCGGACACGGCCAGTCTGCCAAGCTGACCCGGCACCCACCCACGCCGCTGCGAGGAGCGACCCCCTATGGACCTCGATGTCTTCATCACGGCACACCGAGCCGAATGGGACCGCCTCGAAGCACTCCTGCACCGCAAACGCCGCCTCACAGGCGCCGAGGCCGACGAACTGGTGGTCCTCTACCAGCGCACCACCACCCACCTCTCCCTCCTCCTGTCCAGCGCCCCCGACCCCGCGCTGACCAGCCGCCTCACCTCGCTCGTGGCCCGCGCCCGCAGCACGGTCACCGGCGCCCGCAAGGCCTCCTGGCGCGATGCCGCCCGCTTCTTCACCACCGTCTTCCCCGCCGCGGTCTACCGCCTGCGGCACTGGTGGATCCCTACCGCGATCCTCTCCACCGTCGTCGCCGCCCTCATCGGCTGGTGGATAGCCGCCCACCCCGAGGTCCAGGCGGCCATCGGCGCCCCGGAGGAACTCCGCGCCATGACCCGCCCCGGTGGCCAGTACGAGACGTACTACTCCAGCCACCCCGCCGCATCCTTCGCCGCCCAGGTATGGACGAACAACGCCCAGGCCGTAGCCCTGTGCCTGGTCCTCGGCGCCTTCCTCGGCCTCCCCGTCCTGTGGATCCTTCTCCAGAACATGCTCAACCTGGGCGTCGGCATCGGTCTGATGTCCTCGGCCGGCCGCCTCGACACCTTCCTCGGCCTGATCCTTCCGCACGGCCTCCTCGAACTGACCGCCGTCTTCATCGCCGCCGGCATCGGCCTCCGCCTGGGCTGGACCGTCATCGACCCCGGCCCGCGCACCCGTCGTACGGCCCTGGCGGAGGAGGGCCGCGCCGCCCTCGGCGTCGCCATAGGCCTCGCCGCGGTCCTCTTCATATCCGGCGCCCTCGAAGGCTTCATCACCCCTTCCGGCCTGCCCACCTGGGCCCGCATCGGCATCGGCGCCGCCGTTGAGCTGGCATTCCTCCTGTACGTCTACGTGCTGGGCGGCCGCGCCGTACGAGCCGGGGTGACCGGCGACGTCGACGCCACCGACCGCGACGCCACCCTCCCGACCGCCGCCTGATGTGCGTCGAGCCCCGCTGACCTGCTAATCTCCTCTCCGCCCCAGAAACCCGTTGACACGGGTAGCAGGGGGAGGTAGATTCGAACGGTTGCAACGAACTGGACAAGTTCATCCGCGACGGTTAGTCTCTTCTCCGCTTCGGCCGGAATTTCAATTCGGCGAGGCGCAACCGACCACTTACCGGAAGCCCCGGTCGATTTAATTCGACCACAGCACTTCTGATAAAGTCGGAATAAGCCAAAAGGCAACCCCCTCCGACGGGGAATCGGAAATGAATTCGGACCGGCAACGGAACGAAACGGATCTGATAGAGTCGGAAAAGCCGGAAAGCGAAAGCCGAACGGCCGACCCCGCTCCAACAGGGGGCCA
>NZ_JBHYJC010000016.1:0-165528 GCF_042749045.1 Streptomyces sp. NPDC059008 | reverse complement strand
CGCGCGGGCCGTCCGGCGGGCGCCCCCGCACAGGCGGCGCCCGAGACCGACCGCAGCGGTGCCACCCGGGGCGACACCTGCCACATCGATGTCGTCGACCGCTGGGGCAACCTGGTCTCCGCCACCCCCTCCGGCGGCTGGCTGCAGTCCAGCCCGGTGGTCCCCGCCCTCGGCTTTCCGCTCGGCACCCGGCTGCAGATGGCCTGGCTGGAGGAGGGCCTGCCCAACTCCCTCACCCCGGGCCGGCGGCCCCGCACCACCCTCTCGCCGTCCCTCGCGCTGCGCGACGGGGTCCCGGTGATGGCCTTCGGCACGCCGGGCGGTGATCAGCAGGACCAGTGGCAGGTGCACTTCTTCCTGGCCGTGGCGCTGCGCGGCCGGGTCCGTGGCGGGCTCGACCTCCAGGGCGCCATCGACGCACCGAACTGGCACCAGGACTCCTTCCCCGGCTCGTTCTTCCCGCGCGGGATGCGGCCGGGGAGCGTGACGGTGGAGTCCCGGATCGGTGACGAGGTCATCGCCGGGCTGCGGCGGCGTGGGCATCTGGTCACGGTGGGTGACCCCTGGTCCGAGGGCCGGCTGTGCGCGGTGGCCCGCGACCCGGAGAGCGGGGTGCTGTCCGCGGCGGCCAATCCCCGGGGGATGCAGGGGTACGCGGTCGGGCGCTGAGGCGGTGCGGCGCAGGGACCGCGGTCGCGCCACCGGCCGCTCGTCCGCCGCTCGGCGCACCCTCGCCGTGCCCTGTGCAACACCGGGAGTTCACCTGCGATCCAGCTGCCGTGTCAGTGGCTCGTGTTTCCATGGACGCATGATCGAAGCACTTCGTACCCAAGATTCGGGAGACACCACGAACGTCACCGATGCCACCACGATGTCCTTCTCGCCGGACCTGACCGGGCTGGACCTGGCCGCCGTCGAGGCCGCCGTCCGCCGTGCCGCGGCCGACGAGATCATGCCGCGCTTCCGCCAGCTCGCCGCCGAGGACATCGTCGAGAAGAACGGGCCGCACGACCTCGTCACGGTCGCCGACCGACTCGCCGAGGAGCACCTCACCATCGCCCTCACGACCCTGCTGCCCGGCTCCCGGGTGGTCGGGGAGGAGGCGGTGCACGCCGACCCGGCCGTGCTCGACGCGCTGCGCGGCGACGACCCCGTCTGGATAGTCGACCCGGTCGACGGCACCCGCCAGTTCGTGCACGGCGACCCCGGCTTCGCCACGCTCGTCGCGCTCGCCCACCGCGGCGAGGTGCTGGCCTCCTGGACGTACGCCCCCGCGCTCGGCCTGATGGCGGTCGCCCGCCGCGGCGCCGGCGCCCGGCTCAACGGCGTACCGCTGCGCGCCGGCAGCCCGTCCCCGGACGCGGTGCTCGATGTCGCCACCTCCCACTTCGACTTCACCGACGACGACCAGAAGCGGGTGCTGGCCGCGCTGGAGACCGGGGGCATCGCCCCGCGGCCGTGCGGTTCGGCGGGCCTGGAGTATCTGTACATAGCCCGCGGCGAGCTCGACGCCACGGCCTTCAGCTGGGAGAACGCCTGGGACCACGCGGCCGGGCTGCTGCTGGTCCATGAGGCGGGCGGCGCCAGCGGCACGGTCGCCGGGCAGCCGTTCCGTATCGAGGGCGGCAATGCGCTGCCCTTCACGGCGGCACGTGACGCCGAAACCGCGCGGCGTATCCTCGGACTGCTGGCGGCCGCCAACTGATCCTCACCGACGAGGGTCGGACACGAGGGGAGTGGCGCAGGTGCCGAGGATGCTCGATGCCGTGGTGATCGGGGCGGGACCCAACGGCCTGACGGCGGCCGTCGAACTGGCCCGTCGTGGCATGTCCGTTGAGGTCTTCGAGGCCCGCGACACCATCGGCGGCGGCGCCCGTACCGAGGAGCTGACCCTCCCCGGATTCCGCCACGACCCCTGTTCCGCCGTGCATCCGACCGGCGTGGGCTCGCCCGCCTTCGCCAGGATGCCGCTGGAGCGCCACGGCCTCGAATGGCTGCATCCGGACCTCCCGATGGCGCATCCGTTCCCGGACGGGACGGCCGCCGTGCTCGCCCACTCCGTCGGCGAGACCGCGATGTCCTTCGGCCCGCGCGACGCCGGCACCTACCGCAGGCTCGTCGCGCCGTTCATCGGCAAGTGGGAGGCCATGGCCCATGACTTCCTGCGCACCCAGTGGCTGGGCCTGCCCTCCGACCCGCTGACCTACGCCCGCTTCGGCCTGGTCGCGGCGCAGCCGGTCACCCTCCTCAACCGCCGCTTCCAGGACGAGAAGGCCCGCGGGCTGATGGCCGGCCTCGCGGCGCACGCCATCGCCCCGCTCGGCGGCGTCGGCACCTCCGGCATCGCCCTGATGTTCGCGCTCGCCGCGCACGCCAAGGGCTGGCCGGTGGCGCGCGGCGGCTCGCAGGCCATCTCCGACGCGCTCGCCGGGCTGCTGCGCGCCCACGGCGGGGCGGTGCACACCGACTTCGAGGTCAAGCGCCTGGACGACCTGCCGCCGGCCCGTGCGTATGTCTTCGACACCTCCCCGACCGCGTTGGCCCGCATCGCCGGCCTGGGCAACGCCTACCGCGACGTCACCTACGGACCCAGCGTCTTCAAAATCGACTACGCGCTGTCCGGCCCGGTGCCGTGGACGGCCGAGGAGGCCCGTCGCGCCGGCACCGTCCACATCGGCCCCACCAGCGGTGAGATCTCCGCCGCGCTGGATGCCGCCAGCCGCGGCCAGGACCCGTCCGTACCCTTCCTGATCACCGCTCAGCCCAGCCTGATCGACCCCACCCGTGCCCCCGAGGGCAAGCATGTCTTCTGGGCGTACGGGCATGTCCCCAACGGCTGGGAGGGCGATGCGACCGAGGTCGTCGAGCGGCAGATCGAGCGCTTCGCCCCCGGTTTCCGCGACCTTGTGCTGGCCCGTGCGGTCGCCGGACCGCCGCAACTCGCCGCCCGCAACGCCAACTACGTCGGCGGCGACACCGCCACCGGCTCCGCGGCCGGCCTGCGTCTGCTGATCCGCCCGAAGCTCACCCGGGTGCCCTACGAGACCGCCCACCCCGCCGTCTTCCTCTGCTCCCAGGCCACCCCGCCCGGCCCGGGTGTCCATGGGATGTCGGGCCATTACGCGGCCAAGACCGTATGGCGCCGGCTGCGTGCGGCTCGTCGTTAGGGTGCGGTGGCGCGTGGGGCGCCGGCTGCGTGCGGCTCGTCGTTAGGGTGCGGTGGCGCGTGGGGGCGCCGGCTGCGTGCGGCTCGTCGTTGGTGCACAGGCGGAGACGGCCGAAGCCCTACGCTCGGACCCCATGAGCGCCAAGAGCACCTCCCTCACCCTCGTCCAGGGCGACATCACCGAACAGGCCGTCGACGCCGTGGTCAACGCCGCCAACTCCTCGCTCCTCGGCGGCGGGGGAGTGGACGGCGCGATCCACCGGCGCGGCGGCCCGGAGATCCTGGCCGAGTGCCGTGCGCTGCGTGCCGCGCAGTACGGGCGCGGCCTGCCCACCGGTCAGGCCGTCGCGACCACCGCCGGGCGGCTGCCCGCGCGCTGGGTGGTCCACACCGTCGGCCCGGTGCACTCCGACAGCGAGGACCGCACCGACCTGCTCGCCTCCTGCTACACCCGGTCGCTCCAGGCGGCCGCGGAGCTCGGCGCCCGTACCGTCGCCTTCCCGGCCATCTCCACCGGCGTCTACCGCTGGCCGGTCGCCGACGCCGCCCGGACCGCCGTCGCCACCGTCCGCGCCGCGGTCGCCGCGTCCCCGGACGCCTTCGACGAGATCCGCTTCGTCGTCTTCGACGACCGCGCCCGCGAGGCCTACGAGACGGCCCTGGCCGAGTCCTGACGACCCGCCACATGGCCACCGTCCCGCGTCGACGACATGACACCCTGTCGTCATGGTCGATGTCCGGGTGTCAACGCCCTCTGAAGAGACGCTCCGTGAGCCGTATCCACCGCTGGAGCCCTACGACACCGGCATGCTCGACGTCGGCGACGGCAACCTCGTCTACTGGGAGGTCTGCGGCAACCCGGAGGGCAAGCCCGCACTGGTCGTCCACGGCGGGCCGGGGTCGGGGTGCACCACCGGGGCGCGCCGGTACTTCGATCCGGGCCGCTACCGGATCGTCCTCTTCGACCAGCGCGGCTGCGGGCGCAGCACCCCGCACGCGAGTGATCCGGCCACGGACCTGCGGCACAACACGACGGACCATCTGCTCGCCGACATGGAGCGGCTGCGCCACCACCTGGGCATCGACCGCTGGCTGCTGTTCGGCGGCTCCTGGGGCTCGACGCTGATCCTGGCGTACGCGCAACGCCACCCCGAGCGGGTGTCGGAGATCGTCATCCCCAGCGTCACCACCACCCGGCGCTCGGAGATCGACTGGCTCTACCGGGGTGTCGGCCGGTTCTTCCCCGAGCAGTGGGAGCGCTTTCTCGCCGGTGCGCCCGGGACGGATCGGGACGGTGACGTCGTCGGTGCGTACGCGCGCCTGATGGCGGACCCCGACCCGGCGGTACGGGAGCGGGCCACCGCCGATTGGTGCGCCTGGGAGGACGCGGTGCTGTCCCTGGAGCCGTCCGGCTCGGCCAACCCGTACGGCGACCGGCCGTCGAAGGCGCGGCTCGGCCTGGTGCGGATCTGCTCGCACTACTTCTCGCACGGCGCCTGGCTGGAGGAGGGTGCCCTGCTGCGCGACGCCGGACGGCTGGCGGGCATCCCCGGGGTGCTCGTCCACGGCCGTCAGGACCTGGGCACACCCCTGCACACCGCATGGGAACTGGCCCGTGCCTGGCCCACCGCCCGGCTGATCGTGATCCACGACGCGGGGCACAAGGGGAGCGGGAGGATGCGGCACGAGGTGATCGGGGCGCTGGACCGCTTCGCGGCGGACGGAACACCTGAGCCCGGGTGACCCGGACCAGTCCTGGTCACCCGACGTTGATGTCGGATTCCCGCCAGCCGCGGCCCGCCCACTGGGCAATCCTGGGGGCATGCACACCGACACCGAGCGCTGTCTGCGCGCCGTGCAGTCCAAGGACGCCCGCTTCGACGGCTGGTTCTACACGGCGGTGCTCACGACCCGTATCTACTGCCGGCCCAGCTGCCCAGTGGTGCCGCCCAAGCCCGAGAACATGCGCTTCTACCCGAGTGCGGCCGCAGCCCAGCAGGCCGGGTTCCGGGCCTGCAAGCGGTGCCGCCCGGACGCCAGCCCCGGGTCCCCGCAGTGGGACGAGCGGGCCGATCTCGTCGCCCGCGCCATGCGGCTGATCGCCGACGGCATCGTCGACCGCGAGGGCGTCCCCGGCCTCGCGGCCCGGCTCGGCTACAGCACCCGGCAGATCGAGCGGCAGCTGCTGGCCGAGCTGGGCGCCGGGCCGCTCGCGCTGGCCCGCGCCCAGCGCGCACAGACCGCCCGGCTCCTGGTGGAGACCACCGCGCTGCCGATGGCCGAGGTCGCCTTCGCCGCCGGCTTCGCCAGCATCCGCACCTTCAACGAGACGGTGCGGGAGGTCTTCGCGCTCTCCCCGACCGAACTGCGGCGGCGGGCCCGGCCCGGTCCGCGCGCGGCGGTCCCCGGCACGCTCGCGCTGCGACTGCCCTTCCGGCAGCCGCTGAACCCCGACAACCTCTTCGGGCATCTCGCGGCCACCGCCGTCCCCGGCGTCGAGGAGTGGCGGGACGGCGCCTATCGCCGCACCCTGAGCCTCCCCTACGGGCACGGCATCGTCGCGCTCGCACCCCGGCCGGACCACATCGACTGCCGGCTCGCCCTCACCGACCTGCGCGATCTGGCCGGCGCCATCGCCCGCTGCCGCCGGCTGCTCGACCTCGACGCGGACCCGGAAGCCGTCGACGGGCTGCTGCGGGAGGACCCGCAGCTGGCGCCGCTGGTCGCCAAGGCGCCCGGCCGCCGGGTCCCGCGCACCGTCGACGCCGCCGAGTTCGCCCTCCGCGCGGTCCTCGGCCAGCAGATCTCCACCGCGGCCGCCCGAACCCACGCCGGACGGCTGGTGCGCGCCCACGGCGAGCGGATCGACGACCCGGGAGGCGGCCTGGACCACCTCTTCCCGTCCGCCGCCGCGCTCGCCGAGCTCGACCCGGAGTCGCTGGCGATGCCCCGCACCCGCCGCGCCACGCTCACCGGAGTCATCGCCGCCCTCGCCTCCGGAGCGCTGCGACTCGGCGTCGGCAGCGACCGGGACGAGGCCCGCGCCCGGCTCGCCGCGCTGCCCGGCATCGGTCCCTGGACCGTCGAATGCATCGCCATGCGCGGCCTCGGCGACCCGGACGCCTTCACCCCGACCGACCTCGGACTGCGTCGCGCGGCCGCCGGCCTCGGCCTGCCACACACCCCGGCGGCCCTGGTGCGGCACTCCGCGGTCTGGCGCCCCTGGCGCGCCTACGCCGTCCAGTACCTCTGGGCGACCGACGACCACCCCATCAACCACCTCCCGACGAACTGAGCCGCAGCCATGACCGTGCACACACCCGGACCCCGGGACGACACCGCCCCCCTCACCCACACCGTCCTGACCGGCACCCCGGTGGGACCCCTCACCCTCGTCGCCGCCGGAGAGGCGCTCACCGGCCTCTACATGACCGACCAGCGCCATCGCCCGCCCCAGGAGAGCTTCGGCAGCCCGGCGGACCCCGGCGAGCCGCCGTTCGCCGCGGCCATCGCCCAGCTCCAGGCCTACTTCCGCGGCGCATCGACCACTTTCGACCTGCCGCTCGCGCTGCGCGGCACGCCGTTCCAGCGCCGTGTCTGGGCGGCGCTGTGCACCATCCCGTACGGCGAGACGCTCTCGTACGGGCAGCTCGCCGCACGGATCGGGGCACCGTCGGCGGCCCGCGCGGTCGGCCTGGCCAACGGGCGCAACCCGATCGGCATCATCGTCCCCTGCCACCGCGTCGTCGGCGCCGACGGCAGCCTCACCGGCTACGGCGGCGGCCTGGACCGCAAGCGCCGGCTGCTCGCCTTCGAACGGTCCGAGGAAGCCGACACGCTGTTCCCGGCCCAGGCGTGCGGCTGACGTGAGCCCCGCGCCACGGGGGCGCCCCGATGGGTCGGGCTAAGGCGGCCCTAGGCCCGTGGGGTGAGGCCGTCGAGCAGGGCCCGTGCGGTCTGCGCCGCGAACTCCTCCTCGGACTCGGGCAGCAGTGCGCCGGCCGGCGCCTCGGCGCCGAAGAACAGGTCGAGGAAGGCCCGGTGGAAGCAGGCCCCGATGAGCAGCGTGGCGGCCGCGTGCGGGTCGACGGCGGACGAGACCCGGCCCAGCGCCTGCTCGGCCCGCAGATAGCCGGCCAGATGCTGGCTGGCGTTCTGCGGCCCGGCGGTGCCCAGCTCGTCCAGCTTGCGGCGGTGCGTCGCCAGCAGCTCCGGACTGGCGAAGAGCGACGCCGCCATCGGGAAGGCACGCCGGTAGAAGCGGACGGCCGCCAGCGCCACCTCCTGGAGGTGCCCGGAAGGGCCGCGCTCGTCGCCCACGACATCCGGCAGCTGCTCCAGCGCCGTGGAGAACCGCGGGGCGCGCTCGTGCAGCACCCTGACGAAGATCTCCTCCTTGTTGCGGAAGTGCTTGTACAGCGCCGCCTCGGAGCACCCGGCCTCCCGGGCGATCTGCTTCGTCGTCGTGCGGGTCAGCCCCACGGTCGCCATCAGTGCGGCGGCGGCGTCGAGGATGCGGGCGCGCGTGCGGGCGCCTCCGGTCAGGGGAGCGGCGGCGTCGTGGGGCATGGCCCCGATCCTACATTGACAGGTGAGTGGGTACTCACTCACACTCAGGCGTGAGTGAGTACCCACTCACCTGCTGTCCGCAGCGCACATCCCCCTCGCACATCCCGCATCCACGCGACACCCCCTCATCCCGGGAGAGGCATGAAGCTCACCGTTCTCGGCGCGTCGGGCGGCGTCGGCCGGCACCTCGTCCGCCACGCGCTGGCCGACGGGCACGAGGTGACCGCCGCGCTGCGCAGCCCGGAGAAGCTCACCGAGCGGCACGACCGCCTGACCGTCGTCCGCGCGGACGCGCTCGACGCCGCCTCCGTCGAGGCCGTGGTCGACGGGGCCGACGCGGTGCTCTCCGGTATGGGCCAGGTCGGCCGGCACGACCCGCTGCGGCCCGCCTCCACCTCCGCCCGCGCGGTGGTCGAGGCGATGAGGGCCACCGGCGTACGGCGCGTGCTCATGATCAGCGCGGGCCCGCTCAACCGCACCGGCACCGGCCAGCCGTTCGTCGGCCACCGGGTGTTCGGGCCCCTGCTGTGGGCGGTCCTCAAGGAGCTGTACACCGACCTGGAGCGCATGGAGGCCGTACTGCGCGGCAGCGGCCTCGACTGGACCGCGGTCCGCCCGCCCCGCCTGCTCGACAAGCCGGGCGAGGGCCGCTACCGCCACGCCGTCGAAGCCGGCCCGGCCGGAGCGTCCATCGCCCGCGCCGACGTGGCGCGCGCCATGCTCGATTTCCTCGCCGATCCGCAGACCTACGGCCACGCGGTCGGCATCAGCCGCTGAGCCACGGCCGGGCCGGGCTCAGTCCGCCGTGGACGCGGTGGGCGGACCCTGGCCGTCCACCACCGCCCGCACCTCCGCCACCAGCCGCTCCGCCTCCGCCAGCGCACGGCGCAACTCCTCCTCCGAGGGCCCGAGCCGGGACAGCACGGCGGCGGCGCGGTCACCGAAGCCGGACGGTGTCCGCGGCAGCGCCGCGGCCGCCGCCAGCGCGCCCTTCTCGTTGAGGCACCAGACACCGTGGTGCGCGTGCAGCGCCTGGACGAGGTGACCGACGGCGCGGGACAGGCACAGCGCCGCGTGCAGCACGTCCCGCGTCGCGTACGACCGGCCCGCCATCGCCGTCGAGAACCCGGCGTCCCAGACCGCGGCACCGGTCAGCGCCGTGCGCAGCGCCGGAGGGTAGTCCTGGGCCGCCTTCTTCAGACCGGCCAGCTCCCCGTCGGTGTCGGCGAGCACCCGGCCCAGCGCCGCCTCACCCGGATAGGCGGGTGACCAGAAGCCGAGCGGATGACCGGCCTGGACGCCGATCTCGAAGCGGCCCGCGCGGCACTCGTCCCACACCCGCCACACCCGGTCGACGTCCCGCAGGATCCAGTCCATACGGCTCCCGTCGGGCAGTACGAGCCAGGCACCGCCGTCGACCCACGCACCCCAGGCCCCCGGCCCGTATACCTCGACCGGCTCGCCGGTCAGCTCCGCGGCCAGCGTCCCGAGCGCCGTCAGATCCGGCTCGCCCCGGTAATAGAGCCCCAGGTCCCAGTCGGAGTCCGGTCGGTGCGTCCCCCGCGCCCGGCTCCCCCCGAGCATCACTCCGACCACTCCGGTCACCCGCGCGACCCTGGCGGCGATCTTCTCCACGGTGTCTTCCACGGGAGAAATCTAGGCGCGCGGGCGGCCGCCCCTCACGTCATTTTCCCGGCTCCCGCCGGCCCACCCTCCCGGCTACCGCCGGCTCACCTTCCCCGCGTACCGCCGGCGACCACCGGTGGCACCCCGTCCTCCAGCTCCGCCGGCCCGCGGCCGTCCGCGAGGGCCTTGAGGGCCGCGCCGAGGCGCAGCGCCATCGCCCGGTTCACCAGGGTCTGGGCCTCGTCCCAATGGACCAGCCGCCACGACAGCAGCTCCTCCTCCTGCAGCCGGATGGCGGCGAGCCGGTCCGCGTCCAGCACTCCGCCGTCGAAGAGGTACGACACCAACGGCGGTCGCCCCTCCCCGCGCACCCAGTCGACGGCGAGCAGCGGGCCCAGCTCGACGTCCAGGCCGATCTCCTCGGCGGTCTCGCGGCGCGCGGCCTGCCGGGGCGACTCGCCGCGGTCCGACTCGACGGTCCCGCCCGGCAGGATCCAGGTGTCGCGATAGTTGGGCTCCACGAGCAGAATGCGCCCCTCCGCGTCACGGAAGATCGCTCCCGCCCCCGCGAGAACACGGGGCAGGCCGGCAAGGTACGTGGCGTAATCCATGGTCGTCACGGCGCGAGCCTAGAGCCTGCCCGGCTGATCTTCGAGGGCGCATTTCGGTGCGTTCGGGAGCGCCCGCGACCGATGTGCCCTGTTCGCCGGGCCGCCGGCCGGATAAGGTCACAGCGGCGCGACTGCCAGTTCGAAAGCAAGGGGAAACACGGTGGCGGACGCAGCAAGGACACACACAGCACATGTGCTGATCGCCGCGGACAAGTTCAAGGGTTCGCTCACGGCCGTCGAGGTCGCCGAGCACGTCACGGCCGGTCTGCGGCGCGTGGTCCCCGATCTGGACGTGGCGGCCGTCCCGGTCGCGGACGGCGGCGACGGCACGGTCGCCGCGGCGCTCGCGGCGGGCTTCACCCGCCATGAGGCGCGGGTCACCGGCCCCACCGGCGTACCGGTGACGGCCACCTTCGCGCTGCGCGACGACGGCACCGCGGTGGTGGAGATGGCGGAGGCGTCCGGCCTCCAGCACCTGCCCGGGGGCGTCTTCGCCCCCCTGACGGCCACCACGTACGGCACCGGGGAGCTGCTGCTGGCAGCCCTGGACGCGGGCGCGACCACCATCGTCTTCGGCGTCGGCGGCAGCGCCACGACCGACGGCGGCGCGGGCATGCTCGCGGCGCTGGGCGCCCGCTTCCTCGACGCGGACGGTGCGCCGGTCGCCCCCGGCGGCGGCCCGCTGCGCGATCTGGCCACGGCCGACCTGTCCGGCCTGGACCCCCGGCTGGCCAAGACCGAGATCGTGCTCGCCAGCGACGTCGACAACCCGCTGACGGGTCCCAAGGGCGCCCCGGCGGTCTACGGACCGCAGAAGGGCGCCAGTGCGGACGACGTGGCCACCCTCGACGCCGCCCTCGCGCACTACGCCGAGGTGCTGGCGCGCGCGGTCGGCCCCAAGGCCGCCGAGCACGCCCTGGCGCCCGGCGCGGGCGCGGCCGGCGGTATCGGCTACGGCGCGCTGGTGGGTCTGGACGCGGCGTTCCGGCCGGGCATCGAGGTCATGCTCGATGTGCTGGGCTTCGCCCCGGCCCTGGCGAAGGCCACCTTCGTGATCACCGGCGAGGGCTCTCTGGACGAGCAGACCCTGCACGGCAAGGCGCCGGCCGGTGTCGCCGCCGCGGCCCGGGCGGCCGGCCTGGACGTGGTCGCGGTCTGCGGCCGGCTCCAGCTGCCGCAGGAGGCCCTGAGCCGGGCCGGTATCCGGCGCGCGTACGCCCTGACGGACCTGGAGTCCGACCCGGCCCGCTGTATGGCCGAGGCGGGCCCGCTGCTGGAGCGGGCGGCACAGGACCTGGCCCGCGACTTCCTGGTCTGAGGCCGGCCCCGGCGCCCACGCCGTAACGCCGAGAGCCCCGAGCGAATCGTTCGCTCGGGGCTCTCGGCGTGGTGTACGGGGTGCCGCGCCCGCGCTAGGGCAGCTGCGCGGCGCGCGACTCGGCCCGCGACTCGCGGCGGTTGTCGCGGAAGGTGTTGACCCTCCGGGCCGTCGCGAACAGCGGGATCATCGCGCCCAGGACCACCTGGAGGGAGCAGCCGGTCTGCAGCAGCAGCTGGCCGCCGGGGGCGTCCAGCGCCCAGGCCGCGAGCATGCCCATGCTGAGCACGATCCAGCTGAGCATCGCCACCGCGAGCCTGCCGCGGGGCTTGGGGTACTCGACCCGGCTCACCATCAGCCAGGCCACCCCGATGATCGCCAGCAGCGTCGGCAGGAACGGCAGCTCCAGCAGCACGATCGCCACGACGGTCAGGGCGCCGAAGGGACTCGGCATGCCCTGGAAGATCCCGTCGCGCAGGGTGACACAGGAGAACCGCGCAAGCCGCAGCACCACCGCCAGCAGCACCACGACCGCGGCCACCAGCGACACCCGCTGGTGCGCGCTCTGGAGGGCGACCATGCCCCAGGTCACGACGAAGTACGCGGGCGCCAGCCCGAAGCTGATCAGGTCCGAGAGGTTGTCGAGCTCGGCCCCCATCGCCGAGGCCCGCAGCTTGCGTGCCACCAGCCCGTCGAAGAGGTCGAAGACCGACGCGAGCAGCATCAGGATCACGGCCATGGCCGCGCTGTGCCGGGCCATCCCGCCGTCCTCGGTCCCCGTGAGGTGCGGGATGAGGACTCCGGTGGTGGTGAAGTACACCGCCATGAAGCCGCAGATCGCGTTGCCGAGGGTGAGGGTGTCCGCTATTGACAGCCGCGTGGACAGCGGCATGTCGTCCTCGTCCTCGTCGGTCTCGGGTGCCCAGCCCGCCTGTGTCTCGGGATCAATCACGGTCAAGTCGAGTCACCCCCGCGGTGGTGGCCTGGCCGACCTCGACCGCCACCTCGACGCCCTCCGGGAGGTAGACGTCGACGCGCGAGCCGAAGCGGATCAGACCGATCCGCTCGCCCTGCTCCACCTTGGTGCCCTCGGGCACGTAGGGGACGATACGGCGGGCCACCGCGCCGGCGATCTGCACCATCTCGATGTCGCCGAGCTCGGTGTCGAAGTGCCAGACGACCCGCTCGTTGTTCTCGCTCTCCTTGTTGAACGCCGGAACGAACCCGCCGGGGATGTGCTCGACGGAGGTCACCGTGCCGGCCAGCGGCGCGCGGTTGACGTGGACGTTCAGCGGGCTCATGAAGATCGCGACGCGGGTGCGTCCGTCCTTCCACGGCATGATGCTCTGCACCACGCCGTCGGCCGGGGAGATGACGCGACCCTGAGCGATCTCCCGCTCGGGGTCGCGGAAGAACCACAGCATGCCCGCCGCCAGAGCGGTGGTGGGCACGGCAACGGCGGCCCAGCGACCCGACCGGCGGGACCGGGCGAGGCTGACCGCTGCCGTGGCAACGGTCGGCAGGAGCCACGGCGACGCTCCGCGCGCGAGGCGGACGCGACCGCGTTGTGCAGAGGATTGGCTGTGGGGCATGAATGACCTTCGTAGCGGAGGATGCCGCGTATGGATACGGGGGACGGCGGCTTTCCAAGGATGCTATCGGTTGCGAGCGGCAACTGGCCAAGAGCCAGAGCCAATCCGTGGCCGAAGTAGGATGACGGGGTGTGATCTTCGTCTAGGGTAAATCGGCCCAAACCGGGCGTTCACCCCTGGATTCGGTACTCCTCCAGTAGCCGGCGACCAATGATCATTTTCTGGATCTCGGCGGTACCTTCACCGATCAGGAGCATCGGGGCCTCGCGGTAGAGGCGCTCGATCTCGTACTCCTTCGAGAAGCCGTACCCGCCATGGATGCGGAACGCGTCTTCCACTACCTCCTTGCAGTACTCGGAGGCCAGGTACTTCGCCATGCCCGCCTCGAGGTCGTTTCGCTGGCCCGAGTCCTTTTTGCGAGCGGCGTTAACCATCATCGCATGGGCGGCTTCGACCTTTGTCGCCATTTCTGCCAATTTGAACTGAATGGCCTGATGCTGGGCGATCGGCTTGCCGAAGGTGTGTCGCTGCTGCGCGTAGGAAACGCCCAGCTCGAAGGCGCGCTGGGCGACGCCGCAGCCCCGTGCCGCCACGTTGACCCGACCGACCTCGACGCCGTCCATCATGTGATAGAAGCCACGTCCGGTCTGGCCGCCGAGCACCCGATCGGCGGGAATGCGCAGCCCGTCCATGATCAGTTCGGTGGTGTCGACGCCCTTGTAGCCCATTTTGTCGATCTTGCCCGGGATGGTCAGGCCGGGGCGCACCTCGCCGAACCCGGCCTCCTTCTCCACGAGGAAGGTCGTCATCGACTTGTGCGGAGCGGTGCCCTCCGGGTGGCCCTCGTCCGTACGGCACAGCACCGCCACGAGGGTGGACGAACCACCGTTGGTGAGCCACATCTTCTGGCCGTTGAGGACGTAATCGTCGCCGTCCCGCACGCCCTTGGAGGAGATGGCCGACACGTCCGAGCCCAGCGCCGGCTCCGACATCGAGAAGGCACCCCGGATTTCACCGGCCGCCATCTTCGGCAGGAAGTAGTCCTTCTGCTCCTGCGTGCCGTGCTGCTTGAGCATGTACGCCACGATGAAATGGGTGTTGATGATGCCGGAGACGCTCATCCACCCGCGGGCGATCTCCTCGACGGTCAGCGCGTAGGTGAGCAGGGACTCGCCCAGCCCGCCGTACTCCTCCGGAATCATCAGGCCGAACACGCCGAGTTCCTTCAGCCCCTCGACGATCTGCGTCGGGTACTCGTCGCGGTGTTCGAGCTCGGTGGCGACCGGCAGGATCTCCTTGTCCACGAAGTCGCGGACGGTGGAGAGGATTTCCCGCTGGATGTCGGTCAGGCCCTCGGTCTGCGCAAGACGGCTCATGGTGACTTACTTCTCCTTCTTGGCCGGCGGGGCCTTGAGCTCCGGGCGGCCGGGCTGCTCGCCGCCGCGCTCCTTGATGTAGGTGGCCGTGGGGACCATCACCTTGCGCCGGAAGACGCAGACCAGGGTCCCGTCCTGCTTGTAGCCCTTGGTCTCGACGTAGACGATGCCGCGGTCGGACTTGGACTTCGACGGCGTCTTGTCGAGCACCGTGGTCTCGCCGTAGATCGTGTCGCCGTGGAAGGTCGGCGCCACGTGCTTGAGCGACTCGATCTCCAGATTGGCGATGGCCTTTCCGGAGACGTCCGGAACGGACATGCCCAGCAGCAGTGAGTAGATGTAGTTGCCGACGACGACGTTCTTTCCGAAGTCGGTGGTCTGCTCCGCGTAGTTGCTGTCCATGTGCAGCGGGTGATGGTTCATCGTGAGCAGACAGAAGAGGTGGTCGTCGTATTCGGTGACGGTCTTCCCCGGCCAGTGCTTGTACACGTCGCCGATGGTGAACTCTTCATAGGTACGGCCGAACTGCATCGCGCTTATGCCTCCGGGGCCTCGAACTTGGACGTACGGATCATGCCGGCGGCCCGGCCCTTGCCGGCGATCACCAGCGCCATCTTCCGGCTCGCCTCGTCGATCATCTCGTCGCCGAGCATCGCGGAGCCCTTGGCTCCGCCCGCCTCCGAGGTGTGCCACTCGTAGGCGTCCAGGATCAGCTCGGCGTGGTCGTAGTCCTCCTGGGAGGGGGAGAACACCTCATTGGCGGCCTCGACCTGACCCGGGTGCAGCACCCACTTGCCGTCGAAGCCGAGCGCGGCGGCGCGGCCGGCCACCTCGCGATAGCCATCAATGTTCTTGATCTGAAGGTACGGGCCATCAATTGCCTGTAGATCGTAGGTCCGGGCCGCCATCAGGATGCGCATCAGAATGTAGTGATAGGCGTCCGCCCCATAGCCGGGCGGCTGCTCGCCGACCACCAGGGACTTCATGTTGATGGACGCCATGAAGTCGGCCGGGCCGAAGATGATGGTCTCCAGGCGCGGCGAGGCGCCGGCGATCGCATCGACGTTCACCAGGCCCTTGGCGTTCTCGATCTGCGCCTCGATGCCGATCCGGCCGACCTCGAAGCCCATGGTCTTCTCGATCTGCGTCAGCAGCAGGTCCAGCGCCACGATCTGCTGGGCGTCCTGGACCTTCGGCAGCATGATGCAGTCGAGGTTCTGCCCCGCGCCCTCGACGACCGTGACGACATCGCGGTACGTCCAGTGGGTCGTCCAGTCGTTGACCCGTACGACCCGTGTCTTGCCGGTCCAGTCGCCGCCGTTCAGCGCGTCGACGATGGTGTGCCGCGCGCCCTCCTTGGCGAGCGGGGCGCAGGCGTCCTCCAGGTCCAGGAACACCTGGTCCGCGGGGAGGCCCTGGGCCTTCTCCAGGAAGCGCGGATTGCTGCCGGGGACCGCGAGGCACGAGCGGCGCGGCCGCAGTCGGCTGACAGGCGCTGGCGCTGTCATGCGGGGACCTCCAGGGGGTCGAGCTGGTTCGCTTTGCGGATCTCGTCGACGATACGGCCGATGATCTCCGTGATACCGAAGTCCTTCGGTGTGAAGACGGCCGCCACTCCGGCTTCCTTGAGCGCGGCCGCGTCGGCGGAGGGGATGATGCCGCCGACGATGACGGGCATGTCGTCCACGCCGGTACGGCGCAGCCGGGCCAGTACGTCCGGGACCAGCTCGGCGTGCGAGCCGGACAGGATCGACAGGCCGACGCAGTGCACGTCCTCGGCGACCGCCGCCGAGACGATCTGTTCCGGGGTGAGCCGGATGCCCTGGTAGATCACCTCGAAGCCGGCGTCCCTGGCCCGTACGGCGATCTGCTCGGCGCCGTTGCTGTGCCCGTCCAGGCCGGGCTTGCCGACCAGCAGCCGCAGCTTGCCGCTGCCGAGCTCGGCCGCGGTCTTGGCGACCTTCTCGCGGACCGCCGCCAGCGGGCTGCCCTCCTCGGCGGCGACCGCCAGGGGAGCGCTGGAGACACCCGTGGGCGCCCGGAACTCGCCGAAGACGTCCCGCAGGGCCCAGGCCCACTCGCCGGTCGTCACCCCGGCGCGGGCGCACTCCAGGGTGGCCGCGAAGAGGTTGGCGTCACCGGCCGCGGTCTTCTTCAGGGCCGACAGCGCCTCCTGGGCGCGCACCTCGTCGCGGTTGTCCCGCCAGTCGTGCAGGGCCTGCACGACCCGCGCCTCGTTGGCCGGGTCGACGGTCATGATGGCGGTGTCGAGGTCCGCGGTGAGCGGGTTGGGCTCGGTGGACTCGAAGCAGTTGACGCCGACGATCTTCTCCTCGCCCGCCTCGATCCGGGCCCGCCGCTCGGCGTGCGCGGAGACCAGCTGCGACTTGAGGTAGCCGGACTCCACGGCGGCCATCGCGCCGCCCATCTCCTGGATCCGCTCGATCTCGGCGAGGCAGTCGGTGACCAGGGCGTCGACCTTGGCCTCGATGACATGCGAGCCGGCGAAGATGTCCTCGTACTCCAGCAGGTCGCTCTCGTGCGCCAGGACCTGCTGGATGCGCAGCGACCACTGCTGGTCCCAGGGGCGCGGCAGCCCCAGTGCCTCGTTCCAGGCCGGCAGCTGCACGGCCCGGGCGCGGGCGTCCTTGGAGAGGGTGACGGCCAGCATCTCCAGCACGATCCGCTGGACGTTGTTCTCCGGCTGCGCCTCGGTCAGCCCGAGCGAGTTGACCTGGACGCCGTAGCGGAAGCGGCGCTGCTTGGGGTTGTCGATGCCGTAGCGCTCGCGGGTGATCCGGTCCCAGATGCGGCCGAAGGCGCGCATCTTGCACATCTCCTCGACGAACCGGACGCCGGCGTTCACGAAGAAGGAGATACGGGCCACGACGTCGCCGAACTTCTCCGGCGGCACCTGGCCGGAGTCGCGCACCGCGTCCAGCACCGCGATGGCGGTGGACATCGCGTACGCGATCTCCTGCACCGGCGTCGCCCCGGCCTCCTGCAGGTGGTAGCTGCAGATGTTGATCGGGTTCCACTTGGGGATGTGGGCCACCGTGTACGTGATCATGTCGGTGGTCAGCCGCAGGGAGGGGCCCGGCGGGAAGACGTGCGTCCCGCGCGAGAGGTACTCCTTGACGATGTCGTTCTGGGTGGTCCCCGACAGCTTGGTGATGTCGGCACCCTGCTCCTCGGCGACCACCTCGTACAGCGCCAGCAGCCACATCGCCGTCGCGTTGATGGTCATCGAGGTGTTCATCTGGTCCAGCGGGATGTCCTGGAACAGCCGCCGCATGTCACCCAGGTGCGACACCGGGACCCCGACCCGGCCGACCTCGCCGCGGGCGAGGATGTGGTCGGGGTCGTAGCCGGTCTGCGTCGGAAGGTCGAACGCGACCGACAGCCCGGTCTGTCCCTTGGCGAGGTTGCGCCGGTACAGCTCGTTGGACGCCTCGGCGGTGGAATGCCCGGCGTAGGTCCGCATCAGCCACGGACGATCCTTCTGACGCTCAGTCATATCAGGCCCGAATCTTGGAGGTTCGAAACGTCCGAGGTGTCTCAGGCGTTCCGGCCGGTGTCTGTGGGTCCGTGCCGCTTATGCGTCGCGGAACCGGTTGATGGCGTCCAGGTGCTTGGCGCGCATCTCCTCGTCGCGCACACCCATACCCTCTTCGGGCGCCAGTGCCAGCACGCCGACCTTGCCCTGGTGCAGATTGCGGTGCACGTCGTACGCCGCCTGACCGGTCTCCTCGAGGGTGTAGGTCTTGGAGAGGGTCGGGTGGATCTTGCCCTTGGCGATCAGCCGGTTGGCCTCCCACGCCTCGCGGTAGTTCGCGAAGTGCGAGCCGACGATCCGCTTCAGTGACATCCACAGGTAGCGGTTGTCGTACTCGTGGTTGTAGCCGGAGGTCGAGGCGCAGGTGACGACGGTGCCGCCCTTACGGGTGACGTACACCGACGCGCCGAAGGTCTCCCGGCCCGGGTGCTCGAAGACGATGTCCACGTCCTCGCCGTCGGTCAGCTCGCGGATCCGCTTGCCGAAGCGCTTCCACTCCCGCGGGTCCTGGTTGTGCTCGTCCTTCCAGAACTTGTAGCCCTCGGCGCTGCGGTCGATGATCGCCTCGGCGCCCATCTTCCGGCAGATCTCCGCCTTCTGCTCACTGGAGACGACACAGATCGGGTTGGCGCCGCCGGCCAGCGCGAACTGGGTGGCGTAGCTGCCCAGCCCGCCGCTCGCGCCCCAGATCAGGACGTTGTCGCCCTGCTTCATCCCGGCACCGTTGCGGGAGACCAGCTGGCGGTATGCGGTCGAGTTGACCAGGCCGGGCGCCGCCGCCTCCTCCCAGCTCAGGTGCTTGGGCTTGGGCATCAGCTGGTTGGACTTGACCAGGGCGATCTCGGCCAGACCGCCGAAGTTGGTCTCGAAGCCCCAGATGCGCTGCTCGGGGTCGAGCATGGTGTCGTTGTGGCCGTCGGAGGACTCCAGCTCGACGGACAGGCAGTGCGCCACGACCTCGTCGCCGGGGTGCCAGGCGTTGACGCCGGGCCCGGTGCGCAGCACCACGCCGGCCAGGTCGGAGCCGATGACGTGGTACGGCAGGTCGTGCCGCTTGGCGAGCGGGGAGAGGCGGCCGTAGCGCTCCAGGAAGCCGAACGTCGACAGCGGCTCGAAGATCGAGGTCCACACCGAGTTGTAGTTCACGGAGGAGGCCATCACGGCCACCAGTGCCTCACCGGGGCCGAGCTCGGGCACCGGCACGTCGTCGACGTGCAGCGACTTGCGGGGGTCCTTCTCCTTGGTGGTGAGGCCGTCGAACATCTCGACCTCGTCCTTGTGCACGGTCACCGCGCGGTAGGACTCGGGGATGGGCAGCGCGGCGAAGTCGGCGCTGGTGGTGTCAGGCGCGAGGATTGCGTCCAGGATTTCGTTCACGGGGTGCCTCCGGCGGTTGGGGCCTCCCCTCGCTCGCGCGCAGCCGAGAGCTTGGGGAACCGTTGAGGGAACGGTTTTGAGGGAACGTCGGGGGTGGAGCGGAGGTGGTGCCGTCGGTTCGGCCGGGGGTGGCGCCGTCTCCGTCGTCTCCGCGGGGGGTGCGGGGCCGTCGGTCGCGGTGCCTGGCAGCGCTGGTGTGCGCGATCCAGCCGTAGCTGGGTTTTTCGCCTGTGACGCAGGCGTCCGGGCGGACAGCCACGTAGGGCTGGTGGGACAGCCGGCGCGCGTGGGTTCGCTACGCGCCGGCCGCCCGGACACCCTCAACGTATGACACCGCGTGCCAGTCGACAAGACACTGAGTGCCAAGAATTTCTCTCAGATGTCATCAGGGCGGCACGCATGAGCAACGGATGGCCCGATCGGAGGGGTGTTGGACACACAGGGGAATCATGCGTGCACTTGGTGTCAACGGAGAGGTGATTAGGCCATTCGGGTTATGGCCCGGGTCGGCTCCGGGGCCTCGGCCGCTCGCGGACCCCTGGTCACAGCCGGGCGGCGGCGTGTGGAAGTGGTGCAGGAAGACCGCGGTCAGACTCCGCGGCAGCGGTAGGTCGTGTGCGCCGGCCTCGCTCACCGGGCGGACGTGACGCGGTCAGGACCCGCTGCGCGCTGCCGTCGCCGTTGCGCGGCCGGCCCGTCACGACGTCGAGCGCCGACGGCAAGTGGCCGCGGAGCGCGGCGACTTCGTCCGGGTGCGGCCGGGGGACCGGCCGGTCGCCGGCCCCGCCTCGCTCGCGTCCGCCACGTCCGCGTGGACAGCGCGAGCGAGCCGGGTCCGTCAGGCCGTTACGGGATCACTTCCGGTCCTTGATCGCCTTGCGGATCGTGCGCATGACCTCGTCCAGCGGGGCGTCCGTGCGGGCCACCGCGACCAGGACCTCGCCCTCCCGAGAGACGGCCGCCGGGGGCTGCTCCCCCGTGGTGGTGCGGCCGGCGCCGATACCGGCGCCGAAGGTCTCGCGGACGATCTCGAAGGCGTGGTCCAGCTGCGCCTCGACATCGCCCTCCGCGCCGGCCCGCAGCCAGCGGCGCAGTACGTGGTTGTGCGCGGTCACCACGGCGGACGCGGCGACCTCGGCCAGCAGCGGGTCGTCGTCGCCCTCGCGGTGGGCGCCCTCGTCGAAGTGCCCCAGGAGATAACGGGTGAACAGCCGCTCGTAGCGGGCCACCGAGGCGATCTCGGCCTCCCGGAGGGTGGGTACCTCGCGGGTCAGACGGTAACGGGCCACCGACACGGCCGGGGAGGCCGCGTACATCCGCATGACCTCCTTGATGCCGCGGCAGACCGTGTCGAGGGGGTTCTCGTGCGGCGGGGCGGCGTCCAGGACGGCCTCGGCGCGGACGAGGGTGTCGTCGTGGTCGGGGAAGATCGCCTCTTCCTTCGAGCGGAAGTGGCGGAAGAAGGTGCGTCGGGCGACGCCCGCGGCCGCCGCGATCTCGTCGACCGTGGTCGCCTCGTAGCCCTTGGTCGCGAACAGCTCCATGGCCGCCGCCGACAGTTCGCGGCGCATTTTGAGTCGTTGCGCGGCCGCCCGGCGGGTGCCGGGAGTGCTGGTCTCGGGGGTCTCGGAGGGCTGCGTACGAGCGGGCTGGGACATGTGGGGACGGTACTGCATATTTACGCGACCTGCGGCATGAGGTGCCGCCTCCGCCCTTGTGAGCGGGGGTGGACCGCCGTCGGGCTCCAGCAGTCCACCCCAGCCTCCCCCTCCTGGGCGGGGGCGCCGCCACGCGTCAGCGCCGGGCGTACTCACGGAAGCCGCGGCCGGTCTTGCGGCCGAGGCAGCCCGCGGCGACGAGGTGCTCCAGCAGCGGGGCCGGGGCGAGCCCCGGGTCGCGGAACTCGGCGTGCAGCACCTTCTCGATGGCCAGGGACACGTCCAGACCGACCACGTCGAGGAGTTCGAACGGGCCCATCGGGTAGCCGCCGCCGAGCTTCATGGCGGCGTCGATGTCGTCCAGGGACGCGTAGTGCTCCTCGACCATCTTGATCGCGTTGTTCAGGTACGGGAACAGCAGTGCGTTCACGATGAAGCCGGCCCGGTCCCCGCAGTCCACCGGGTGCTTGCGGACCTTGGCGCACACCGCCCGCACCGTGGCGTGCACGTCGTCGGCGGTCAGGACCGTCCGCACGATCTCGACCAGCTTCATGGCCGGCGCCGGGTTGAAGAAGTGCATCCCGATGACGTCCTGCGGGCGCGAGGTGGCGCGGGCGCAGGCGACGACGGGCAGCGAGGAGGTCGTGGTGGCCAGGACGGCGCCCGGCTTGCAGACCTTGTCCAGCGCCTTGAACAGCTCCTGCTTGACCACCAGGTCCTCGGCCACCGCCTCGACCGCCAAATCCACCTCGGCGAACGCGTCGAGCGAGCCGGCCGGGGTGATCGCCGACAGCGCGGCGTCCCGGGCCTCGGCGGTCAGCCGGCCCTTCTCCACCGAGCGGCCCAGCGACTTGGCGATCCTGGCCTTGGCCTTCTCGGCCTTCTCCAGGCTGCGGGCGGCCAGCACGACAAAGTAGCCGGCCTTGGCGAAGACCTCGGCGATCCCGCTGGCCATCGTCCCGGAGCCGGCGACGCCGACGCTGGAGACCGCGCGCCCGGCGGCGTCCCCGCCGGCCGCCGCCGGGCTCTCGGCGTCCGGAACCACCGTGGGGCTGCCCGGAGCCTCGTACGTGTAGAAGCCGCGCCCCGCCTTGCGGCCGGTCAGCCCCGCCTCGGCCAGCTGGCCCAGGATCGGCGCGGGGGCGTGCAGGCGGTCGTGGGACTCGGCGTACATCGCCTCCAGGACCGTACGGGCGGTGTCCACGCCGATCAGGTCGAGCAGCGCGAGCGGGCCCATGGGCAGACCGCAGCCGAGCCGCATCGCGGCGTCGATGTCCTCGCGGGTCGCGTACTTCGACTCGTACATCGCCGCGGCCTGGTTCAGATAGCCGAAGAGCAGCCCGTCGGCGACGAAACCGGGCCGGTCGCCGACCGAGATCGGGTCCTTGCCCAGGTCGCGGGCGAGCTGGGTGACGGCCGCGACGGCGGTCGGCGCGGTGAGCACCGAGGAGACCACCTCGACCAGCTTCATGGCCGGTGCGGGGTTGAAGAAGTGCACGCCGAGCACCCGCTCGGGGCGCTGGGAGTCGGCGGCCAGCCGGGTCACGGACAGCGCGTTGGTGCCGGTGGCCAGGATGGCGTCCGGACGCACCACGGCGTCCAGCCCGGCGAACACCTGCCGCTTGAGCTCGTAGTCCTCGGGCACCACCTCGATGACGAGGTCGGCGTCCGCGGCGGCCTGCAGATCGGTGAAGGTGCGGAAGCGGGCCAGGATGTCCTGGCGCTCGCGCTCGGTGATCCGCTCGCGCCGCACCGCGCGGGCGGTGGCGGCTTCGAGCGTGGCGACGGCGCGCCGGGCCGCGGCCTCGTCGGTGTCGATGCCGACGACCTCGCGGCCGGCCCGGGTCAGCACCTCGGCGATACCGGTGCCCATGGTGCCCAGACCGACGACGGCCACGGTGGAAAGGGAGGGTGGGGAGGCTTCAGTTGAGAGATCTGGGGTGGACTGAGGGCCCATCGCGAGACTCCTGAGGGTGTTCCCCTGAAGGCAGGGGAGAAGTGACGACTGAGGGGTGTCCGCGCGGACGCGAGGCGTAGCGAAAACGCAGCGGCGGGAAATACGGCGGTGGGCCGAGAGAGCCGCAGCGCTGCTGGCAGCGCCGGCGGTGTCGGAGGTGCGGCGGGCCCTGTCCCGGGGCCGTGCCGTTCGCTCCGTACTGGTGTCGTGCTGTGCGGTGCCGAACCGACTTCACTCTGTGGCGGCTGCGTCACCAGGCCGCCTGAGCAGTGGTGCTGCTCGTTCCAGCAGGTTAACCGGTGGGTAACCGAAGCGCCAGGGGTAGTGCGGGTCATTAGGCTGTGGTGCAGGCCACGTCGCAGGGACCGGGGCGGCCCGGCGGGAGGGAGCGACAAATGGAAGAGGAATTCCACGAGTTGACGGACCGGGTGCGGGCCGAACTCCGCTCCCCGCAGGATCTGGTCGCCTACGAGCGGTTACTGGGGCTGGCCCGCAAGAACACCCCCGCCGGGCGGGAGGAACTGGCCCGGATGCTGGTCGCCGTCGAACGCCCTCTGTGGGCCCGGGAGATCGCCGCCTTCATTCTCGGCTGCGCCGGCGACAAGCGCGCCTTCGAGACGCTCGTGCTGCTGCTGAACTACCGCGACCCGGTGCGCTGCGCCACCGCCGCGCACGCCCTGAGCCGGCTCGGCGACCCGCGCACCGCCCGTGCCGCGGCCGCACTCGCCACCAACCCGCTGCGCACCGCCTACGCCCTGCACCCGGTCCGGCTGCTCGCCGAGCTCCGCGCGCCGCAGTCCGTACCGGCGCTGATCGCGACCCTGGAGCGGCTGCTGACCCCGCACAACCCCTATTGGCGGGTGGCGCTCGCCTGCGTCGAGGGCCTGGGCGCGCTGGGTGACCGGCGCGCCGTCCCCGCGCTGGCCGCCGCCGTCGCCCACCCCCGGCTCGCGGCGGCCGCGGCGGCGTCGCTGGCGCGACTGGGGGTCCACGAGGTGCCCGGACAGGACGGGCCCGAGGCGAAGGGGGGCGGCGGCCGGGACGGGGCCGACGACGCTCAGCGCGGGACCGGTCCCAGCGGGCGCCAGTAGCGCACCTCGCGGACGCCGCTGCCCTCCACCTCGTACGCCTCCTGCGCCCCGTCCGGCACGAAGCCGGCCCGCTCGTAGAACCGCCGGGCGCGGGCGTTGTCGCGCAGCACCCACAGGTACAGCGCGCGGAACCCGCCCGCCCGTGCGCGTGCCGTACCGGCCGCCATCAGGGCACGCCCGACACCGGTGCCGATCAGCCCCGGCGCCACGTACAGGGCCAGCAGCTCGCCCGCGGCCGGGCGGGCCGCGGGCGACTCGGCGGCGCCCGGGGCGACATCGGGGTCGCGGCAGGGCCCGACGCACGCCCACCCGACGACCTCGCCGTCCCGCTCGGCCACCAGGTCCGAGACCGCCGGTGGTCGACGCGCGAACCACGAGCGCCGCTGCGCGGCATCCGCCGCCACGCTCATCGCGTCCAGATACGTCTGCGGCATCAGCCCCCGGTACGCGGCCTGCCAGCCGCGGACCCGCACGGCGGAGACCGCGTCGATGTCGGCCTCGGTCATCTCCCGTATCCGAACCCGGTGCGGTGCCCCCGCACCGGACCCGCCGGGCGGTCCGTCCAGTTCCCCGTTCATGGACCCGTTCATGGCGCAAAAGCCTAGGAGACCGGTCAAAGGGGTTTTCGGGCCGGGGAAAGCGCGTGGCCGCGGGTGTCCGCTTGACCTTGCCCCAGGCGTCAAGGTTCGAGACTCCCGGCATGGAACACCTCACGCACACCGGGCCGACCGTGCCCGGAACGGACCGCAGGGTCGTGATCATCACCGGGGCCGGCACGGGAATCGGGCGCGCCACCGCCCGCGCCTTCGCGGCGGACGGGGCGCGCGTGCTGGCGGTGGGGCGCCGGGCCGAGCCGCTGGTGGAGACGGCGGCGCAGGCCGGCCGCGCGGGCGGCGAGATCGTCCCGTACGCCGCGGACATCACCGACGACGGCGCGCCCGAGGCCCTCGTGCGCCACGCCGTCGACACCTACGGCCGACTCGACGTCCTGGTCAACAACGCGGCGGTGGTGGGCAGCGGGGCGCTCGGCACCTACACCAAGGAGGGCATGGCGCCGCAGCTGGCGACGAACCTCGTGGCGCCCGTGCTGCTGACCCAGGAAGCCGTGCCCCACCTGGAGCGGACCGGCGGTGTCGTGGTCAACATCAGCACCTCGGTCGGCCAGCGGGGGTGGCCGGGCAACTCGGTCTACGCGGCGACCAAGACCGGACTCGAACTCCTCACCCGCAGCTGGGCGGTGGAGCTCGCGCCGCGCGGCGTACGGGTCGTCGCGGTCGCCCCCGGCGCGATCGACACCCCGATCGCGCTGCACCAGGGCTGGTCGCCGGAGCAGCGCACGGCCGTCCGGAAGTGGCAGATCGAGCACACCCCCATGGGGCGGATCGGCCGTCCCGAGGAAGTGGCCTGGGCGGTCACCCGGCTCGCCGCGCCGTCCGCGTCGTTCGTGACCGGGGTGGTCCTCCCGGTCGACGGGGGAGCGGTGGTGGGCTGATCCGGGAACCAGCGTCCCCCGCCGGGAGTTCACCCGGCAGGCAGGAGGGCCGGCCGCTGTCGGCGGTCGTGGACGGGAGGGGGACCGGTGCGGATCGGTGAGCTGGCGGCGCTCACGGGGGCGTCGACGCGTGCGCTGCGCAACTACGAGCGCGAGGGGCTGATCGCCTCGGAGCGGGCGGCCAACGGCTATCGGGTCTACGACGCGCGTGCGGCCGTACGGGTGCGCAACATACGGCATCTCCTGGAGGCCGGGCTGACCCTCGCCGACGTCCGGTGCTTCGGCCCCTGCCTGGACGGGGACATGGCCACCGCCCCGCCGTCCCCCGCGGGCCTGCGCATCGCCCGTGAGCGGCTCGCCGCCATCGACGAGCGGATAGCCGCCCAGCTGGAGGCGCGCGACCGCCTGGCGCGGGCCCTGGAGGCGGTCCCGGCCGCTTCGGCGTAGGCGTCCGGCCGGGGCGGAGCGGGGTGGACCGCGCCCTTGAGGAGGGGCCGGGGCTCACAGCAGCGTCAACTGGACGGGTTCGGCAGGGGCGTTGGGGGTGTTTTCGCCGGGTGCGGGAGCCGGGGGCGGTGGCGTGATCCGGCGGTGCTCGCCGGGGCGGGCGGGTCCGATTCCGTACTCGGCGGCGAGTTCATGGACCTGGCGGGTGATCCGGCGCTGGTACCACTTCGGGGCGTAGGCGCCGTCCGCGTACATCGTCTCGTAGCGTCGTACGAGCCGCGGGTGGTGGTGCCCCAGCCAGGCCATGAACCATTCGCGGGCGCCGGGCCGCAGATGGAGGACGAGCGGGGTGACGGACCCGGCGCCGGCCTCCGCGACGGCCCGGACCGTGGCGCGGAGCTGCTCCGGCGCGTCCCCGAGGAAGGGGATGACCGGCGCCATCAGCACACCGCACGGGATGCCGTGCGCGGTGAGCGTGCGCACCACGTCCAGCCGGCGCTCCGGGGCGGGCGTGCCGGGCTCGACCGTGCGCCACAGCTCGCGGTCGAGGAAGCCGACGGAGACGGAGATGCCGACGTCGGTGACCGCGGCGGCCTGCCGCAGCAGCGGCAGATCGCGCAGGATCAGCGTGCCCTTGGTGAGGATCGAGAAGGGGTTGGCGTGGTCGCGCAGCGCCGCGATGATGCCGGGCATCAGTCCGTAGCGGCCCTCCGCGCGCTGGTAGCAGTCGACGTTCGTGCCCATGGCTATGTGGTCACCGCGCCAGCGGCGCCCGGCCAGCTCGCGGCGCAGCAGGTCCGGGGCGTTGATCTTCACCACGATCTGCGAGTCGAAGCCGAGTCCGGTGTCCAGGTCGAGGTAGCTGTGCGTCTTGCGCGCGAAGCAGTAGACGCAGGCGTGGCTGCAACCGCGGTAGGGGTTCACGGTCCATTCGAACGGCATCCGGGAGGCGCCCGGGACGCGGTTGACGATCGAGCGGGCGCGCACCTCGTGGAAGGTGATCCCGCGGAACTCGGGGGTGTCGATCGTGCGGCTGACGACGTCCGCGCCGAACAGGGCGGATCGGCTTTCGCCCAGATTGTCCCAGCGCATCGGGCCTCCTTCTGCGTGCTGCCGAGCCCCCCGTTCGCAATAATAGAACAAGTGTTCCCTTGTGGTCCGTCGACCCGGATTTTGGGCGTGCCCCCCAGTGGTGGTTGGCTTGGCGCGCATCGCAGGACCGGCAGCCGACTACTGGAGGAAGACACACATGGGTCAGGTCGAGGCCACCACGCAGCGCGAGATCGCGGCGGACCCGGAGGACGTGTTCGACGCGCTCGCCGACTACACCGGCACGCGCCAGCAGCTGCTGCCCGAGCACTTCAGCGAGTACGAGGTCCGCGAGGGCGGCGACGGCAAGGGCACCCTCGTCCACTGGAAGCTCCAGGCCACGAGCAAGCGGGTGCGCGACTGCCTGCTGGAGGTCGACGAGCCGACCGACGGCCAGCTCGTCGAGAAGGACCGCAACTCCTCCATGGTGACGACCTGGGTCGTCACTCCGGCCGGCGAGAAGCGGGCCCGGGTCGTGGTCACCACCACCTGGCAGGGCGCCGGCGGTATCGGCGGCTTCTTCGAGCGGACCTTCGCGCCCAAGGGGCTCGGCCGGATCTACGACGCCATCCTCGCCAATCTCGCCGCCCGTATGGAGAAGTGACCCCCGGTACGAAGGGCGGCCGCACGCGGAGGCGACGGTGAAGAGGCGTGATCCGTCGTCACTTCCGTCACCCTGAGTGTGTGTCGTCACGCTCACCGGTTCGGGTGGTTTCCGGTGGGCCGAAGTGTCCGGCCCACCGGATCCCTTCCGTTCGGAAATCCCTGATGGGAGCCCAATAGGCCTCCAGGGAAAGGCACTTGACGTCCGTTCCCGCCCCGCACGCACCCTTTCGCCGCGCTTGAACGCTGTTGTCGCCCAATGCGAGAAATTGGGCGGCAGCAGGCGTGACGAGGGGAGCAGCACGTGGGCGGGACCACCCTGAGCGAGCGGACCGACGCGCCCGCTCCCGGCACGGCGCCGGTGCCGCTCGGCCCACGCCGCGTCCGCACGGTCGTCGCCGGCCTGCTGCTGACCCTGCTGCTCGCCGCCCTCGACCAGACCGTGGTCGCCGGCGCGCTCCCGAAGATCGTCGGTGAGCTGCCCGGCTCGGGCCGGACGTCCTGGGCGGTGACCTCCTACCTCCTGGCGTCGGCCATCGCCCTGCCCCTCCACGGCAGGCTCGGCGACCTCTTCGGCCGCAAGCCCGTCCTCCTCTTCGCGCTCGTCGTCTTCACCGCCGGCTCGGCGCTGGCCGGCTGGTCGCGCACCATGGACGAACTGGTCGTCTTCCGGGCCGTGCAGGGCCTCGGCGGCGGTGGGCTCATGATCGGCGCCCAGTCGATCACCGCCGACGTCGTACCGGCACCGGCCCGCGGCCGCGCCATGGGCCTGATCGGCGCCACCTTCGGCCTCGCCACCGCGGCCGGGCCGCTGGTCGGCGGCCTCTGCGCCGACCACGCCTCCTGGCGCTGGTGCTTCCGCCTCAACGTCCCCTTCGGCGTGCTGGCCCTCCTGGTCCTCGCCTTCGCCCTCAGGCTGCCCCGGCCCACCGGACGCCGCCGGCCCGACATCGCCGGCGCGCTGCTGCTCGCCGCGTTCTCCACCTGCCTTGTCCTGCTGGCCAGTTGGGGCGGCACCGAGTACGCCTGGAACTCGCGGACCGTCCTCGGCCTCGGCGCCGGCGCGCTCGGCACCGCCCTGCTGTTCCTCGCCGTCGAGTACTTCGCCGCCGAACCGCTGATCCCGCTGCGGCTGTTCCGCGACTCGGTCTTCCACGTCACCGGCCTGATCGGCGCCGCCGTCGGCCTCGCGCTCTTCGGCGCCGCCGACCATCTGCCGACCTTCCTCCAGGCGGCCGACGGCGCCTCGGCCACCGAGACCGGGCTGCTGATGCTGCCGGTGACGGGCGGCATCGTGCTCGCCACGGCCGTCTCCGCCCGGCTCATCGGCCGCACCGGCCACTACAAGGTCTTCCCCGTCCTGGGCTGCGCGGTGGCCGCGGCGGGGATGTGGCCGCTGTCGCGGATGCGGCCGGACACCCCACGCGAGGTGTGCGGCCTGTGGACGGGCGTCCTCGGCCTCGGCATCGGCTTGGTCGTGCCGGTGCTGGTGCTCGCCGTACGCACCTCCGTGCGCGGCCGCGACCGCACCACCGTGACCAGCGCCGACCACTGCTTCCGGCAGATCGGCGGCAGCGTCGGCGCGGCCCTCTTCGGCGCCCTCCTCGCCGACCGGCTCCTGCGCCGGCCCGGCGACCGGCCGCCGGGGTCGGCCCCGCTGTCCGACCCGGAGTCGATCACCCCGTACCTCGTGCGGGCGCTGCCGGCCTCGCTGCGCGACGGCCAACTGGCCGCTTACGCGCACGCCGTGCCGGGGATCTTCTTCTCCCTCGTGCCGGTGCTCGTCCTGGGCCTTGTGCTCGCCTTCTTCCTGAAAGAGAAACCGCTGGTGTCCCACGCCTCTCCTGCTCCGCAGGCCTCCCCGACCCCGCACGCCCCGTACGACGAACCGGCCGCCCCCGCCGCCGTACCCCCGGCCCGCCCCGCCGCCGACGCGGCAGCCGTCGGCCCGTCCGGCCGCGCGTCCGCGTACGCCCGGCCCCGCGCCCACGCCGCCACGGGGCACCCGGGCGTCCCCGTGTGCGGCACCGTCCAGCACCACGACGGCTCCGTCGTGCCGCGCGCCGCGCTCACCCTCATCGACGTCGACGGGCGGCAGATCGGCCGCGGCGCCACCGGCGAGGACGGGCGGTACGCGCTGAGCACACCGGGCGCCGGTTCGTATGTGCTGGTCGCGGCCGCCGGCGGGCACCAGCCGCAGGCCGTCAGCGTCACCGTCGGCGAGCGGCCGGTCGAGCTGGACGTGGTGCTCGGCGGCGCCGGGCGCCTGGCCGGCGCCGTCACCACCGCCGACGGCACGCCCGTGCGCGACGCCATGGTCACCCTCACGGACGTCCGCGGCGAGGTGGTCGCGACCACCCGCTCCGGGCGTGAAGGGGGGTATGTCATGGGGGAGTTGGTGGCCGGGGAGTACACCCTCGCCGCCAGCGCCCCGGCGTTCCGGCCGACCGCGCTGCCGGTCACCGTCCAGGCGTCGCGCGAGACCCGTCAGGACGTCGAACTCGCCGGTGGCGCGGTGCTGCGCGGCACCGTACGGGCCGGTGGCGGCCGCCCCGTCGAGGACGCCCGGGTGACCCTCCTGGACACCGCCGGCAATGTCGTCGACACCGCGACCACCGGTGCCGACGGGCTGTTCCGCTTCGTGGACCTGTCGGCCGGCGAGTACACCGTGATCGCCGCCGGGTACCCACCGGTGGCCACCGTCCTGCAGATGGCCGGCGGCGGTCGGACCGAACGCGACCTGCAGTTGGGGCACGAGGACTAAAGCGCCCGCCCCGGGGCGGCGGCCGGCGGGCCCGATGCGCGGGCCCGCCGCCACACCGGGACGTCGCCCGCGGTCAGTGCGGAGCGTCCGGAGCGGCTCGCCGAGCGGGTCGCGGCGGCCGGTGCGGGGCGGCGTCGGCACGGAAGCTCAGCCGGGTGACCAGGGGCCGGTCGCCGCGGAGCAGGGGCAGGGACGCGAGGCGGGGCGCGAGGTAGCCGAGGAGGCCGCGGCCCGCGGGGAGCGGGACGTCGACCACGTCGCCGACGGCGGGGTGGGCACCGCGGAGCCGGTCCCGTTCGTGCGCGTCCATGCCCCAGGGCATCGGGGGCAGGCGGTGGCCGCCCGGCCCCTTCGCGCCGGCGCGGGTGCGGGTGGCGAAGCGCCGGGAGACGGAGTCGAACGCCAGTGTGCCGCCGGGGAACGCGTCGGCGCAGGTGGCGATCAGCCGGGTCACCTGCGCGGGCTGCAGGTACATCAGCAGCCCCTGGGCGGTCACCAGGACCCCGCGCGCGGCGTCGACGCCCGCCGTCCACCGGCTGTCGCGGACGTCGCAGGCGACGAGCCGCTGCCGCGCGCCGTGGGGCAGGACGCGCCCGCGCAGCTCCAGCGGGTCGCTCAGGTCGACCGTGACCCATCGGGCGCGGCCGTTGTCCACCCGCCAGAACTGGGTCTCCAGGCCCTCGCCCAGCGCGATCACGGTGCCGTCCGGGTGGGTGGCGAGGAACGCCCGCACCACCTGGTCGAAGGCGAGGGCGCGCAGGGCGACGGCCTGCGCCACCCAGGGGCGGGCGGCGCCCAGCCGCTCCCGGAAGGGGAAGTCCAGTTCGGTGACGAGCCGTACGGCGCGGGGGTCGGGCAGCACGGTGTCGGGGCGGGCGGCCTCGGTGGCCCGGTGATAGAGGGTCCACAACGCCGTTTCGGGAACTCCCGTGAGGTCTGCCTTGATCATGCGGCGTTGATATCGCCGGTCGCGCCGCCCGTGGGGGACATCGGGGCGCCGGTCACCCCGGGGAGTGCAAAGTCGTATCGCAGGGACCGGGACCGTCAGCGCGACAGGTCGCGGTGGATGACGCGGGCGGCGCTCTCCACGGCGTCCACGCCGTCGTCCATGGTGCGGTTTCCGGTGGACAGCACGGCCATGCCGTAGTCGTGGGCGCCGCCGGTGAAGGTGCCGACGCTGTTCACCCGCCAGCCGTCGGTCTTGCGCGGCAGCCAGCCGTTCTTGACGTGGACGGTCGCCGTGGCCGGTGCGCCGGCGGGCGCCCCCCAGCGCTGGTCGGGGACGACGTGCCTCATCAGGGCGAGCGCGTAGCCGCGGGAGGTCCGGGTGAGCACCGGGTTGTCCGTCGTCAGCAGCTGCATCAAGGTGAGCTGGTCGGCGGCGGTGATCTGGGTGAGGCCCCAGGCCCCGCCCGCGCCGGGGACGGTGTGCCGCATCCCGGCCAGGGTCAGGAAGTGCTGGACGCCGGCGGGTCGGACCTGGCGCCACAGCGCGTCGGTCGAGGCGTTGTCCGACTTGGTGATCATGGCGGTGGTCAGCCGTACCTCGCGCGGGGTGAGGCGGCGGTGCGCCTCCTCGGCCTGCCGCAGGAGCGCCCCGAGCACGGTGACCTTCACCACGCTCGCCGAGTCGAAGTGCGCACCGGCCTTGAAGTCGCAGCGGGTCCTGGTGCGCCGGTCGTAGACGGCCAGCGCCGAAGTGCCCTCGTGGCTGTCGAGGGCGGCGGCTATGTCATGGGACAGGGCGGGGGCCAGGCCCGGCTTCTGCGAGGTGCATACGACCTTGGCGCCGTTCACCGGCGTGCTGGCGGTGCCGGCCGCGGCCGGCGTCGCCGTGGTGAGCACCGTGAGCAGCGACCCGGCAGCCACGACCGCGGCCAGCCCGCGGCGCGCGCAGGTCGATATGCGTGAGCTGTGCATGGGGGTGGACGATACGGGGCGGCTGCGCGGCGCCCCCGGACACATGGGATGGATTGTCCGAGTTTGACGGTATGGGGTGGCGTGTGAGATTCGCCAAACCGGACACGGGGGAGTGCGGAGTCTTCGGGGGCTGCTCTAGGGGCGTGGCAGTGGGCGGCGGGCCCCGGTCGCGGCTCGTCGGCGGGTCGCGGCCGCGCGGCGGCGGTGGGCGGCTCCCAGCAGTCGGCGGCTGCGGAGGGCCATCTCGATCTCGAAACGGGCCAGTGGGTCGCGCAGCCGGGCGCCGAAGAGCTTCTCCAGCTGGCGCATCCGGTAGCGCACGGTCTGCGGATGGATGCCGAGCGCCTTGGCGATCTCCGGGGCGCCCATCCCGCCGAGCCATGCCAGCAGGGTGGCCTCCAGGCGCTCGCACCGCTCCGGTGACAGGCCCGCCAGCGGTCGCAGTCGGCGCGCGACGAGCGTGCGGGCCAGTGACTCGTCCTGCAGCAGGACGAGGGAGGAGAGGTGGTCGTCGACGAACATCACTCCGGCATCGGGGCCGTCGTGTGCGGACGCCAGAGCGAGCAGGCGGGCCGCGGACCGTACGGAGGCGGCGGCGTCGTGCGCCGGTACCGCATGGCCGACCGCGGCGGCGCGGTGCCGCAGCACGCCCTTGAGGCGGGCGCGGCCGCCGCTGTCGTCGGCGAGCGCGCCGGGGATCAGCAGACCCGGTGCCTCGCCGGGCGCGCTGACGAGGCAGTCGCCCAGCGCGGACGCCACGAGGTGGATGTCGGTACCGGTCCCGAGCATGACCGCTCGTACGGTGTCGGGCAGCGGGCGGCCGTTGCGCAGCACCTCCTCGATCAGCCGGGTGACCTGCGTACGGGTGTCGTGTTCCAGGCAATCCCGGAAGCGTGGATTGCGGTCGCAAAGTGATTGCGTGATCAGATCGGTGAGGATCGCGAGCTGATCGGTGTCGTCGGCCCGCGTGTCGCCGGGCTGCGCTAACCAGACGCCGTTGAGTGCATTGCTCATCGTTCTGCCTCTGTCTCATCATGTGGGAGGCCGGTCCGGGCTGTTCTACCTCACCCGGCAAGTGCCGACGGCAGCTGACAGATGTCCGTCGGAACTCAGTCCGAATTCTGGCGGAAGACGTTCCGCTTTGCGACAGAAACTGTGTAGGTCGCGGCGCCGCGCGAGCGTTCCGGCGCGTCGGCGCCCTCCGGACAGTGCCGACGCGGCCAACTGGGCGGTCCTGGAAGGCGCTGGACGGGGCGTCACACCGAAGGCCCTGGTTAGGGTGGGGAATCCGTTCGCCGCCTCGAAACTGTTGTTGACGAGTGATGTCGGGAATCGTGCGTACCGCCGCCTAGCCGCGATAGGACTGGTGAATGTGAAGATCCTCATCTCCGCCGACATGGAGGGCGCCACCGGCGTCACCTGGCCCGCCGACGTACTGCCCGGCACCCCGCAGTGGGAGCGCTGCCGCCGGATGTTCACGTCCGACGTGAACGCGGCGATCGCCGGCTTCTTCGACGGCGGCGCCGACGAGGTGCTGGTCAACGAGGCGCACTGGTCGATGCGCAATCTGCTGCTGGAACAGCTCGACGAGCGCGCGCAGATGCTCACCGGCAAGCACAAGTCGCTCAGCATGGTCGAGGGCGTACAGCACGGCGATGTCGACGGCATCGCCTTCGTCGGCTACCACACCGCGGCCGGCACCGAGGGCGTCCTCGCGCACACCTACCTCGCCAACACGCTCACCGGTGTCTGGGTCGACGGCACCCGGGCGAGCGAGGGCCTTCTGAACTCCCTCGTGGTCGCCGAGTACGGCGTGCCGGTCGTGCTGGTCACCGGCGACGACCGCACCTGCCAGGACGCGCTGGGCTACGCCCCGCAGGCGCCCGGTGTGGCGGTCAAGGACTATGTGTCGCGCTATGCGGCGGTCTGCCGGCCGCCGGCCCGTACGGCCGCCGACATCCGGGCCGGGGCGCGCAAGGGGGCGGCGCTCGCGGTGCGCCACGAACCGGTCCGGCGCGGACCGCACCGCTTCGAGCTGGAGTTCGACGCCGAGCATCTGGTGGTGGTCGCGACCTGTGTGCCCGGCGTGGAGCGCAGCGGGGAACGCCGCGTGGCGTATACCAGTCAGAACATGTACGAAGCCATCCGGTGCTTCAAGACGGTCACCACCGTCGTGTCGTCGGCCGTGGAGGAAGCGTATGGCTGAGGTGGACATCATGGCGGACCCCGCGGCCGAGCCCGCCCCGGGCGTCGACCAGCAGGCGCTGGACGAGGTGGTGCGCTTCACCTCGGACCTGATCCGGATCGACACCAGCAACGCGGGCGACGGCGCCTGCCGGGAGCGGCCGGCCGCCGAGTACGTCGCCGAGCACCTGGCCGCCGCCGGACTGGAGCCGACGCTGCTGGAGCGCACCAAGGGCCGGACGAACGTCGTGGCCCGCATCGAGGGCACCGACCCCGGGGCCGACGCCCTGCTGGTCCACGGCCACCTGGACGTGGTGCCCGCCGAGCCCTCCGACTGGAGCGTGCACCCCTTCTCGGGGGAGGTCCGTGACGGCGTGGTCTGGGGGCGGGGCGCCGTCGACATGAAGAACATGGACGCGATGGTGCTCTCCGTCGTACGGCACTGGGCGCGCACCGGCGTGCGGCCGCGGCGCGACATCGTGCTGGCCTTCACCGCCGACGAGGAGGCCAGCGCCGACGACGGATCGGGCTTCCTGGCCGACCGGCACGCGGGTCTCTTCGCGGGCTGCACCGAAGGCGTCAGCGAGTCCGGGGCGTTCACCTTCCACGCCGGCGGCGGGATGCAGCTGTACCCGATCGCGGCCGGGGAGCGCGGTACGGCCTGGCTGAGGCTGACCGCCCAGGGCCGGGCGGGGCACGGTTCGAAGGTCAACCCCGACAACGCCGTCACCCGGATCGCCGCCGCCGTGGCCCGGATCGGCGCGCACTCCTGGCCGGTCCGGCTGACCCCGACCGTCCGCGCCGCGCTGCGTGAACTCGCCGCGCTGCGCGCCGTCGACGTGGACGTCGAGGCGCCCGACTTCGACGTCGACGCGCTGCTGGGCGCGCTCGGCCCGTGCGCCAAGCTCGTCGAGCCGACGGTCCGCAACAGCGCCAACCCCACGATGCTGACGGCCGGTTACAAGGTCAATGTGATCCCCGGATCCGCCGTCGCCTACGTGGACGGCAGGGTCGTCCCCGGCGGTGAGGCGGAGTTCCGTACGACCATGGACGAGCTGACCGGGCCCGATGTGAGCTGGGAGTACCACCACGGCGAGGTCGCCCTGCAGGCCCCGGTCGACTCCCTGACCTATGCCGCGATGCGCGCCGCGATCGAGCGCTTCGACCCGGACGGCCATGTCGTCCCGTACTGCATGTCCGGCGGTACGGACGCCAAGCAGTTCTCCCGGCTGGGCATCACCGGCTACGGCTTCTCGCCGCTGAAGCTGCCCGAGGGATTCGACTACCAGGCGCTCTTCCACGGCGTGGACGAGCGGGTACCGGTCGAGGGACTGCACTTCGGAGTCCGGGTGCTGGACCACTTCCTGCGCCTGGCCTGACCGGACGGGACCCGCCCGACCGGCGCACGAGAGGAACTGCTGCATGGTGACCACCGCTCCCTACGGCACCTGGGCGTCCCCGATGGACGCCCGCACGGTCGCCGCACACGACGGCCGGCCGGCCTTCGTCGGTGTGGTCGGCGACGAGGTGTGGTGGACGGAGCCGCGGCCCGACGAGGGCGGCCGGCGGGCGCTGGTCCGCCGGCTGCCGGACGGCACCCGGCGGCCGGTGCTGCCGGCGCCCTGGAACGTCCGCAGCCGGGTGCTGGAGTACGGTGGCCAGCCCTGGGCCGGCACCGTCACCGACCGCGGCCCGCTGGTCGTCTTCAGCGACTACGCCGACCAGCGGCTGTACGCCTGCGAGCCGGACGGCGACGCCGCGCCGCGCCCGCTCACCCCGCTCTCCGGCGTCGGCGACGGGCTGCGCTGGGTCGATCCGGTGCTGCGCCCGGAGCTCGGCGAGGTGTGGTGCGTCCTGGAGGAGTTCACCGGCGACCGGCCGACGGATGTCCGCCGGGTGATCGCCGCCGTGCCGCTCGACGGCTCGGCGGCCGAAGACCGTGACGCCGTCAGGGAGTTGAGCGACGACCGGCACCGGTTCGTCACCGGTCCGCGGATCTCCCCGGACGGGAGCCGGGCCGCCTGGATCGCCTGGGACCACCCCCGGATGCCCTGGGACGGCACCGTGGTGATGGTCGCCCGGATCACCGGCGGGGGCACGTTCGAGGACGTCCGGCCGCTCGTCGGCGATCTGGGCACCGACGCCCGGGGCGACGCGGAGAGCGGTGAGTCCGTCGCGCAGATCGAGTGGGCCGCCGACGGCTCGCTGCTGTTCGTCTCGGACCTCAGCGGCTGGTGGGAACTGCAGCGCATCGACCCCGACCCGACCGGAGACGGCGTGGTCGCGAGCCGCGCGCTGTGCCCCGCCCGGGAGGAGGAGTTCGGCGGCCCCTTGTGGAACGTCGGCCAGCGCTGGTTCCTGCCCCTGGACAACGGCACCCTCGCGGTCGTCCACGGCCGCGGTGCGACCGCCCTGGGCATCCTCGACCCGGTCAGCGGCGACCTGGTCGACGCGGCGGGGCCCTGGACGGAGTGGGCGCCCACCCTCGCCGTGCACGGCAGCCGCGTCATCGGCATCGCGGCCGGCCCGCACCGCGGATACGAGGTCGTCGAGCTGGACACCTGCACCGGACGGGCCCGCGCGATCGGCTGCCGGCATGTCGACGTGCTGGACCCCGCCTACTACCCGCGACCGCACAGCCGCACCTTCACCGGGCCCGACGGGCGGGACGTCCACGCCCACATCCATCCGCCGCACAGCCCCGACCACACCGCCCCCGAGGGCGAGCTGCCGCCCTTCGTGGTCTGGGCGCACGGCGGCCCCACCGGCCGCGCCCCGCTCGTGCTCGACCTGGAGATCGCCTACTTCACCTCCCGGGGGATCGGCGTCGCCGAGGTCAACTACGGCGGTTCGACGGGCTACGGCCGCGCCTACCGCGAGCGGCTGCGCGGCCAGTGGGGCGTGGTGGACGTCGAGGACTGCGCGGCCGTCGCCCGGGCCCTGGCCGACGAGGGCACCGCCGACCCCGCCCGGCTGGCGATCCGCGGCGGCAGCGCCGGCGGCTGGACCACCGCCGCCTCGCTGACCACCACCGACCTCTACGCCTGCGGCACCATCAGCTATCCGATCCTGGACCTCACCGGCTGGGCCGGCGGCGAGACCCACGACTTCGAGTCGCAGTACCTGGAGTCGCTGGTCGGCCCGCTCGCCGAGGTGCCCGAGCGCTACCGCGAGCGCTCGCCGCTGCACCGCGCGGACCGGATCGCCGCCCCGTTCCTGCTGCTCCAGGGCCTGGACGACGTGATCTGCCCACCCGCCCAGTGCGAACGCTTCCTCGCCGCGGTCGCCGGGCGCGGCATACCGCACGCCTACCTGGCGTTCCCCGGCGAGGGCCACGGCTTCCGCCGCGCGGACACCATCGTCCGCGCCGTGGAGGCCGAACTCTCCCTCTACGCCCAGGCCTTCGGCTTCACCCGCGGCGACATCCCGGCGCTGGAGCTGCGCGGATGACGGTGGCGGCGCTGCGCCGGCCCCCGCGGCTGCGGGCCGGCGACCGGGTGGCGGTGGTCGCGCCCAGCGGCCCCATCGTCGCCGACCGGCTGGACCGCGGGCTGGACGTGCTGCGCGGCTGGGACCTCGATCCGGTCGCCGCGCCCCATGTCCTGGGCACGCACGGCACGCTGGGATACCTCGCGGCCGGTGACGAGGACCGGGCCCGCGACCTCCAGGCCGCCTGGTGCGATCCCTCCGTCAAGGCGGTGTTCGCGGCCCGCGGCGGCTACGGCGCACAGCGGATGGTCGACCTGCTGGACTGGTCCGCCCTCCGGGCCGCGGCCCCCAAACCGCTGGTCGGCTTCAGCGATGTGACGGTGCTGCACGAGGCCTTCGCGGTACGCGCCGGGGTCTCGACGCTGCACGGCCCGGCCGTCGCCGGCGAGGTCTTCCTCAAGGACGACGCCACCCGCGAGCAGCTGCGGCGCACGCTCTTCGCGCCGGAGACCGTCCGCACGCTGGCCTCGGCCACGGCCCGGCCGCTGGTGCCGGGCCGGGCCCGCGGGGTCACCGTCGGCGGTTGTCTGGCCATGCTCGCCAGTGAGCTGGGCACCCGCCGGGCCAGGCGCGGCACCGGAGGCGGCCTGCTGCTGCTGGAGGACGTGGGCGAGCCGCCGTACCGGATCGACCGTGCGCTCACCCAACTCCTACGGGCCGGCTGGCTGGACGGCGTCGCCGGGGTCGTGCTCGGCTCCTGGGCGCGCTGCGGACCCTACGAGCGGGTCCGGGAGGTGCTGCGGGACCGGCTGGGCGGGCTCGGGGTGCCGGTGGCCGAGGAGTTCGGCTTCGGCCACGGGGAGTCCGCCCTGACCGTTCCGCTGGGCGTCGCCGCGGAGCTGGACGCGACGGCGGGCACGCTGCGCTTCACGGGGCCGGCGCTGCTCTGACGCGGCGGCCGCCGCCGTACGCCCTTTGGACGCCTGCAAACTGATGTCCTGTCAGAAACGCCGGTCGCGAGCGTTGACTTGACCGTTACTCGTGTCACAACATGAGCGCGCCGTTACCGACTGGTTGGTACGACGTGTCCTTGTGGAGGTCCTGGTGCCCAGCGAGTCCCGAGCACTCTCCCGCTCCCTGCTCCGCACATCCCTCGCCCTGCTGGCCGGCACCGCCCTCGCTGCGCCGCTCGTGCTGTCCGCCCCCGCGGCCGCGGTCGTCGCCGCGGACCCGTACACCGTCACCGAACTGAAGGTCACGGTCCGGGCCGGCGACCGCAGCTGCACCCTGGACGCCGATGTCTACCGCCCGGCCGGAGTCGACGCCGCACACCCCGCGCCCGCCGTGCTGACCACCAACGGCTTCGGCGGCAGCAAGGCGGACGGCGCGACCGACGCCATCGCCAGGGCGTTCGCCTCGCGCGGCTATGTGGCGCTGGCCTACTCCGGCCTCGGTTTCGGCAAGACCGGCTGCCCGATCTCGCTGGACGACCCGCGGGTCGACGGCCGAACGGCCAGCCGGCTGCTCGACCTGCTGGCCGGCAGCCGCAAGGCCGACGACGGGACCCGCGTCGACTACGTCACCAAGGACCGCAACAGCGATCCGCGGGTCGGCATGATCGGCGCGTCCTACGGCGGGGCGATCCAGATGGCCACCGCCGCCGTCGACCACCGCGTCGACGCCCTGGTCCCGCTCATCACCTGGAACGACCTCACCTACTCCCTCGACCCCAACAACGCCGGCCGCACCGAGGGCGTCAGCGGGCCGCTGCCCGGCGCCTACAAGTGGCAGTGGACCAACGGGTTCTTCCTCCTGGGGGAGTCGCAGGGGCTCCTCCACCCGAACCTGGACGGGTCGCGGACCGGCGGCGCGGGCTGTCTGCACTTCGTCGAGCGGGCCTGCGCCACCAAGCGGCTGCTGGACTCGGGGACGTACCCGGCCGAGCAGACCCAGGCCATGCTCGCCTACACGCGCAGCGTCTCACCGGTCTCGTACCTGAAGTCGGTCACGGCACCGACGCTGCTGATCCAGGGGCAGGCGGACACCCTGTTCAACCTCAACGAGGCCACCGCCTCCTACCGCACCCTGACCGCACAGGGCACCCCGGCCAAGATGATCTGGCAGTCGTGGGGCCACAGCGGCGGGATGCGGAAGCCGGCAGCCGGCGAACTCGACCTGGCCCAGGGCAACGTGGGCAGCAGCTACGTCGGGCGGCGGATCCTCGCCTGGTTCGACCGCTATCTGCACCACCACAAGAAGACCGACACCGGGCCGGCCTTCGCCTACTACCGGGACTGGGTGACCGACGGCCCCACCTACGCCGGCTTGTCGACCGTCCCGGCGGGCGACGGCCAGCGGCTGTACCTCTCCGGGGACGGCACGCTCGTCGACGACCGCGCCAAGGTGGTGCCCGGCAGCCGTACGTACCGGAATCTGCCGATGGCCACCAGCCATTCGGAGAGCTCGCTGTCCAGCATGCTGGGGCTGCCGGACCCGCCGCCGTCCGACGCCGCGGGCACCCATCTGGCCTGGACGTCCCAGCCGGTGGTGGGCCGTCCGGTGGACGTGGTGGGCGCGCCCAGGGTGACGCTCAAGGTGGACTCGCCGGCAGCCGAGCAGGCCCAGAACTCCCCGGACGCGGCCGACCGGCTGGTGCTCTTCGCCAAGCTCTACGACATCGCGCCGGACGGCACGAAGACCCTGGTGCACCGGTTGGTGGCCCCGGCGCGGGTGTCCGATGTGACCCGGAGCTTCTCCGTCGAGCTGCCGGGGATCGTGCACCGCTACGAGCCGGGGCACCGGCTCGGCTTCGTCATCGCCGCGAGCGACGACGCCTACACGGGCAATCGGGGGGTGAAGCCGGTGACCGTCACCAGCACGCCCGAGGACACCGGTGTCCTCGAACTCCCCGTCACCCGAGGGGGGCTGCGGTAGCGGACGGAGCGGCTCAGTCGTCCGAGATCGTGATGGCCTGCACGGGGCAGGCGCGGGCGCCCTCGCGCGCCAGCGGGTCGCCCGCGCCGTCCTCGCGGCCGGGCTGCACCGTGCCGTATCCACCGTCGTCCTGGGTGAACACTTCCGGAGCGGTCAGCGCGCACTGACCGGAGCCGATACAGACTTCGCTGTCGATGGTGATCCGCATCCCGGACCCCTTTCCTTCCGTCTCCCGGCCTGGCTGATACCAGGTCAGCGGCAGTTCGATGAGGCCTTGCACAGTATCGCCACCGGGCCTGCGGGGGACCTCGTCGGCCGGTACGGCGAGTCGCTCGGCCCTCAGCAGGACCATGGCCGGCGCGGCCGCGTACCCCTCCAGATCCACCCGGGCGGCCGCCGCCTCTTCGGTGGTACGGCCCGCAGGAGCGCCGGGGTCGGTCTCGGCCTCGACCTCGCTGATCACGGCCTCCGTGCCGAGCTCCTCCCAGCGACTGACACCGGGCGCGTACGATCTGCCGATGACGATCAGCGACCCCTACCTGGCACGAGGTCCGCGGGTGGGCATCCGGCACTTCACCGCCGCGGACCGGGAGGAGTTCACCGCCGCCGCACGCCGAAGCGCCCGGATACACCACCCGTGGCTCTTCCCGCCGGCCACCGACGCCGCCTACGACGCCTATCTGCGAAGGCTCCAGGAGCCGTCCCGCGAGGGCCTGTTGATCTGCGAGCTCGCCGACGGCCGGATCGCGGGCTATGTCACGATCAACAACATCGTGCACGGAGCGTTCCGTTGCGGTGCGCTCGGCTACGGCGCCTTCGATCACGCGGCGGGTCGCGGACTGATGGGCGAGGGCCTGGGGCTCGTGCTCCACCACGCCTTCGGACAACTGGGCCTGCACCGCCTGGAGGTCAACGTCCAGCCCGCCAACGAACGCTCGATCGCCCTGGTCAAACGGGCCGGCTTCCGTCTGGAGGGCTTCTCCCCGGACTTCCTGTTCATCGACGGCGCCTGGCGTGACCACGAGCGCTGGGCGATCACCTGCGAGATGCTGCCCGATGCCGAGCAGGCGCCCGGCGAGCAGGTGTGATTCCGTGTCCGGTATGGACATCGTCTTCCGCCGCACCGTGCCGGTCTTCCGCATCTTCGACGTGGCCAAGGCCCACGAGTTCTACGTCGACTACCTCGGCTGCACCGTCGACTGGGAGCACCGCTTCGCGCCCGGCACGCCGCTGTACACGCAGGTATCCCGCGGCGGCCTGGTGCTGCACCTGTCCGAGCACCACGGTGACGCGACGCCCGGTTCGACCGTCTACACCGAGCTGAGCGGAGTCCGCGCGCTGCACGCCGAGCTGGCGGGCAAGGACTATCCGTATCTGCGTCCCGGACTGGAGCACGACGAGATCGGCACCTGCCTGACCCTGACCGACCCCTTCGGCAACCGGCTGCGGTTCAACGAGCCGGGCCCGGACGACGCCGGCCCTACCGGCCCTTGCGATTGACCTTCATGGTGTCCATGTCGGTGGCCGTGGACCGCAGTTCGCGAAAGCCCAGGCCGGCAGCGCGCAGCGCGGTCTCGGCCCGGTCCTCGGCGAGCGCGGCCGCCATCTCCTCGCCGTCCGCCGCGTCGGAGACGATGACGTAGCGGTAGGTGAAGGAGGTCAGGGTGGCGTCGTAGGCCAGCGAGCCCTCGGGGGTGAACCGGAGCTGCGCGAGACCGTGGTCGGCCACCTCCGCGAGCAGCTTGGCCCGGGCCCCGTCCGTCAGACCGTCCCACCTGCCGCGGACGATCACTCGGTAGGTGTGCTGGGTGGTGCTCATCGGTGTCCTCTTCCGTTCGCCGGTGCGGCTGTTGGTGACCGGGTCGGACCGACAGGGTATTTCGGCTGATCTTTCGGGTGCGCTCCATTTTCCCGGGACTCTGTGTGACGATTTCCGCATGCGCCGCACCGTAGTGATCGATGCCCCCTCCAACCTGGGACTGCGTCCGCCCGCGCCCGGAACCGTCCCCGGCTGCCACAAGCTCGCCGGCGCACTGCGCGAACAGGGGCTGCTGCGCCGGCTCGGGGCGCTGGAGGGCGGCGTGGTGGTGCCGCCGCGGTACGACCTGGGGGACTGGCGGGAGGGCGAGGACGGGGACTTCAACGCAGCCGCCATCGCCGCGTACACCGTCAAGCTGGCCGCGCGGGTCGAGGGGCACGTACGCGGTGGGGACTTCCCGGTGGTGCTCGGTGGGGACTGCAGCATCCTGCTCGGGGCGGTGCTCGGGCTGCGGCGGCTGGGCCGGTACGGCGTGGCCTATCTGGACGGGCACGGCGACTTCCGGCATCCGGGGAACGTGGCGCTGTCCGGACCGCTGGGGGCCGCGGCCGGGGAGGGCGTCGCGCAGATCACCGGGCGGGGGCAGGCGGATCTCACCGACATCGACGGGCTGCGGCCGTATGTGCGGGACGAGGACGTGAGCCTGCTGGGCATCCGGGACGCGGACGAGGACCAGGAGGAGCTGGCGGGGCTGGGCATCAGCCATACCCCGGTCGGCGAGATCCGACGGCGCGGCGCGGCAGCGGTGGCGCGCGAGGCCCTCGCCCACCTCCAGAAGCCGCCGCTCGACGGCTTCTGGATCCATCTCGACGCCGATGTCCTCGACCCGTCCGTCATGCCCGCCGTCGACAGCCCCGATCCGGGCGGTCTGTTGACCGGCGAACTCGCCGAACTGCTGGGCCCGTTGGCGGCGTCGCCGCGCTGCGCCGGCATCAACGTCACCATCTACGACCCGGACCGCGATCCCGAGGGGACCGGCGCCGCCCTGCTCACCGGGCTCCTTGAGGGGGTCTTTGCGCAACCCTGACCTCGGCCGGCCGCAAGAAGGCCTGTTCAGACCGGCGATCGCGAGGTTCCATGGGCAATCGGAGGCCGCCGCAGCCGAGGCGGCCCGGTCCAGCATTGCGAGGCAGCCGTGGCCACGACTGTGCGACGCACCACCCTGACCCTTCCCGCCGCCCCCCTCGGTCCGGACAACCCCCTCCCGGCGCTCAACGGCGGCCAGGACCCGCACCGCGTCGAGATCCCCCGGGGCACCCGACTGCCCGCCGACATGGCCCGTCAGATCGGCTGTCAGCCGCTGCGCTCGATCCTGCCGACCGCCATGCGCGACGGATACGGCCGTACCCGTCGCCGCACCGACCTCGACGCGCTGGTCGTCGAGAACGACCGGCTGCGCGTCACCGTCCTGCCCGGCCTCGGCGGGCGGGTGCACTCCCTGCACCACAAGCCCACCGACCGCGAACTGCTCTACCGCAACCCGGTGTTGCAGCCCGCCGCCTTCGCGCTCAACGGTGCCTGGTTCTCCGGTGGCATCGAATGGAACATCGGCGCCACCGGCCACACCACCCTCTCCTGCGCCCCGCTGCACGCCGCCCGCGTCCCGGCGCCGGACGGCGGGGAGATGCTGCGCCTGTGGGAGTGGGAGCGGCTGCGCGATCTGCCCTTCCAGGTGGACCTGTGGCTCCCGGAGGGCTCCGACTTCCTGTACGTGGGCGTGCGGATCCGCAATCCGCACCACCACACCGTCCCGGTCTACTGGTGGTCCAACATCGCGGTCCCCGAGGCGGCGGGCAGCCGGGTACTGGCGCCCGCCGACGAGGCCTGGCAATTCGGCTACGAGCGGGTGCTGCGCCGGGTGCCGGTCCCCGAATCCGGCGGCGTGGACCGGACCTACCCGCTGCGCAGCGAGTCTCCGGCGGACTACTTCTACGAGGTGCCCGACGGCGCCCGCCGCTGGGTCACCGCGCTCGACGAGGACGGCCGCGGGCTGGTGCAGACCTCCACGGACGCGTTGCGCGGCCGCAAGCTCTTCCTGTGGGGTGCCGGGCGGGCCGGGCGCCGCTGGCAGCGGTGGCTCACCGAGCCGGGCACCGGCGGCTACGCGGAGATCCAGGCCGGGCTGGCCCGCACCCAGCTGGAGCAGCTACCGCTCGACGGGGGCGGGGAGTTCACCTGGCTGGAGGCCTACGGGCCGCTGGCCGCCGATCCCTCGGCGGTGCACGGCGCCGACTGGGCGGCGGCCCGCGGCGAGGTCGCCGCCCGGCTGGAGGAGGCCCTGCCGCGCGCCGACGTCGACGCCGCCCACGCCGCGTGGCTGCCGTACGCGGACCGGGACCCCAAGGAGTCGCTGGCCACCGGGTCGGGCTGGGGCGCGCTGGAGGTCGCGCGGGCCGGCCTCGACCTGCCCGGTACGCCGTTCGACGCGGCCACCCTCGGCCCGGAGCAGGAGCCGTGGCTGACGCTGCTGCGGAGCGGTGACCTGCCGGCCGCCGGGCCGGTGCCCGGACCGGCGCTGACCGCACCGGCCTGGCGCGATCTGCTGGAGTCCGCACCGCCGGGGCCGGCCACCGACTACCACCTGGGCCTCGCCCAGTGGCAGGCCGGCGACCGCGCTCAGGCCGTCCGCAGCTGGGAGCGCGCGACCGGGTGCGGCGGTGGGGCGCTGCCGGTGTACTGCCTGGCCGTCGCGGAGCTGGCGGCGGGCGAGCCGGCCCGCGCTGCCGACCGGTTCGCCGAGGCCTGCGCCGCGGCGGCACAGGCGGCCGCGGCGAACGGCCCCCAGGCGCGCGCCTGGCGTGCGGTGCGCACCGCGCTCGTCCGGGAGGCGGTGCCGGCACTGCTCGCGGCGGGCCGCGTCGAGGAGGCCGCCGGGCTGCTGTCCGGGCTGCCGCCGGCCGAACTGGCCGACGGCCGCTTCCGGTTGCTGACCGCCCGGGTGGCGCTCGCCCAGGGACGGCCGGCCGCGGCCCGCGAGGTCTTCGACGCCGGCTTCGAGATCGCCGATCTACGGGAGGGCGACGAGACGCTGAGCGACACCTGGTACGCCGTCGCCGAGCAGCTGATCGCGGCCGGCGGGCCGGTCACCGAGGAGGTCCGCGCCACGGCCCGGTCCGTTCATCCGCTCCCGGAGCGGTACGAGTACCGGATGCGGCCGGTGTCGGCGCCGGGTGGGGCCGAGGCGGATCCCGCCGGGGGCTGATCGTCGCACCGCTCCCGTCACCCCAGCGGCTTGTCCAGCACCGCCTTGGTGTGGCTGAAGGTGTCGAGTGAGTACTCGCCGTGGTAGCGCCCCATGCCGCTCTCGCCGACCCCGCCGAACGGCAGGTCGGGCGCGGTGAGATGGGCGACCGGCAGGCCGAAGGTGAGCGCGCCCGAGGAGGTCTCGGTCAGCAGCCGGTTCTTGGTGTCGTCGGAGTCGGTGAAGGCGTACAGCGCCAGCGGCTTGTCGCGGTCGTTGATGAAGGCGATCGCCGCGTCCAGGTCGGGCACCGGCACGATCGGCAGGACCGGGCCGAAGATCTCCTCCTGCATGACGGGGGCGTCGGAGGAGACCTCGGCGAGGACGGTGGGCGCCAGATAGCGGGTGGCGCGGTCGTGGCTGCCGCCGACGACCGTGCGGCCGCTGTCGAGCAGCGCGGTGAGCCGGTCGAAGTGGCGTTCGTTGACGATCCGCCCGTACTCGGGCGCGGTGGCCGGGTCGGTCCCGTATGCCTCGCGTACCGCCTCGGCGAGGTGCGGTTCGACGGCCCGGGCGGTCTCGCCGATCGCCAGGACGTAGTCGGGGGCGACACAGGTCTGGCCGGCGTTGAGGAACTTGCCGGCCACCAGCCGCCGGGCGGCGGCGGCCAGGTCCGTGCCGGCGTCCAGGACGACCGGGCTCTTGCCGCCCAGCTCCAGCGTGACGGGCGTCAGATGCCGGGCGGCGGCGGCCATCACGATCCGGCCGACGGCTCCGTTGCCGGTGTAGAAGATGTGGTCGAAGCGCTGGGCCAGCAGGGCGGTGGTCTCCGGTACCGCGCCCTCGACGACGGTCACCGCTTCGGCGTCCAGATAGCGCGGCAGCAGCCGGGCGATCGCGGCGGAGGTCGCGGGGGCGAGTTCGCTGGGCTTGACGACGACGCAGTTGCCCGCGGCCAGCGCGCCGACGAGCGGGGCGAGCGCCAGCTGCAGCGGATAGTTCCAGGGGGCGATCACCAGCACGACGCCGAGCGGCTCGCGGACGACCCGCGCGGTCGCCGGGAGCAGCCGCTCGGGCAGTTCCGCCGGGCGGGGCGCCAGCCAGTCGTCGAGCCGGTCGAGGGTGTGGTCGATCTCGTTGACCGTGAAGCCGATCTCGGTGCGGTAGGCCTCCTCGGGGCCCTTGCCGAGGTCGGTGGCGAGCGCGGCGAGCAGGTCGTCGCGGTGGTCGGTGAGCAGCGTGCGCAGCGCCGTCAGCTGTCCGCGCCGCCAGTCCGGGGAGGCCGTACGACGGGTGGCGAAGGTGGCGCGGAGCCGGTCGACGACGGCGGCGGCGTCCAGGTCGGGGGTGGAGGCGTGGGATGTCATGGCGCCGAGGCTACACGAAACGAAAACTTTTCGTTTCGCAATTGGAGGTCGGTAGACTCCCGGTGTGGGCGAACGTACCGAGAGCAACCAGACCGCAGCCGGGCCGACGCGCGGCCGGGGGCGCCCGCGGGACGCCGGACGCGACCGGGCCCTGCTGGAGGCCACCGTCCAGGTCCTCCAGGAGAGCGGCTACGGCGGGCTGACCACGGCAGCGGTCGCCAAGCGGGCCGGTGTCTCCACCGCGACCCTCTACCGCCGCTGGCGCTCCAAGGAGGACCTGGTCGTGGGCACCGCCGTCCGCTGGGCCAGCGACCTCGGCCCGCAGCCGGACACCGGCGGCCTCGAAGGCGACCTGGCCGCGCTGCTGCGGGACAAGGCCGAGACGCTGGAGGGCCCCGGCGGCCGGCTGCTGCACGTCCTGATCGGCGAGTCCGCGCACAACGAGGCGCTGGCCCGGGTGCTGGACACCGCGATCATCCAGCCGGTCCGCGACCGGGCCGCCACGGTGGTGCGCCGCGCGGTCGCCCGAGGGGACATCCCGCCGCTGCGGGACGCCCATGTGCTCGCCGATCTGGTGGTGGGCTCGATGGTCAGCCGCCTGTTCCTGACGCCCGACGCGGCGCACGGCCCCGCCACGGACGGTCCCTCCTCCGGTGAGGCGGCGATCCGCGAGCTGCTGCCGTTCCTGCTGCGCTCGCTGGGGGCGCAGCCCGGCTGACCCGGCCGTGACCCATCGGACACGTCCCAAGGCCCGGCGCCGCGCTCCTACGCCGATCCGGTGATCGTCGGCACGCGTCGGAATGTTCCCCGTCCGTCCCGCGTTGGGTCGGACCATGAAGGCAATCAGCACCAACAGCTACGGCGGCCCCGAAGTCCTCGCCTACTCCGACCTGCCCGACCCGAAGGTGGCTCCGGACTCGGTCCTGATCCGGGTCAGGGCGGCCGGGGTCAACCCCGTGGACTGGAAGATCGTCGCCGGCTATCTGGACCCGATCATGAACAGCCACTTCCCGCTCATTCCCGGCTGGGACGTGGCGGGGGTCGTCGAGGCGGTCGGCGCCGACGCGACCGAGTACGCGGTCGGTGACGAGGTCATCGGCTATGTCCGCAAGGACGAGGTCCAGCACGGCACGTTCGCCGAGCTGGTCGCCGCGCCGGTCCGCACCCTGGCGCCCAAGCCCGCCGCGCTCGACTGGCGGCAGGCCGCCGGGCTGCCGCTCGCCGGACTGACGGCCTATCAGTCGATCAAGCGGGTCGGCACGAAGGCCGGCGAGACCGCCCTGGTGCATGCGGCCGCCGGCGGCGTCGGGTCGCTCGCCGTGCAGATCCTGGTCGCCCAGGGCACCCGCGTCATCGGCACGGCGAGCGAGTCCAACCACGACTTCCTGCGGTCCCTGGGCGCCGAGCCGGTCACCTACGGCGACGGACTCGCCGACCGGGTGCGTGCGCTGGCACCCGAAGGCGTCGACGTGGCCCTGGACTTCGTCGGCGGCGGTGTTGTGGACGTCTCGCAGGAGCTGCTCAAGGACCGCGGCCGGGTGGTGTCCGTCGCCGACGGCGAGGTCACGGCGAAGGGCGGCCACATGGTGTGGGTGCGCCCGAACGCCGACGATCTGGCCGCGCTCGGCGCGCTCGCGGACTCCGGGAAGCTGACCGTTCCGGTCGACGCGGTCTTCCCGCTGTCCGAGGCCGCCGAGGCGTTCCGGCGGAGCATGGCCGGCCGGTCCCGCGGCAAGATCGTGCTCGAGGTGTCCTGACGGCCGGTCGGCGGCGACGGCCCGGGGCGGTGCGGAGGTCGCTCAGGCCTCCGCGCCCTGCTCTCCGCCCTGGCGGTCGACGTACTCGAAGATCGAACCGTCCGGGTGGCGGGCCACGAGATTACGGCCGATGGGGGTCGGCAGCGGGCCGGCGATGATGTCCGCGCCGACCGCCGTCAGATCCGCCAGCGCCTCGTCCACGTCCTTGACGGCGAGGGTCGCGGTGATCTTCCGCAGCACCGACAACTCCGCCTCGGGCCCGCTCATCAGGAAGAAGCACCCGACGGCCGCGACCGCCACCGCGCCGCGCTGGAAGCGGATCGCCTCGGCGCCCGTCAGCCGTTCGTAGACGTCGATCGCGGCATTGAGATCACCGACGCACACCCGCAATGAGGTCCCCAGAATGTCCATACGGGCAACCCTAGTTGGGCGGCCCGCCGGTACGCGATCACTTGGCCCGCATCCGTCCGCTCTTCGCCGCGGACCCGGCCGTGCCCCGTCGGGCGACCCCGAAGAGCCGTGTGGTGCAGGCCCGTTCAGACGCGGCACACGATCTCGCCGTGCAGGACGGCGAACCAGCCGTCCTCCTCGGCGCCCCAGGCCCGCCAGGCCGCCGCGATCCGCCGCAGTTCCTCCTCGGTGGCGTGCCCGCCCTCCACCGCGATCCGCGCGAACGCGGAGCCGACCGTGCGGTCCGCCCACAGCTCGCTCCACCAGGACCGCTCGTCCGGGGTCCGGTAGCACCACGTGCCGGCGGTCGCGGTGACGGCGTCCGGCGCGAAACCCGCCTGCCGGGCCCAGGCGTGCAGCCGGCGTCCGGCGTCCGGCTCGCCCCCGTTACCGCGAGCCACCCGCAGATACAGCCGCTGCCAGTCGGCCATCCCCGCGACCTCGGGGTACCACGTCATGGCCGAGTAGTCCGCGTCGCGTACGGCGACGATCCCGCCGGGCCTGGTGACCCGGCGCATCTCGCGCAGCGCCTGGACGGGGTCGCCCACGTGCTGCAGTACCTGTTGGGCGTGCACCACGCAGAAGGTGTCGTCCGGGTAGTCCAGTGCGTGGACGTCGCCGACCTCGAAGCGGACGTTCGTCAGGCCGCGTCCGGCGGCGGTGTCGCGCGCCTGCGCCAGCACCTCCGGCGCCCGCTCCAGCCCGGTGACCCGCCCCTGCGGCACCAGCGCCGCCAGATCGGCGGTGATGGTGCCCGGGCCGCAGCCGACGTCCAGTACCTGCATATGCGGCTTCAGCGAACCCAGCAGGTATCCGGCCGAGTTGGCGGCGGTGCGCCAGGTGTGGGAGCGCAGTACGGACTCGTGGTGGCCGTGGGTGTAGACGGCGGACTCCTGCGGCATGGCCGACTCTCCTTCGCGTGCTCCGGCGGTGGTGTTCACCGTACGCGCGTATCTCGCATCATGAGAGTGGCGTCTTGCTATGCGGGCAACGAGGGGTGGACGGCGGTCGGCCGGTCGGGCAGCAGTCGATAGACCGTCAGCGCCTCACGCTCCTTCTCCAACAGCAACTCGCCCTCCCCGGACGTCACTTCACCGTCGAACGCGACGGTCGCGCCCTGCGGCAGCCCGGAGAGCCGCAGCCGCGACAACCGCGCCTCGCCGAGCACCGGCGTGCTGCGCGGGGAGCCGGTCAGGGCGGCGACCAGCAGCCGGGTGCGGGCCAGCCGTCCGCCGTGCACCACCCGCACGTCGAGCACCCCGTCCGCCAGGTCGTGCCGGCGCACCGGCGACACCCCCAGCCCCCGGTACTGGCAGTTGCCCGCGAACACCATCCACACGGCGCGCCGCTCGCCGTTGATCCGCAGGGTCAGCGGCTCGGCGGTGCGCAGCACCTCCCACGCCGCGAGAACCCCGGCCGGCCAGGCACCGATCCGGCCGGCCCACCGCTCCCGGATCCGCACCAGCTCCGGATACACGCCGACCGAGAAGGTGTTGAGGAAGTACCGCGCCTCCCGATGCGGACCGGCCCCGAACCGCGCCAGGTCCACCGCGACGGCCTCCCCGCTCTCCACGGCGCGCGCCGCCGCCGCATGGGTCTCGATCCCCAGGTCGTACGCGAAGTGGTTCAGGCTTCCGCCGGGCAGCACCGCCAGCGGCAGCCCGTACCGCACCGCCACCGCCGCCGCGGCGTTGACGCTGCCGTCCCCGCCGAGCACCCCCAGCGCGCCGCCGAGTTCCCGGGCCCGCTCCGCGGCCTCGGTGAGCGCCTCGTCCATCGGCAGCCCGCCCGGCCCGCCGCACACCGTCACCTCGGCGTGCGGCAGTACCCCGTGCACCTCCTCGATCCGGTTCGGGAGGGGGCCGGTGCGCTGTCCCGAGCCCTGGTTCGCCACCACGACCAGGCCGCGCCCGCCGGGCAGCGCGGGCGCTTCGGCCCGCGGCCGCGCGGGCGGCGCCAGCTGGGCGCGGGTCGGCGCGATGCCCCGCACCGCGAACGCCGCACCCGCCCCCAGCGCGGCCCCCGCCAGCACATCACCCGGATAGTGCACGCCCGTATAGACGCGGGAGAACGCCACCGAAGCGGCGAGCGGCGCCAGCGCCAGACCCCACCACTTGTTCTCGAACGCGACGCCGGACGCGAAGGCCACCGCCGAGGCCGCGTGCCCGGACGGGAAGGAGGAGGTGAAGGGCTGACGGGTCAGCTGCCGTATCACCGGCACCGGGTCCAGCAGCGGGCGCCGGCGCCGTACGGAGCGCTTGCCGAGCGTGTTCACCGTCGCCGACGCCACGGCCAGCGAGGCCACACCGCGCAGCGCGGCACGGCGGGCCGGCCGCCCGCCCAGCGCGGCCGCGCCGGCCGCGAGGCCGAACCACAGCAGTCCGTGGTTGGCGCTGCGGGTCAGCCGGGGCAGCACCTGCTGGGCCCCCGGCCACTCGCGGGCCGCGATGAGATCGAAGGTCCGACGGTCGAGACGGGTCAGTAGCGATCGCATGGGCCTCCTTGTACCGTGCCTAATCAGTGAGCAGGAGTGGGTCTTGGACCCGAACCTGCGCATCTGGTGCATCCCGAACGGTTGTGGATGCACTGGTTGCCCGCGTTCGCTCCGCATCCGGCGACACGGATCGTGTCCGTGGTCCGGGGATGCGGGGGCGGGTTTCCTCACGCCCTCGGATGACGTCTCCGGCCTGGGCGGTCCGATGCCCACGACGATCGCTCTGGTCGTCGTGGGGCGGTGCCGTCCGTCGCCTGAGGCGGTGCCCGAGGGCGCGTCGTCCGATCGTGACGCTCGCGGCGTCGTGTCGGGTGGTCTTGCGGTTCTTGCTGGTGAGGGGCTTTTGCCAGTGCTCGGCTCCCCACTTACTGGTGTATGCGGGATCGACAGCGATCACGGTGATGCCGAGTTCGGCGGCCATGCTGACGAGCCGTGCCCGGAGCTTGGCAACGGGCATGCCGGAGATCAGTTGGCGGAACCTCTTGCGGCGGCCGTGCTTCTCACGGGTCTTCTCGGCGGTGAAGTCGAGGTCTTCGATCGCGAGGGACAGGCCGCGCCGGTGGGCCCAGTGGAGCAGCCGGGTGAGGGCGTGCCGAAGCTGGCCATCCCGGTATCCGGCGGGGCCGTGGAGATCGTAGAAGAACCTGCGGGGCTCGCCGCACGGGTTGCCGTGCTCATCGAGTCGCCAGGCGGCAAGGTGGTCGGCGTTGGTGTCCACGCCGATCAGGCCGCCGGTGCGCGCCTGGGCGATGGGGACGGTCTTGGCCGGCGGGATCGTCCACGACGCCGTGAGGTACCAGCGGTTCCGCTGCACGTCCAGGTGGATGCGGTAGGCAACCGCCCGGTTTGCCGATACGCGGTCGGCCCACTCATCGCCCCGATGGCGGAAGGTCGCTTTCGCGGCCAGTACGTACCTGCCATGCCTGGTGTTCGCCAGGTGGGCGAGGGGAGCGGGCAGCTTGACGCTGACTTCGCCGTCCGCCGTCACGCGGATCGTCTCGTTCCCAAAGCGCTTGCCGGACTCGCCGTCAGCAGCGAGGAACCAGCGTTCGGCCTCCCAGCGATCCCGCCACTGTTCGCGGGTGAGCTGGGCGGATTCCATGTTGTGACGGTTGCGAGCCAGCTTCTTGCCGCCCCGCACGACGCGAACCCGGCCCTGCTCGCGGTCGGCACGCTCGGCGGCCAGCCGATCCTCCAGCACGTGCAGTCGCCGGGCCTTGGCGAACCACTCCTGCCGCGACCGGTAACCGCCTGGCACACGCTTGGTGCCCTTCTCACCGACCCGTTGGGACAGGCGATGCGCGATCGTCTTGACGCCCGCCTCAAGCCCTTGGATGTGGGCGAGCTGGGCACGCCGTGAGAGCGCCCACTGGTCGTGCGACGCCTTCGTGATCGACCCGGCCCAGCGCGACGACGACTCCTTGGTCAGGGCACGCTTCCTCTCCGCCCACCTGTCCGTGGAATTCTCCAGGCCGTCAGCGCACCTGCGCTTGAGGTCCCTCGAGGCGAGGGAGCCGAGGTGCGCGCCAACGGCCCGCAACACCTTGCCGTCCCCGGACGTGAGGTGCTTGAGGCTGGTACGGGTCGCGACACCGGACGCGCCGAGCGCAACGAACGGCGGATCGATCTGGCGCAGCGGCTTCTTCTTCTGGTCAGCCATGCTCGGCCGCCTCAAGGTTCTTGAGGGCGCCGTTCATACCGGATGCGATCTCGGTTTCGACACGCACCACGGGGCGTGTCGTGGTCGCGGCCCACTGCGTCAGCCGGGCAACCTGGCGCTCCAGGTCCGCCTTCTGGTCGTAGGAGGAGACGCGGGCATGCAGGCCCAGACCGCCGACCGCTTCCGGCGCGGTGTTCGCCTCGATGTTCACCAGGATCGTGCGCGACCCGACCCGCTGAGCCGGTACCGGCAACATCCCCTCACGGAACCACCGATAGGCGGTATGCGGGTGCACACCGTTCGCTACCGCCCATTCCGTGAGGTTCATGAAGCAAACTTAACACCCAATCAGAGGCTTTAATGCGTAATGGAGTTGACTCAATCCTGAGCAGTTCTCCACCCCGTGGGGCGCGAAACCGTGCTTCGATTCCCCGATGATCCGGAGACGGCACGACACCGACCTCGACGCCTGTGTGGACGTCCTGGCCCAGGTGCACACCCACAGCGGCTATCCGCACCACTGGCCGCGGGACCCGGTGCGCTGGCTGACCCCCGACGGGCTGACCGCGGCCTGGGTCGCCGAGACGGCCGGCCGGGTCGTCGGCCATGTGGCGCTGTGCGGCCGCGAGGTCAGCCGGCTCTGCGTCGCCCCCGCGGCCCGGGGCGCGGGCCTGGGCGGCCGGCTGCTGCGGGCCGTCGAGGCGGAGGCGGCCGCCCGCGGGCTGCGTCCCGTACTGGAGGTGAAGACCACCGACACCGCGGCCATCGCCCTCTACGAGCGCCTGGGCTGGGTCCGCCGCGCCACCGAGCGGCAGGAGTGGGGCGCGGGCGAGGTGGTGGCGGTGCACCGCTACGAGAGGGCGCGCTCGGGCCATTAGGCCGCCGCTGACGTGTCGCCCCCGGGCGCCACCCCAAGGATCTGCAAAGGTGGTCGGGGCCGCCCATCATGTGATGGGCCCACGATCGACCCGCCGTCGTGGAGTGGAGGTACGGATGCAGCGGACCGCCCCGGATCCGCGGCCGGAACCGCCGGTGGGCCTGCCGGTCCTCCCGGACCTCGCCGCACACCTCTCCGCGGCCGCCGACCGCACCGAACCCGAACCCCCGGGCGGCGCCGCCCCCCTGCGCACCGCCGCCTGCGGCTACTGGGCCCGCCGCGGCCTGGTCACCGACCCCGGTCAGATGCTCGCCGCGCCCGGGGTGGCCGCCCTGCTCCTCGCGCTGTACGCCGCGGCCGACGGCGGGGTGGTGCTGCCGCGCCCCTGCTCCGAGCTGTACGCGCCACCCGCCAGGCTCCTCGGGCGGCAGGTGCACCTGGCGCCCGTACCGGCGGAGTCGGGCGGGGTGCCCGACCCGTTCGCGCTGCTGGAGACCGTCCGCCGGGCCCGGATGCACGGGGACACACCACGCGTCCTGGTCCTGTCCGTCGCCGACGACCCGACTGGCACCTGCCCAGCCCCAGAACAGCTGTACGAGGTCTGCGAGGCGGCGGCCGGGGAGGGGATGTGGGTCCTCAGCGACGAGAGCCGCCGCGATCTGCTGCACGATCCGCACGACACGGTGCTGCTCAGCCCCGCCGAGATACTGCCCGACGAGGTCGTGGTGCTCACCGACCTGGGCGCCACGCTCGTGCCCGCCTCCTGGCCCGCCGCGCTGGCCCGCTTCCCGGCCACCGACCCCGGCTCCGTCCTGCGGGCCGCCGCGCTGGACGCGCTCACCGCGCTCGGTACGCCGCTGCCGGGCCCCGTCGGCTGCGTCGTCACCCACGCACTCGGCGAGCCCGACGCCCTACGTGCCAGAACGGCCGCGGCCGCCCGGGTCTACGGCACGCTCGCCGCCGCCCTGCACCACGTCGTCACCGAGGCCGGTGCGGTCTGCCGCCCACCCCGCGCCGGCAGCCACCTCTACGCCGACCTCGAACCGCTGCGCCGCCCCCTGGCCGCCCGCGGCATCGTCGAATCCACCGCGCTGGAGCGGAAGTTGGCGCCCTGGGCGGCGCTGGGCGGGTACCGCTTCGGCGACGACCCGGGCGCCCTGCGGGTACGGCTGGGCGCCGAGGCGCTGCTGGGCGCCGAACGGGAGCTGCGGCAACGCACCCTGGACGCGCCGGACCCGCTGGACCTGCCGCACATCACCGAGGCGCTGACCGCGCTGTCGCGCGCACTGGCCGCCCTCACGGCACCCGCGGCGGGCTGATCCGCCCACCCCGCGATCACCGCCCACGCCCCCGACCCGCCCCGCACCCGCCATCGTTCCGTCCACCGAAAGGGCCCCTCGATGACCGAGCAGACCGAGCGCTCCCTCGCCGAGCAGTCCTCCGGCACCGAGCGACTCCCGCACGCCCAGCCCGGCGGCGCCGACCGGGGCGGCGATGCCGGCGCGGGAAGCGGTACGGATCAGGACGAGGGCGCGGCGGGCGGGGGAGCGGACCGCAGCCGGAGCCCGGCCGCCGCGGGTCCCGCCACCGTCGACCCGGGCCCCGCCGCCGCGCCGGTCCTGCCGCACGCCACCCCGCCCCCACTGGCCGAACCCCGCCCGCTGAACGCACCCCGCAGCTGGCCACGGGACTTCACCGACCGACTGACCGCACCCCTGCCCGGAGTGCGGGCACTGGCCAGGATCGCCCGGGAGGGCAAGCTGCGCCCGCCCCCCGAGACGCTCCTGGAGATCCAGCAACTCCCCTTCGAACCGGGCCCGATGCCGGCCGCCACGGCCACCACCATCGCCCTCACCTGGGCCGGGCACGCCAGTTGGGTCATCCGGATCGCGGGTCTGACGGTGCTGACCGACCCGGTCTGGTCCCGCAAGATCCTGGGCACCCCCGCCCGGGTCACCCCCGTGGGCGTCCGCTGGGAGGACCTGCCACCGATCGACGCCGTCCTGATCAGCCACAACCACTACGACCACCTCGACGCGCCGACCCTCAAGCGGCTGCCGCGCCACACCCCGCTGCTGCTCCCCGCCGGACTGGCCCGCTGGGCCCGCCGGCGGGGCTTCACCCACGTCACCGACCTGGACTGGTGGGAGGCGGTCGAACTGCCCGCCCCCGGCGGCCCCGTACGCCTCGACTTCGTCCCCGCCCACCACTGGAGCAAGCGGACCCTGACCGACACCTGCCGCTCCCTGTGGGGCGGCTGGCTGCTCACCGCCCCCGACGGGCGGCGGATCCACTTCGCGGGGGACACCGGCTACGGCCACTGGTTCGAGGAGATCGGCCGCCGCTACCCCGGTATCGACCTGGCGCTGCTGCCCATCGGGGCCTACGACCCGCGCTGGATGCTGCGCCCGGTGCACACCGACCCCGAAGAGGCGGTACGCGCCTGCCAGGACCTCGGAGCCCGGTCCCTGGTCCCGATGCACTGGTCGACCTTCCTGCTCTCCGGCGAGCCGCCCCTGGAGCCGCTGCGCCGGGTGCGCGCCGCCTGGGCCGCCACCGGCCGGCCCCGCGAGGACCTGTGGGATCTCCCGGTCGGCGCGTCACGGGTGCTGGCCGAGCGCTGACAGACGGTGCGGCCCGGCTCGCCCTAGCCGTCCTCCCTGCCCTCGTTGCCGCCCCCGTCCCCGGCCGGTCTGACGCGCCGCCAGGCGGCCGGCACGGCGGCGATGGCCATCGTCACCACGATCGCCATCGCCACACCCGCCCACGGCCTGCTGAACAGCGAACCGCTCAGCAGCCCGATGAGCTGGTACGTCGCCGCCCAGGCCAGACACGCCGGAGCGGCACCCCGTACGAACCGCCGCAGCGGCATCGCCGCGAGCAGACACGCCAGCATGACCGGGATCCGTCCGGCCGGCACCAGCCGGGACAGCACCAGCACCAGGACCCCGTGCTCGCGCAGTCTGCGCTGCGCCAGGTCCAGCCGCTCCGGCGCGGCGCGGGCGCGCAGCCGCGACAGCCAGCGCGAGCCGCCCCGCGAGTGACTGCCGCGCCGCCCGAGGCAGTACAGCAGCACATCGCCGAGGAACGCGGCGCACGACGCCACCGCGAAGACCATCAGCAGGGAGAACGGCGAGGCGTGGTGGAAGGCGACCACCGCCGCCGAGCTGACCACCGCCCCGGTCGGCACCACGGGCACCAGCGCCCCCAGCATCACCAGCAGGAACAACGAGGGGTAGCCCACCGCCTGCTGCGTCGACTCCGGCGGCACGCTCCGCAGCAGCCCACCGGCCGGCGTCAGCGCGGCCAGCCCCGCCAGCGCCGCCGGCGCGGTCATCGCACCGCCTCCGGGCGCACCGACTCACCGTGCCCCAGCCGATGGACCGTCACCTGCGGTGCCATCAGCCCCATGTGGCGCTCGAACTCCAGGCCCGGCGCATGGAATTCATGCGGCCGCACGGCATCGAGCCCGATCGGCCAGTACGTGCCGTAGTGCACCGGGACCGCGCAGCTCGGCGCCAGCCGGGCCGCCGCCTGTGCCGCCCGCCGCGCGTCCAGATGGCCCGGTCCGAGGAACGGCCCCCAGCCGCCCACCGGCAGCAGCGCCACATCGCACGGACCGACCTCCTCCGCCAGCTCCTCGAACAGACCGGTGTCGCCCGCGAAGTACGTACGCGCCTGGCCGTGCACGACATAGCCCAGTGCCGGCACCCGGCGCGGCCCGCAGGGCAGCCGCCGTCCGTCGTGCGCCGCGCGCACCGCCCGTACCGTCACCGCACCGGCCCGGCACTCCTCGCCCGCCCGCAGCTCGACGACCCGCAGCCTCCGGGCCGCGGCCACCCTGCGCAGCCCCGGCACCGCCGCCATCGCCCCGCGCGGCACCACCAGCGAGGTCCCCGGCGCGAGCCGGGCCAACGACGCCGGATGGAGATGGTCGGCGTGCAGATGCGAGACCAGGACGAGATCGGCCCGCGCGGCCTCCGGCGGCGGCAGCGCGCCCCGGCGGCGCCGCAGATGGGCCAGCCGGCGCACGAAGAGCGGGTCGGTCAGCACCCGCACCCCGGAGTCCTCGACCGTCGTGGTGGCGTGCCCCCACCAGGTGACCTCCATTCTCCGATCTTCCACCATCCGGCCGGAAACGACGGGCGTACGCCGCACATCGGGCATCACTCGTGCGTCGGACGCTTTGTGACACGCTGGGCGGCGGGGCCGTGCAGCCGGCGCGGGCCGGGGCGGGAGGAGGGACGGCGTGCGGATGCCGCGGTGGAAGACCCTCGGCGGCGCCCTGTTCCGGGTGCTCGCGGTCTGGGCCGTCTCCAGCCTCACCCTGCTCGTGCTCGCCGCGCTGCTGCCCGACTTCCGGCTGCAGTCCCCCGGCGGGGACAGCCTCACCCGTACCGCCCTCGCCGCCGTCCTGGGGGCCGGAGCGTTCGGCCTGCTCAGCGCACTGGTGTGGCCGATCCTCGTACGCGCCCTGCTGCTGGTGCCGGCCCTCGTCCTCGGTCTGCTGGTCTTCGTCCTCAACGGCTCGCTGCTGCTGCTCGCGCTCGACCTGATCCCCGAGGGGCAGGGCCAGGCCGCCCCGCAGACCGCGGTGATCGTCGCGGCGGCGATGTCCGCGGCCTCCTCGGCGACCTCCGCCTTCCTCGCCGTACGCAACGACGACGCCTACCACCGCCGGCTGGTGCGGCTCGCCGGCCGCCGCCGCGGTCGCGCCGCACCCCGCCCGGACACCCCCGGCACGCTCTTCCTCCAGCTCGACGGCCTGGGCCACGACCTGCTGCGGGAGGCCACCCGGGGCGAGCGGCCGCTGATGGCGACCGTCGCCCGCTGGATCGGCGACACCCACCGCCTCACCCCCTGGCACACCGACTGGTCCAGCCAGACCGGCGCCAGCCAGCTCGCCATCCTGCACGGCAGCAACGAGGACCTGCCCGCCTTCCGCTGGTACGAGAAGGACACCGGCACCGTCGTCGTCAGCAACCGGCCCAGCAGCGCCGCCGAACTGCAGCGCCGCGCCGTCGAGCGCACCGGCGACGGCGGACTGCTCGCCCACGACGGCGCCAGCCGCGGCAACCTCTTCAGCGGGGGCGCCGGCCAGGTCGCCCTGGTGATGTCGGTGGCCGCCCGGCGCGGCCGGCACAACCGCTCCCGGGCCGGATACTTCGCCTACTTCTCCGACCCCGCCAACGCCACCCGCACCGCCGTCTCCTTCGGCGCCGAGGTCGTCCGCGAGATCGTCCAGTCGCTGCGCAGCCGCCTGCGCCGCGAGCGGCCACGGGTCAAGCGCGGCGGCCTCTACCCCGTCATCCGGGCCTTCGCCACCGTCGTCGAGCGCGACGTGGTGGTCGCCGCCGTCATCGGTGACCTGCTCGCCGGCCGGAGCGCCGTCTACGCCGACCTCGTCGGCTACGACGAAGTGGCCCACCACTCCGGGCCCGCGCACCGCGACACCCACCAGGTGCTGCGCAGCCTCGACCGGGCCGTCGCGCTGATCGCCAAGGCCGCCCGGCACGCCCCGCGCCCGTACCGCATCGTGCTGCTCTCCGACCACGGACAGAGCCACGGCCCGACCTTCCTGGAGCGCTACGGGCTGAGCCTGGGCGACCTGGTACGCGCCGGGTGCGGTCTGCCGGTGCCGCGCCGCGCCGGACGCACCCCGAGCGGGGCCGAGGCCAGGGAAGCCGCCCGCGCCGCCCTCCACCGCCCCGAGGGGGCGCAGGGCCATCGCTCCACCACCCAGCCCGTCGTCCTGGCCTCCGGAAACCTGGGGCTGGTGTCCTTCCCGGACGTGCCCGGCCGGATCACCCGCGAGGAGCTGGACCGGCGGCACCCCGCCCTGCTCGGCACCCTCGCCAACCACCCCGGCATCGGCTTCCTGCTGGTCCGCTCCGCCGCGCACGGCCCCGTGGTGCTCGGCCCGGCCGGCGCCGAGCACCACCTCGACACCGGCCGCATCACCGGCAGCGACCCGCTGGCCCCCTTCGGCGCCGGCGCGGCCGAAGCCGTACGCCGCACCGCCCGCTTCCCGCACGCCGCCGACCTCATGGTCAACTCCGCCTACGACCCGGCGACCGGCGCGGTCCACGCCTTCGAGGAGCAGATCGGTTCGCACGGCGGGCTGGGCGGCGCCCAGGGCCGGCCCTTCCTCCTGTGGCCCGCCGAACTGACCCCGCCGGCCCCGGACGGCCGGACGCCGACCGGCGCAGAGGAGGTGCACCGGGTGCTGCGGCGCTGGCTGCGCGAGGCCGACGGCCCGCAACGGCCCGTCGGCCCCGGCCGGGACGCGGCCCGGCACGGGGCGGCCGCCCCCGACGGTGTGCCACCACCGGACCAGGGGTGACCGCCCGCGCGTGGCCTATGCCTTGCGGAGCCGGTCGAGGATGCCGTCGAGGTCGCGGGTGAACATGTCGGGGCGGATGAAGTGCCCGCCGGGCTGCTCGTGCGACTCGTGCGGGATGCCGGCCTCGTCGAGCTTGGCCCGGAACTCCCGCTGGCCGGCGAGCACCTCGGTCTCGTTGAGCAGGTCGAACGGGTCGACCGGGTTGGGGCTGGTACCGGCGACCAGGAAGACCCGCTTGTCGCGGTAGCGCTCGATGTGCTCGATCGGGTTGTCGGCGCTGACCCGCGCCTCGTCCCACGGCTCGCCGTAGATCGTGCCGCCGGCGAGGTCCAGGGCCGCGGAGGACACGTTGGCCCAGTGCGCGACGGCACCGAAGTCGCGACGCAGGCTGGGCGGGCCGGAGTGGGCGCTCACCGAGGCGAAGTGGCCGTAGTACTTGGCCGCGTACTTCAGCGCGCCGAAGCCGCCCATCGAGAACCCGGCGACGGCGCGGCCGTCGTACTCGGCGTACGTCCGGAAGTTCGCCTCGACCCACGGCAGCAGCTGGGCGATGTGGAAGGTCTCCCAGTTGCGGGGGCCCGTGTTGGAGCTGACCGGGTTGGAGTACCAGCCCGCGTGACCGCCGTCGGGCATCACGACGATGATCGGCTTGCCGGCGGTCAGGTCGCGGATGCCCGCGCGGTCCCAGGTCATGAAGTCCTGGTCGGTACCGCCTCCGTGGAACAGGTAGAGGACGGGGTAGGTGCGTCCGCTGGAGTGGTAGTCGTCGGGGAGCAGGACGTTGACGGCGGGCTGCCAGCCGATCGCGTCGGTCGCGAAGCGGTAGTACCACATGCGGGGGTCGTCCTCCCTGCGGTCCACGACGCGCAGCCCGTCGTCGGCCGCACCGGCCGCACCGGCCGGCGAGGCCGCCGCGAGGACGCTCGCGCCGCCGAGAGCCATCGCCGCGGAGACCCCGCCGACGGCCCTCAGGACACTTCTGCGGGTGGGGCGGTGCTCGCTCAAGATGACCTCCAGGTCGGGAAGTGACACATACGCATGGCGTGCCGTCGGCCGCCGCGGCGATCTCCGCGGGGGGAACGGCGCGACGCCCGGCACGTCGCGGGCGCACCGCGCCGCGCCCGGTGCCGCCCCGCGCCGCGCCGCTTCCCCCTGCTTCCCCGCGGTTCTCGGTGGTGACTTGCCAACCCTTGCGGGAGACGCTGAAATGCCGATGAAATCGTGGTGATGCCGACGGCGGCGCGGGGGCGGAGGGGTGGGCTGTGGACGGGGGATCCCCCCAGCGGCTTCGGATCGAGGTGCTCGGCCCGCTGCGGGCCTGGCGTGACGGGGCGTCACTCGACCTGGGACCGATCAGGCGGCAGGCGGTACTGGCCGCGCTGGCGCTGCGACCGGGCACGCTGGTCAGCCATGAGCAGCTGCTCGTCGACGTGTGGGGCGCCCAGCCGCCGAAGACCGGTCGCCGGGTACTGCCCAGCTACGTCTATCCGCTGCGCAAGGTGCTCGACGCGGCGGGCGCCGGACCGGCCGGATCGGTGATCCGCAGCGGCCGGGGCGGGTACCGCTTCGTCGGCGACGGGGTACGGCTCGACGTGGCGGAACTGACCGAACGCCTCGGCGAGGTGCGGCGCGCGCGGGCGTCCGACGACCCGGCCACCGCGATGGCACGGTCCTCCCAGGCGCTCGGCCTGTTCCGGGACGAGCCGCTGGCCGGGCTGCCGGGGCCGTTCGCACAGGGCGAGCGGCGGCGGCTCGCGCAACGGCAGCGTGCGCTGCGGCGGGAGAACCTCGAATGCCTGGTCCTGCTCGGCCGCTCCGCCGACGCCCTGGACGACCTCGCCGCCCTGTCCGCGTCCGATCCGTACGACGAGTCGCTGACCGCGCTGCGGATGCGCGCCCTGTACGGCAGCGGACACCAGGTCGCGGCGCTGAGCGCCTATCAGGACATGCGCACGCGGCTGCGCGACGAACTCGGGGTCGATCCCGGCGAGGAACTCAGCCGGGTGCACCAGGCGGTGCTGCGCCGGGACGACGCGCGGCTCCTCGGCCCGGCGGCACGGCCGGCAGAGGTGCCGCGCCGGCCACGCCGCGCGGTCAACGAACTGCCGGGCGGCACCGGCCGCCTCATCGGCCGGGAGCGCGAGCTGGCGCTGCTGACCGCGCCCTCGTCGCCCGCATCCGTGTCGGTCGTGGCGGTGGACGGGACCGCCGGGGTCGGCAAGACCGCGCTCGTCGTCCACGCGGCCGGTGTACTGAGCGGCGACCACCCCGACGGCTGCCTGTTCGTGGACCTGCGGGCGCACAGCACCGGACGGCACAGGATCTCCCCGCAGCGCGTGCTGCGCCGGTTGCTGCGCTCGCTCGGCGCCGCCGACAGCGAGGTGCCCGACGACCTGGACGAGCTCACCGCGGCGTGGCGGGCCGCGACCAGCCCGCTGCGGCTGCTGCTCGTGCTGGACGATGTGCCCGGCGCACGGCAGATACGGCCGCTGCTGCCCGCCGGACCGGGCAGCACGGTGCTGGTGGCCGGCCGGCGGCGGCTGGCCGGCCTGGACGCCGACCGACGGGTCACCCTGGAGCCCCTGGAGACCGGCGAGGGGCTGTCCCTGCTCAGGCACATCGTGGGGGAGGAGCGCGCGGACCGGGAGCCGGCGGCGACCCGCGAACTGGTCCGGTTGTGCGACGGGTTGCCGCTGGCCCTGCGCATCGCCGGGGCGCGGCTGCAGACCCGTCCGGCCTGGACGCTGGCGTACCTGGTGGAGCGGATGGCGGGCGACGAGCACCGTCTCGGCGAGCTCAGCGCCGGGGACCGCAGCGTGGAGGCGGCCTTCCGCCTGTCGTACGACCAGCTCACGCCGGAGCAGCGGCTCGCCTTCCGCACCCTCGGCCTGTCGCCGACGGTCGAGTTCGACGCGCTGACCTCGGCGGCCATGCTGGACCGGTCCCCCCGGGAGGCCGAGCGGATCCTGGAGAGCCTGGTCGACGCGAGCCTGGTGCAACAACCCCGACCGGGCCGCTACCGCCTGCACGACCTGGTCCGGGTGCACGCACGGCGGCTCGCGGAGGCCGCACCCGCCGAAGCCCGCGCGGCGCGCACCGCCGCCCTCCGCCTCTACCTGGACGCGGCCCGGACCACCAGCGACTGGGGCCCCGGGGGCTTTCCCACCGGGCCGCGACCCGGCGATGCGCCGTTCGCGGACTGGAAGGAGGCCGAGGGCTGGCTGGACGCGGCAGGCGCGGAGCTCGCCGATGTCGTCGGGCACGCCGCGGCGCGCGGGGAAGCCGACTACGCGTGCTGGATCGCCGAGGCCCTGAGCGACTACTTCACCCGCCGGGGCCGCTACCACGAGGGCCGGACGGCCCTGGAGAGCGCGCTCGCGCACGCGGACCGGGCCACCGACCGGCGGATGGCCCCCGCACTGCGCAACTGTCTGGGCATCGCCGACATCTACCAGGGGCGCATTGCCCAGGGACGGGTCTGGTTCGCCGAAGCGCTGGACCTCAGCCGCCGCCGCGCGGACCGGCGCGAAGAGGCCGTGGCCCTGGGCGGGTTGGGGGCCGCCGATCTGAACCTGGGCCGGGCCGACGAGGCGATCCCCCCGCTGACCGAGGCGGTGGAGCTGGCCCGGCGGCTCGACGACGACTGGGTCGCCGCCATGGGACTCTCCCTCCTCGGCGCCGTCCACCACAGCCGGCAGCGCTCCGAGGAGGCGCTCGGCTGCTTCGCCGCCGCCCGTGCCCACGCCGAGACCAACGGCCGGCCGCGCGTGATCGGGATGGCCCTGGCCAACGCCGCCGGGGTCCACCTCGACCTCGGCCGCTACGGCGAGGCCAAGACCCTGTACCGCCACGCGGCCGAGCTGGCGCAGCGGGTCGGGGACGCCCTGCTGCACGCGATCGTCCTGACCCGCCTGGGCACGGCGGAGCAGGGCGAGGGGAACCTGAGCGCCGCCACGGCCCTCCACCACCAGGCCCTCTCCCGGCACCGGACGCTGTCCCCGCTCACCGAACCCCACTACGACCGGCTGGAGATGGACATCCGCGCCCGGCTGGGCCGCGCCTACGGTGCGGCGGGCCGCGTCGCCGAGGCACGCGCGCAGTTCCGGACGGCGCTCGCCGTGCCCGGGGCCGCCGACTACCCCGTGGAGCGCGCGCTGGCGACCGCGGGGCTCGACGAGTGCGGCGACGACGGCGACGACTGAACGCGCGCCACGCCCGCCGCCCGGAGGGGGCAGGGCGTGTCCGAGGGGCCGTGGCCGGGGCCGGCCCTGACCCCTCGGCCACGCCCTACGCCAGCGAGACGGTCACCACCACCGGCGCGGGCCGCCCCACCCCGCGCACGCCCTCGGCCACCATCTCCAGCAGCCACACCGCGACATCCGGCGACCACTCCCGCGTACGGCAGCCCAGCCGCAGCACCTCACGCATCCCCTCGGTGTGCAGGGCGCCGTCGAGATCGAGGTCCAGTCCCGCGAGGTCCCCGGCCGCCGCGGCGCCCTCCGTCACGGGCACGAAGACCTCCACCGCCCCCTGGGCCATGTGCCGCACCGCCTCGCACACGGCCACCGCGTCGTCGGCGCCCATCCCGCCCGCGACGCCGGTACGGCGCGCGACCGTGACCAGCACCTCGTGCCGGGCGTCCGGATCCGCCAGGTCGAACCACGGCGCCAACTCGATCTGGTGGAAAGCCGTGTTGCGCCCGACGGCCTGCAACGGCAGCAAGGCGTGCAGCCCGGTGAACGTCACCGCACCCACGCGGGCCAGCGTCTCGGACAGGACCAGGACGACGGGCCGGACGGGGAGACCGGGGCGCGGCGGATCGGTGAGCACGCCCGCCTGCAGCCAGGCCAGTCGGTGGACCGCGCCGTCCTGGGTCCAGTCACCGCCGACCTCTTCATGGGCCCACGCCGTGGGCTCATGGCGGGCCGTGATCCGTCCGTCCTCGTGCAGCGCGCTGCTGACGGTCTGCCAGCCGTAGGAGCCGGCCCGGTCGACGGCACGACCGAGCAGGTCCTCCTCGACCGTGCCCTCGGCGTCCTGCTCGACGACCCGGTCGAACCACGGATGCCGCGTGAGGGTCCCGTGCAGGCCGACGATGACGGTGGGGGGAAACACGGGCACTCCCGGAGGGCGGACGGCGCTGGAAGCCCGTCTTCGGGGCCGCGCCGCTCCAGGGCCGCCCGTAGGACGAAGGCCGATAGTAGTGCCGGTAGCGGTGGTCGGGGCCGGTCGGCCCCGGAGCGCGGTCCGGCCGGGCCTTACTGCCGGGTGCCCGGTGGGCCGAAGATCCTTCGCTCCGAGGTGCCCGCGGCCGGAGCATTACCGGCGATTTGAAGCATGCCCCCCAGACAGTGACCATGTGCCATGGCCCGGCGACCTCGGGCACCGGCACGACGAGAGACGCACGATCCATGCACCGCAGCCCTGCCGCTCAGGACCCCGAGACCGGCTCTGACCTGCACAATCAAGCCAAGCAGCCGTTTCGGATGAGCTTGCTGACAGCCACCTGCCTGGTGATGGGCAACATCATCGGCGGCGGCATCTTTCTGCTGCCGGCTTCGGTGGCCCCGTTCGGCACCGTCAGCCTGGTCGCCTTCGGCGTCCTGACGATCGGCGCCGTCGCGCTCGCCCTGGTCTTCGGCCGGCTCGCCGAGCGCCATCCGGACACCGGCGGCCCGTATGTCTACGCGCGCGAGGCGTTCGGCGACTTCGCCGGCTTCCTCTCGGCCTGGTCGTACTGGACCATGACCTGGGTCAGCAACGCGGCCCTCGCGGTCGCCGCCGTCGGCTATGTCCACGTCCTCGTCCCCGGCAGCGCCTCCGCCGGCACCGACCTCGCGGTCGCCCTGGGCGCGCTCTGGCTCCCCGCCCTCGCCAACTTCGCCGGCACCCGCTACGTGGGCGCCGTGCAGCTGGTCTCCACCGTCCTGAAGTTCGTCCCGCTCCTCTTCATCGCCGTCGTCGGACTGTTCTTCTTCGACCCGGACAACCTCGGCTCGTTCCACGCCGGCGGCGGCAGCGCGGTCGGCGGGATGTCGGCGGCCGCCGCGATCCTCCTCTACTCGTACGTCGGTGTGGAGTCCGCCGCGATGAGCGCCGGCGAGGTCCGCGACCCGGAGCGGAACGTCGGCCGGGCCACCGTCCTCGGCACCATCGGCGCCGCCGTGGTGTACCTCCTGGGCACCCTCGCCGTCTTCGGCACCGTCGCGCACGACAAGCTGGTGAACTCCAAGGCGCCGTTCTCGGACGCGGTCGACGCGATGTTCGGCGGCCACTGGGGCGGCACGCTCGTCGCCGGCGCGGCCGTCGTCTCGATCATCGGCGCGCTCAACGGATGGACCCTGATGAGCGCCCAGTCCCCGTACGCCGCCGCCAAGGACGGCCTCTTCCCGGCCCCGTTCCTGACCAAGCGGCGCGGCGTACCGACCTTCGGCGTGCTGGCCGCGGCCGTCCTGGCCAGCGTCCTGACGGTGATCAACTACTTCATCGGCAGCGGCGGCGTCTTCGAGATCCTCGTCCTGATCACCACCTTCTCCGCCACCGTGCCCTACCTCCTCGCCGCCGGCGCGCAGGTCTACTTCCTGCTCACCGGCCGCCGCGACAAGGTCCGCCCCGCCCGCTTCGCCCGGGACCTGACCCTCGCCCTCGTCGCGTTCGGCTTCACCTTCTGGCTCGTCGCCGGGGCCGGCTACGCCGCGATCTACCAGGGCGTGCTGTTCCTCTTCGCCGGCATCCTCGTCTACGCCTTCATGGCGGCCCGCCGGGCGGGCCGCCAGGACCAGGCGGGCGCCTCGCAGACGGAGCCCACCCACCGGCCGCAGCGCGACGCGGTCCCCGAGAAGGTCTCCTGAGGAGAGCGTCCATCTGCCCGAGCCGCTGAGGCGGCTCAGGCACACGCCGAAGGCGCTTTGATGGACGAGGAGGAAGACCAGCGCCTTGCCGGGCGACAGCACCAGGAACAGCGCGCAGAGGTAGAGCGTGATGTGCGCCAGCAGCAGCACCGCCTCCGTCCCCCATGCCGGCATCGTGGGGGAACGGAGCGCCCGGACGCTCGCCACCCGCAGCCGGACCCCCTCCAGGGCCAGCAGCGGAAGGAACAGCCCCGCCTGAGGGCGCCCGCGGAACCGGGGCGGCCCGGCCGGGTGCCGGGGATGCTCGCTCATCCACCAGCCGTACGACATCCCCACGCCGAGGTTCCCCCACAGCCGCCCGCCGATCCCGCTCGGCCGCCGGCCCCGGCGCCCCCGCCGACCCGCCGTCTCACGGGTGACCCGCGCGACCTGCCCGGACACCAGTGCCACAAGCCCGGCCACCGCCGGCTGCCACCAGCTGTCGCCCAGTGTGAAGAACACCGCCCAGCCCCCGGCGAGCACCGCACCCGCCAGTGACCGCCGCCCAAGCCCCGTCGTCATACCGGCGAGTCTTCCGCCCCGGCCCGCGGCCCGACAGCCGGTGCACCCCCCGGACCGGCCGGGGGGTTACCGCCACCAAGGGGTGGGGCTGGCTCCACCTTGCCGTCGTCGTTCCGGGTGCGGCGGCCGTTCCACGCCGCCCGCCCGCCCGTTCAGTTCTTGCCGCTCTGCGCATCCCTGATCAACGCGATCAGCTGGGACTTCCGCATGCGCGCCGTACCCCTGATGCCCAGTGCCGAGGCCACCTGCTGAAGTTCCGACAGAACGAGTGAGTTGAGGTTGTCCGGTGGGGCCGTCCGCTCCTCGGACACGCGCCCGGTGGTCCGCTCGTGGAGCGGGTTCAACTGCATACGTGGGGACGTCGCGTACCAGATCGCCTCGGCCGTCTGACCCAGGACGTATTCGATCTCGCCCGGACTCATGTCGGCGACGTTCTCGCGGAGCGTCTTCAGCTTCTTGAGGGCGTAGCGCAGCGCGAAGTCCTCGCGCTCGGTTTCCTTCCGCCCCTGCGCGATACGGTTCAGGTCCACCGCGATATGGCGTTGGGCCCGCGCGATCTCTTCGACGCTGGTGACCATCTCGGCCACGCTCCGCTCCACGGGACTGCCCCTCTGCATGGACTGCACGTCGAGGGCGGTGGAGATCGGGCTCTCCGAATTGCCGCTGGTCAATGCCTGGTTCAGATGGGTGACGATCTGCTGCCGGCAGTTGTCCGCGCTGCGCAGGTCGGTGTGGTCGAAGAGGATGACACGCATCTGGGCGATGTCGAACGGCAGGTCGCAGGACTTGTCCGCGATCAGCGCCACCGGCAGCTTGGCGGTGTGCCGCACCGCCAGCTCGTAGAAGACGTTGGGGTTGAGCCCGGTGAGGTCCGCCACCGCCACCTTCGCCCGCAGGATGTGGTCCAGGACCTGCAGATTGATCTGCCCCGGCTCGGCGATCTGATCTCCTCTGACCGCCGTGAGACCTATCTCCTGTGCGGCACGCTGCACGATGAATTCAAGAATGCCGTCGGAGCGGTTGCGGATGTCCGAACCCTCGTCTCCGATGGGGGCGATGAAGAAGCATTCCTGATCAGGTTCCGGAAGGCTGGAAGCTGCCAAGCTGATCTCCGAGGTGCCGGATGGAGCGAAACTGATCGGCCGTCAGCGCCGATTATATGGTTCGCGGCTCACCCCGAACGGCCGGACGGGGAACCCCCGGCACCCGGCGGAAGCGTCCGCGTCGTGACAGGCTGGAGCCGTGAGGCAGTCGACATACCGCGCGAGGAGAACACCGTGAACGCTCGGCCCGCACCGCTCAGCGCCCAGGAGATCGAGGACCGCCTCGCGGAGCTGCCCGGCTGGTCCGCCGAGGACGACCTGCTGCGCCGGACCTATTCCTTCCAGGGGCACCTGCCGGCCGCCGTGATGGTCGTCCATGTCGCGCGGATCCAGCAGGAGTTGGACCACCACGCCGAGCTGACCCTGGGCTACGACCGGCTCGCCGTCGCGGTGAACACCCACAGCGCCGGCGGCCGGATCACCCACCTCGACTTCGGCCTCGCCCGGAGGATCGAGGAGATCGCCGCGGCCCACGGCGCCCGCTGACCGGCGGCCGGCGGGTCAGTCGCCCGAGCGCGGTCTGACCACCCGGCCCGCGCGCGCCAGCTCCACGTTGAACTGGGCGCCGCACAGCAGCGACAGATGGGAGAACCACAGCCAGATCAGGAACACCACCGGTCCGGCCAGCGACCCGTAGAGCCGGTTGAAGGTGCCGACGTACGAGGCGTAGAGCGCGAAGCCCGCGGACGACACCAGCCACAGCAGCACCGCGACCACACCACCGGGCGCGGCCCGCCGCACCCCGCGCGAGCTGGGCGGCCCGGAGCGGAACAGCACCATCGCCAGCACCGTGGCCAACAGCAGCAGCAGCGGCCACTTCAGCAGGTTCCAGGTGGCCTCGCCCGCCTCACCGAACCCGAGCGCCCGGCCCAGCGCGGTCGCGATCGGCCCGCTCACCAGCAGCGCCACCGCACTGCTGATCAGCAGCGCCATCAGCAGCAGCGCCGTCACCAGGATCCGCGGCGCCTTGCGCCACGGCGGCCGGTCGTCCTTCGTCCGGTGCATGGCGTGCAGTGCCCGACGGAACACGGCCAGATAGCTGCACGACGACCACAGGGCGCTGGCCAGGGCGCCGCCCACCACCACCCACGCGGCGGTGCGCTGATGCGCCATGCCGACCAGCGCCCGGCGGACGGTCGGGCCCGATTCGGCCGGGGCGATGGCGCTGATCTGGTCGATGAGCTGCTCGGTGGCCGCCGGGTCGGCGAGCCCGATCAAAGACACCGTGACGATCAGCGACGGCAGCAGCGCCAGCACCGAGTAGTACGTCAGGCTCGCCGCCCAGTCCGTCACATCGTCGTGCCAGACGGACAGCGGCGTATGGCGCAGCGCGGTACGGCACTGGGCCCAGGTCGGCCGGGCGGGCGGCGGCTTCGGCCCGGCCGCGCCGAGCGCACGGTCCAGCAGCGTCCGGTTCATCCCCCGGCGCGTACCGCTGTCGCCCATGTCGTTGCGTCCTCTCGTCGATACGTCCTGCATCATCCCCCGCGCCAGGACTGTCCGAAGACGACCGGGCGGCACCGCCCACCGGGGCACCGCCGCGTCCGGCGGCGGACACACCTCACGGTCCCGGTCCGCACCGCCACCCGTCAGCTCTCCGCGGCCACATCCCCCGTATGGACGAGGGGACGACGGCCCGCCCGCCCGCCCGCCCGCCCGCCCGCTCACGCGAAGGGCAGCACCTGCCACGGCGAGGACGGGTCCTGCGTCAGCACGCGATGGAGGTGCGCCGCCTCGGCGTACTGCGGGCCGAACCAGCCGTGGTCGAACGCCAGCATCCGGCCCAGCAGATAGCCCGCGGCGAACTCGGCCCACGAGCCGTAGACCTCCCTCGCCCGCGCCCCGACCCGCTGCACCGCCTGCTCGGCCTGCGGCGGCGCGCACAGCCGGGCGCCCAGGCCCCAGCGGACGAGGTTGACGGCGTGCACGAGGTCCAGCGCGAGCACGGACACCACCCGGCCACCGGCCGGCAGCAGCCCGTCCGTGTGGAACCGCTCCTCGTACCGGGCGACGAGTTCGGGGAGCTCCGGCGCGTCGGCGGCGCCCTGGTTCTCCTTCTCCGCGTCCGCCGCCGCCCGTGCGCGCAGCGCCTGTTCGGTGTCGGCCGGTACGAACTGCCCGGCCAGGAGCTGGTCCAGACGCTGCTGCCAGCCGGCGGGGTCGGTCACCGACCACTGCTCGTGCAGCGTCCGGGCGTCCGCGGCGTGGTCGAGGAAGGCCGTACCCAGCTCGTTCCACGGCACGCTGTGGTGCACCGCGAGCGGCGCGCCGCATGCCAGCCCCTGTGCGACGGGGCCGTGCAGCGGCCCCCCGAAGTGGGTGACGAGCAGACCGCCGGGCCGCACCCCGACCTGGGCGCGCAGCCGCAGCCAGCCGGCGCGCGCCTGGGGGACGGCGGCCAGATACGCCGCGCACGGCGTCCCCGGGTTGATCGCCAGCCGCCACTTGTCGTTCGGCCAGTCCTGCGCCAGCTCCTCCAGCGAGACCCGGTCGAAGAACTGCTGCGGCTGCCACGGCGGCAGCATGCCGCGGGTCAGGACGGGAATGCACCTACCGCCCGTCACCGGGTCGTCGTAGACGGGCAGCGGGTCCTGTCCCGGCTGCGGCGCCGCCAAATACAGGTCCTCGCCGGCGACCGCGGCGACCTGGCCGTCCACATCACCACGCGCCGTCGCTTCGCACAGCCGCCGCTCGGTATCCGTCGGCGGCATCCATCCCGGAGTAGCCACAGGCCAAGACCCTACGATCACCTCCCGGACCGCCGGAACCGGGGGTTGCCGGTACGTCAGGGGAGATTGCACCGAAGTCACCCGTAACGGAGGCTCGATGTCATGAGCGACCACGACCGCACCGGACCCGGGCACCACCACGCCCGCCACGACAGCGCGCAGATCGACTGGGAGGCGCTCGGCCCGATCCTCGAACGGGGCGCCGAACTGCACACACCGCTCCATCAGCAGATCGCGGCCTGGCTGCGGGAACTGCTCACCGGTGTGGCCGGCGCCGGCCCCGACGGGGTGCGCCGGGTGCTCGACGTCGGCAGCGGGCCGGGCGTCGTCAGCTGCCTGCTGGCGCAGGTCTTCCCCGCGGCCGAGGTGGTCGCGGTGGACGCGGGCGGGGCGCTGCTGGAGCGGGCCCGCGCGCGGGCCGACCGCCTCGGGCTCGGCGACCGGGTCCACACCCATCCCGCACAGGTCCCCGGCGGGCTCGACGCCCTCGGCGGCGCCGACCTCATCTGGTCGAGCAGGGCCCTGCACCACGTCGGCGACCAGCGCGCCGCGGTCGCCGCCCTCGCGGGCCATCTGCGGCCCGGCGGACTGCTCGCCGTCTGCGAGGGCGGCCTCGCCCCGCGCTACCTGCCGCGCGACATCGGCATCGGCCGCCCGGGGCTGCAGTCCCGGCTCGACGCGGCCGGCGAGGAGTGGTTCACCGCGATGCGGACGGCGCTGCCCGACGCCGCCGACGACATCGAGGACTGGCCCGCCTTCCTCGCCGACGCGGGCCTGCGCACCCCGCGCACCCGCAGCTTCCTGCTGGACCTCCCGGCCCCGCTCTCCGCCGAGGCCCGCGGATACGTCCAGAGCCGTCTCACCCGCTCCGTCGACCTCTACGGCGACCGCCTCGACGCGGACGACCGCACCACCCTCGCCCGGCTCACCGACCCCGACGACGCGGCCGGCGTCACCCGCCGCCCCGACGTCTTCCTGCTGTCCGCGCAGACCGTGCACACGGCCTGCGCCCGGTAGGCCGGCTCGATCCCGACCGCCCCTGCGCCCGGCCGGGCGGTACGCCGGCCGGGCGCAGGGGCGGACAGGGGGATCAGGGGCGCGGCGGTGTCACCCCTGGCCCATCGGCTTCGGGGTGATCACGGCGAAGGTGGCGCCCTGCGGATCGGTCACCACGGCCATCCTGCCGGCCATCATGTCGAAGGGCTCCTGAAGTGCCGCCCCGCCGGCCGCGGTCACCTTGCCGACGGTCTCGTCGGTGTCCGCCACCGAGAAGTACGCCAGCCAGTGCGAGGGCGTGTCGGGCGGCATCTGCTCGGACATCGGCTGCATACCGCCCACCGGGCGGTCGCCCACCTTGAGCGCGTAGTAGTTCTCGGCGCCCTCCATGGCGGCGCTCTCGATGCCGAAGGAGGCCTGGTAGAAGGCAGCGGCGGCGGAGCGGTCGGTGGTGTTGAGCTCGTTCCAGATCAGCGCGCCGTGCTCGTTGACGATGCCGGCGCCGGGGAAGTCCACCGCCTGCCAGACGCCGAACACCGCGCCGGTGGGGTCGGCGGCGATACACATCCGGCCGAGCGTCATCACGTCCATCACCGGCATCAGGATCGTGCCGCCGGAGTCGCTCACGGCCTGGGAGGTGGCGTCCGCGTCCGTCGCCGCCAGATACGTGGTCCACACGGTGGGCGGCGGGGGCTGGCCGCCCATGGCCATCGCGGCCATGATGCCGGCCACCGGCTTGCCGTTCAGCTCGCACACCGCATACCCGCCGGTCTCGGGCGGCCCGATCTCCCCGGTCCACCCGAAGACGCTGGAGTAGAAGTCGATGGCGGCTTGCTGGTCGGGGGCCGCGAGATCGACCCAGCAGGGGGTCCCGGGCTGATAGGCGGAGGTGACTTCGGGCATCGTGGCCTCCTCGATGGGGGCGCCTGCCGCGTCCGTGCGGCGGGGAGAGAAGCAGGGCAGGGCGCCACGGTCGTCGGCCCCGCCGGCGCGCCGCGGGGACGCGTGGCGCTCACCCTCCACACTTCCCGTCGTCCGCCGAGCCCGCCACTCGGGTACGCGACGGCGCCGTCCGTAAGAGCGGACGGCGCCGTGGCGCGTGGCGGGCAGGGCCCGTGTCGAGGCCGTCAGGCCATGTCGAACGTGGCCGGGTCCGGGCCGAGGCGGTTGCCGGCGTCCAGACCGGCGAGGGTGGTCAGATCCGCGTCGTCCAGCGTGAAGTCGAAGACGTCGATGTTCTCGGCGATGCGCGAGGGGGTGACGGACTTCGGGATCACGACGTTGCCGATCTGGAGGTGCCAGCGCAGCACCACCTGGGCGGGGGTCTTGCCGTGCTTCGCGGCGAGCTGTGCGATCGTCGGATCCTCAAGGAGGCCCCTGCCCTGGCCCAGCGGCGACCAGGCCTCGGTCGCGATGCCGTGCCGGGCGTGGACAGCGCGGGACTCGGCCTGCTGGAACTGCGGGTGCAGCTCGATCTGGTTGACGGCGGGGACGACGGAGGTCTCGCCCAGCAGCCGCTCCAGATGGGCGGGCTGGAAGTTGGAGACACCGATGGCCTTGGCGCGGCCGTCCGCGTAGATCTTCTCGAGGGCCTTGTAGGTGTCGACGTACGCGTCCTTGGCCGGCACCGGCCAGTGGATCAGATAGAGGTCCACGTACTCCAGGCCGAGCTTGGCCAGGGAGGAGTCGAAGGCGCGGAGCGTTGCGTCGTAGCCCTGCTCGGAGTTCCACAGCTTGGTCGTGACGAACAGTTCGTCACGGGGGAGGCCGGAGGCGGCGAGCGCCTTGCCGGTGCCCTCCTCGTTGCCGTAGATCGCGGCGGTGTCGATGCTGCGGTATCCGGCGGCCAGGGCGTGGCCGACCGCGGTGGCCGCCTCGTCGTCGGGGACCTGCCAGACACCGTAGCCGAGCTGGGGCATCGCGATGCCGTTGTTGAGCGTGATGGACGGAACCTTGCTCACGGGGGGATCGATCCTTAGGTATACGTTCGTGTTCCAGGTCGTTCAACGATCATCCGCCGCCGTGCATTCCCGCGCACGTCGGCGGTGAGTTCGCCGAGCGTGAAGGCACCGGCGCAGAGCACCGTCAGTCCGACGCAGAGTTCCAGGGCGCCGACCAGGCCGGGAAGCCCGCCGGAGACGGCGGGCGCACCGGGGGAGAAGCCGTCGGTCACCGCCCGCACCAGCCACATACAGCCCCCGCAGGCGAACGCCGTGCCGCCGCCCGTCCAGACCGCCGCGAGCGGCCAGCGCACCCGCAGTCCGGGCGTCAGGCGGGGGAGCAGGAGCAGCAGCAGTCCGGCGGCGGCGAGGAGCAGGAGCAGGCCCTGCGACCAGTCCGAAGCCGAGCTGATCACGGTCCCGGCGGTTGCCTCGGCGGCGTCCACGCCCAGCGCCGAGCCCGCGCCCCACAGGACGTGGACCGAGCCCAGCGCCGCCAGCAGCACCGCGGCCGGCGCGAGGAAGATCCGTTGCGCGGTCCGGGTACCGGTGTCGGCGAGTCCGCCCAACGGGGCGCGCAGCAGACCGCCCCAGCGCTGATGCGCGTACACCGCGAAGGCGCCGAGCAGGGTGACGCCCTCGACCAGGAAGCCGCCGTAGACCACGCCGAAGACCCAGGGGGCGATGAGGTCGTCGGAGCCCATCGGGTTGCGGGCGCCGGTGACCAGGCCGGCGAGGCTGCCGCCCACGACGCCGGTGATCAGCGGGACCAGCAGTCCGGAGGCCGTCCACAGCGGCAGGAGCAGCAGCCACGCCGGGGCGCGCCGGCCATTCGGGCGGGTGAGGGTGTGGGCCACCGCCGCCGCGATCGCGTCGAGGAGGAAGGTGAAGGCGTTGGCCGCGATCCAGACGGCGCGGCCGAAGCGATCCGGATCGACGACGCCGATGTCGAAGCCCAGCACCCACAGCAGCTTGAGGGTCAGGTACGGGGCGCAGGCCAGGACGGCTGTCCGGCCCAGGAGCGTGAGACGGCGAGAGGGCATGCACCGGAGTCTGCCGAGCGCCGGTGCGGTCGGCGTCGGGCCCGCGGACGATCCGGCTCCGCCGTGCGGCGGAGGCGCGGCCCGCGGCACGGACGGGCGGTGGCGGGCCCGCGGACGGTGGTGGCCCGCCGCCCCTCACGACCCGTACAGCGCGTCCACTTCCACCGAGTACGCCGCCTCGATCGCCTTGCGCTTGAGCTTCAGCGACGGCGTCAGCAGCCCCTGCTCCTCGCTGAACTGGTTGGCCAGTATCCGGAACGTACGGATCGACTCGGCCTGGGAGACCAGGGTGTTGGCGGCGACGACGGCGCGCCGGATCTCGGTCTCCAGGTCCGGGTCGCGCACCAGGTCCGTCGGCGGCATCTCCGGCTTGCCGCGCATGGCCAGCCAGTGCGCGACCGCCTCCGGGTCCAGCGTCACCAGCGCGGCGATGAACGGCCGGTCGTTGCCGACGACGATGCACTGGGCGACCAGCGGATGCGCCCGCACCCGCTCCTCCAGGCCCACCGGCGAGACCGTCTTGCCGCCGGAGGTGACCAGGACCTCCTTCTTCCGCCCGGTGATGGTCAGATAGCCGTCCTCGTCGAGGGCGCCCAGGTCACCGGTGGCGAACCAGCCGTCGTGCAGCACCGCGTCGGTCGCCTTGGTGTCGTTGTGGTAGCCCTGGAAGACCTGGCCGCCGTACAGCCAGATCTCGCCGTCCTCCGCGATGTGCACGGTGGTGCCGGGGATGGGGGTGCCGACGGAGCCGAAGCGGGTCCGCTCGGGAGGGTTGGCGGTGGCCGCCGCGGTGCTCTCCGTCAGACCGTAGCCCTCGAAGATCCGCACTCCGGCGCCGGCGAAGAACAACCCCAGCCGGCGCTCCATCGCGGAGCCGCCGGACATGGCGTACCGCATCCGGCCGCCCATCGCCGTACGGACCTTGCTGTAGACGAGCTTGTCGAAGAGCTGATGCTGCATCCGCAGCGCGGCGCTGGGGCCGGACCCGGTGCCGAACGCCTTGTTCTCCTGTGCCTCGGCGTAGCGCACCGCGATGTCGACGGCCTTGTCGAAGGGCCCTTCCTTGCCGTCCGTCTCCGCCTGCCGCCGGGCCGCGGCGAAGACCTTCTCGAAGATGTACGGCACCGCGAGGATGAAGGTGGGCCGGAAGGCCTGCAGGTCGGGCAGGAGTGCCCGGGCCGCCAGCTCGGGCTGGTGGCCCAGCTTGACCCGGCCGCGGACCGCGGCGACCTGCACCATCCGCCCGAAGACGTGCGCCAGCGGCAGGAACAGCAGGGTCGCGGCCTCGTCGCCCCCCTTCGAGGTGAAGACCGTCTCGTAGCGCATGACGATGTTGTCGGCCTCGGCCATGAAGTTGGCGTGGGTGATGACACAGCCCTTGGGGCGGCCGGTCGTGCCCGAGGTGTAGATGATCGTCGCGATGGCGTCCGGGGTGACGGCCATCCGGTGCCGGTGCACCACGTCGTCCTCGATGTGCGCACCGGCCGCGGTCAGCTCGGCCACCGGGTCGGCGTCCAGCTGCCACAGCTTGCGCAGCTGCGGGAGCCGGTCGATGACCGAACCGACGGTCATCGCGTGGTCCTCGTGCTCGACCAGGCACGCCGAGACGCCCGCGTTGTGCAGCATCCAGAAGACCTGCTCGGCCGAGGACGTCGGATACAGCGGTACGGACTGCGCGCCGATCGACCACAGCGCGAAGTCGAACAGGGTCCACTCATAGCGCGTACGGGACATGATCCCGACGCGGTCGCCGAACCGGACGCCCTGTGCGAGCAGGCCCTTGGCCAGCGCGATGACCTCGTCCCGGAACTGTCCGGAGGTGACGTCCTGCCAGTTCCCCGCGTCGTCCTTACGCCCGAGGGCGATGTGTCCGGGGTCGGCCTCGGCGTGGTCGTAGACGGCGTCCGCCAGCCCGCCGACCCGGGGCGCGGTCGCCAAAGGCGGGACGGTGAACTCGCGCAATGACCCAGCTCCTCGTGGTGTTGCTCACAAGGCCGCGACCGTACCCCACGGGGACGGCATCCGGCAGGGCAGTACCACGGCGTGAACGCGCCCCCGCCGGAACTGGCCAAGCGAAGAAATCGGGCTACTCCGGAGAAGAGCGGACATGATCCGGGTACTTCGACGCCGTACGATCACGACGCCGGGACCATATCTGCACCAAATCTCTGCACCTGACACCTGGTCGGAATCCCGGTCGTCCGAACTGCCCGGAACGGGCCCGCGGCTACGGGAGCTGCAGTCGGTCGCCACCCGCGAGGATCGCGTCCGCCAGCGCCTCCGCCGGGCCCCGCGCCGCGCGGTCGCGCTCCCCGTGCAACAGGACGAAGTCGACCCCGCCCAGTTCCGGCAGCCCGGCACGTGGCGGGATCTGGACCAGACCAGGCGGGATCATGCCCCTGGTATGTGCCATGACGCCCAGACCTGCCCGGGTTGCGGCGATCAGTCCGTTGAGGCTGCCGCTGGTGCAGGCGATCCGCCACTGCCGGCCCTGGCGCTCCAGCGCCTCCAGCGCACGGGCCCGGGTCACCGCCGGCGGCGGATAGACCACCAGCGGCACCGGCCGCTCCGGGTCCAGCCGCAGCCGCTCGGCGCCCACCCACACCAGCCGGTCGCGCCACACCAGGCGCCCACGCGAGTCCTCCGGGCGCCGTTTGGCGAGGACGAGATCGAGCCGCCCGGCCGCCAGCAGCTCGTGCAGGGTCCCCGACAGCTCGACGGTCAGCTCCAGATCGACCTCGGGGTGCTCCCTGCGGAACCCTTCCAGCACCTCCGGCATCCGGGTCAGCACGAAGTCCTCGGAGGCGCCGAAGCGGAGCCGGCCGCGCAGCCTGGTACCCGCGAAGAAGCCGGCGGCCCGCTCGTTCGCCTCCAGGATCGTGCGGGCGAATCCGAGCATGGCCTCGCCGTCCTCGGTCAGCTCCACACCGTGGGTGTCGCGTGCGAACAGCCGACGGCCGGCGGCCTCCTCCAGCTTCCGTACGTGCTGGCTCACGGTCGACTGCCGCAGCCCGAGCCGGTGCGCGGCCTGCGTGAAGCTCAGCGTCTGCGCCACGGCCAGAAAGGTGCGCAACTGCGCGGGCTCGAACACGGGCCCCTCCGGTGCTCATCATGATGTGCGATGACAGTCACCACGGTAAGAGGGGTTCCCGATCGCCGCACGGACCGGCACGCTGAAGAGGGCGCCGTCCACGCCGCCGCCCGAGAGCCGCCTGACGACCGAAGAGAGACCATGCGCCGCCCTTCCCTCAAGCCGCCTTCCTGGCTGCCCGTGGACGGATACATCCTGGCCCTGGTGGGCACCGTCGCGCTGGCCGCGCTGCTGCCCGCCCGCGGAGCGGCCGCCACCGTCGCCGACGGCGCCTCCACCGGAGCCGTCGCACTGCTCTTCTTCCTCTACGGCGCCCGGCTCTCCACCCGCGAGGCGATGGACGGACTGCGTCACTGGCGGCTCCACCTCACCGTCCTGGCCGCCACCTTCCTGATCTTCCCGGTGCTCGGCCTGGCCGCCCGCGGCCTGGTCCCGTACGTCCTGCCGCCGACCCTCTACACCGGGCTGCTGTTCTTGTGCCTGGTGCCCTCCACGGTCCAGTCCTCGATCGCCTTCACCTCCCTCGCCCGCGGCAATGTCGCGGCGGCGATCTGCGCCGGCTCGTTCTCCAGCCTCGCCGGCATCGTCGTCACACCGCTGCTGGCGGGGCTCGTGCTGCACGGGAACGGCGGCGGCTTCTCCGCCGACTCGCTGCTCTCGATCGTCGGCCAGCTGCTGCTCCCGTTCGCCGCCGGGCAGGTGCTGCGCCGCTGGTGGAACCGGAGGGGTCGGGCGCGGGGTGCCGGCGGGCGTCGGGAGGGCGGTTTCCTCGCCCGCCACAAGAAGGCCCTCGGCTATGTGGACCGCGGTTCGATACTCCTGGTGGTCTACGCCGCGTTCAGCGCCGGCGTGGTCCAGGGCATCTGGCACCAGGTCTCCTGGCTGCGGCTGCTGTGCCTGCTGGGCGTGGAGGCCGTACTGCTCGCGCTGATGCTGACCCTCACCTCGTACGGCGCGAAGCGGCTCGGCTTCCCCCGTGCGGACCGCATCGCCATCACCTTCGCCGGTTCCAAGAAGAGCCTGGCCGCCGGCCTCCCCATGGCCAGCGTCCTCTTCGGCGCCCAGGCGGGCCTGATGGTCCTGCCGCTGATGTTGTTCCACCAGATGCAGCTGATGGTGTGCGCGGTGCTGGCGAGGCGGTACGCGGCCGGTGCGGAGCCGGAACCGCGGCGGGAGACCACTCCCGCCGCGGCGGCGGTCGGCGAGGGGGGCTACCGGCCCGGTCCGCGTACCCGGTCCAGCGACAGCCCCAGCACCAACGGCGCGGGCACCGAGGCGTCGTCCGTGCGTACGGCGGACAGCTCGGCGTCGGTCAGTGCCCGCCGGTAGACCCGTACCGCGTCCAGCGCACCGGTGAACTGGGCGCGGGCGTCCGGCTTCTGACCGAGGTGGACGCCGAAGACCGACCCGCGGCTGACCGAGCCCGGGACGTCGGCCACGACGGTGGTCTCGGTGCCGTCCACGGTGAGCAGCAGCCGGCCGCCGGTGCGACGCAGCGCCAGATGGTGCCAGTCGCCGTCGTTGTAGGCCGCCGCGGTCGCGGCCTGGGCGGTGGCGGGCGCAGAGGCGCCGTCGACGGCGGTGACGCGGGCCAGCAGCCGGCCGTTGCGGGGGTCGCCGGTCAGCGCGACCTGCGGGCTCCTGGTGCCCACACCGCCCATCCACAGCAGCGGCTGCTCGCCGGTCCGGGCGTCGTAGCGGAACCACAGGCTGCAGGTGAAGTCGTGGGCGCCCAGGGGGAGCGAGCCGCGGAACGGCAGGCGTACGGCGTCGTCCTTGCCGTCGAAGGAGAGGGCCTGGCCGAACCGGCCGCCCGTGGTGCTCGCGCCGCCGAGGACGAGGGCCGGCCGGGCGCCCAGGGCGGCGTCGCGGGTGGTGGGGTCCGGGGCGCGGCGCGGGCCGAGCCAGTCCTGGGTGAAGCGGACGAAGCGGATCTCGTCCCGGGCGTCGACCGCGCCGCCCTCGTACATCAGGCCGGTGACGTCGGGTGAGATGGCGACCAGGTCCGAGTAGCCGGACCAGTCGGTGGTGACCCGGGCGCCCCGGTCTACGCCCTCCCAGGTACGGCCCTCGTCCCAGGACGAGCGGAGGGTCATGGTCCGGCGCCGGTCGGGATCGGCGGGGGCCGCGAACAGGGTGCGGCTGCGGCCGCCGTACGGATGCGGCAGCCGCAGCGCCGAGCCCTGCACCATGGGGGAGTAGAGGTCGGGCAGGGCGCGGAACGGTGCGGTGAAGGAATCGCCGCCGTCACGGCTGACCGCGGCGTCGCGGTGACCCAGGTCGCTGCCGTCCTGTTCGCGGCCGTTGACGTAGATCGAGCCGTCGGAGCGCTCCAGGAGGGTCATCTCCGAGGGCTTCTGACGAAACGTTCCGTTCGCCGCGATGGGCCAGCTGTCCAGTGCGCCGACCTTCCAGGTGGCGCCGCCGTCGTCGCTGTGGATCAGTGCGGCGTGGTTGGCGGTGACCCGGTTGTCCGCGTAGCTCTCGGCGTTGACGCCGAAGACCAGCCGGCCGGCGTGCCGCCCGTGGGCGAGCTGGATGCCGTGCACGGGCCCGGTGGCGTACCAGGAGTTCCACTGCGGGGGACGGATGCCGGGGGTCAGGTCGCGGGGCGCGGACCAGGTCGTGCCGTCGTCGTCGCTGTACTGGAGGTGCGGGGTGCGGTCGCAGGGGACATCGCAGCTGAGGCCGTCGTCGCGGCCCTTGTTGTAGGTCTCGGCGAGGACGATCCGGCCGGTGCGGCGGTCGACGATCGGGGCCGGGTTGCCGTGGGTGTCTCCGCCGCCCTGGTTGACGACCTGGAGCGGGCCCCAGGTGCGGCCGCCGTCGGTGGAGCGCTTGAGGACCAGGTCGATGTCGCCGGAGTCGCCGCAGTCGTGCCGGCGGCCCTCGGCGAACGCGAGCAGGGTGCCGCGCGCGGACTGCACGACGGCTGGTATCCGGAAGCAGAAGTAGCCCCGTTCCTGGGAGGCCTTGAAGAGGATCTGCTGCTCGAAACCGCCCGCGGGCGGCGGCGCCGTCGCGGCGGGACCACCGCCCGACGCCTCGTCAGGCGCGGCCTGTGCCGGGGCGGTCGGCAGCAGCGCGAGGACTGAGGCGGTCAGCACCGCGAGCGTGGCGGTGGCGCGGCGGTGCCGGGGTCTGCGGCGGGGGCTGGGGTGTGCGCGGAGAACTGACGTCATGGTCCGGCCTGCCCTTCGAGGGATCGGCGGTCGGGTCATCAGGACATCCCACGTCCTATGTGCATCCCTGACGGAAGCTACTGCCGCGTGCGGACCGCGACAAGGAGCCTGCATCGGTTCTCGGCGCCACAGCCGGAATTCACTCACCCGGCCCGCAGGCACTGCGCCGGGTGCGCCGGGTGCGCTGCGCGAGCCGGGTGCGCCGGGTGTGCCGCAGGACCGCGGGGTACGGCACGCCCGGTCCGTGCCCACGGTGCGTCACGGCCGCAGCACCACCTTGCCGAGATTGGCCCTGGCCTCGATGATCTCGTGCGCCTTGGCGGCCTCGTCCAGCGGCAGTTCGGCGTGGACGGCGGCCCGCAGCCGGCCGGACCGCGCCAGTTCCCACAGCTGCGCGCGGTGCTGCTCGTACAGCTCCCGGTGGACGGTGGCGAACCGGCGCATCGTCAGCCCGGTGACCGTCTTGGAGCCGGCCAGCAGCGCATGCGCCGGGACCGTGCCGCCACCGGAGTTGAAGAAGACCAGCCGACCGCCCTCCGCCAGGGCGGCCAGCGCCCGCGGCAGCAGCTCCCCGCCGACGCCGTCCAGGACGATGTCGACCGGCTCGCCCCAGGACTCCTGGTCGTAGGTCACCACCTCATCGGCCCCGAGCCCGCGGAGGAACTCCGCCTTGGCGGCCGAACCGACCGCGGCGACCACCCGCGGCACCCCTTGGAGCTTGGCCAGTTGGACGGCGAGGTGCCCGGTGCCGCTGGCCGCGCCGGTGATCAGCACGGATTCGGCGCCCCGCGGCGCTGCGGTGCTGAGCGCGGCGAGCGCGACATGCCCGCTGCGCACCAGCGCCACCGCCTCCACGGCGCTGGCCCCCTGGGGTATCCGGCTCGCCAGGAAGACGGGCGCGAGGGCGAGTTCGGTGTACGAGCCGGTGAGGGTGAGCGAGGTGACGCGGTCGCCCACGGCGAAGCCGGTGACGTCCGGGCCGAGCGCGACGACCTCGCCGGCGATCTCCCCGCCGGGCGTAGCGGGGAGCGGATCGCCGCCGCCCTTGCCGTCGCCGCGCAGCCGCCGTACGCACGGCAGCGTCACACCGATCGCCTCGGTGCGCACCAGGAGTTCCCCGGGGCCCGGCACCGGCGCCTCGGCCTCCTCGACGCGCAGGACTTCCGGACCGCCGTAGGCGTGGAATCGGACTCGGCGCATGGGCCGCCACCTCCGTGAGGTTCGGGCCGGCGGACACCGGCCGTTTCATTGGGTTCCCCAACGATAAGCCGAAGTCGTTGGGGAAGCCAATGGATTTCCGTGACTTTTCATGGGGAGGCCCAATGGATTCTCGATACGGTGGACCCATGGCCGACACCTCTTACGCCCCCAGCCGCATCCGCGCGCTCCCCAGCTGGCTCCTGGGCCGCGCCGCCGCCCGCGGCCACCGTCTGGTCGCCGAGGCCCTCGCCGCCGAGGGCATGCGGATGATGCATCACGCCGTCCTGTCGGCGGTCGACGAGCTCGGCCCGGTCTCCCAGGCGGAGCTCGGCCGGACCCTGGGCATCGACCCCAAGGACATGGTCGCGATCGTCAACGACCTGCAGAAGGACGCCTTGGTCACCCGCACTCCCGACCCCAAGGACCGGCGCAAGAACGCCGTCGAGATCTCCGCCGACGGCAGGCGGCGCCTGCGCCGCACCCAGCGGCTCGGCGACGAGGCCAACGCGGAGCTGACCGCGGCGCTCACCCCCGCCGAGCGCGAGCAGCTGATCGCGCTGCTGACCCGGATCGCGCTGCCGGGGGAGTGAGCCGCTGGTGGGGGAGCCGCTGCCCGTGGCTCCGGATGACGTACGGGACGGATGACGTATGGGACGAACGGACGCCGCCCGGCTGACGTGCGCGGGGATGTGTCCCGCCGGTGGTGAAGCCGGCCGCCCGTCCCCGTGCGACGCCTCAGCCGGTGGCGGCCGTGGTGCCCAGGGCGAGGCGGTGCTCACCCGCGTACACGTTCATCGAGGAGCCGCGCAGGAAGCCGACCAGGGTCAGCCCGGTCTCCTGGGCCAGGTCGACGGCGAGCGAGGACGGGGCCGAGACCGCGGCCAGCACCGGGATCCCCGCCATCACGGCCTTCTGCGCCAGCTCGAACGACGCCCGCCCGGAGACCATCAGCACGCACGAGGACAGCGGCAGCTGCCCCTGCTGCAGCGCCCGGCCCACGATCTTGTCCACCGCGTTGTGCCGCCCCACGTCCTCCCGTACGTCGAGCAGTTCCCCGTCGGTGGTGAACAACGCCGCGGCATGCAGGCCCCCGGTCCGGTCGAACACCTGCTGGGCGGCTCGCAGTCGGTCGGGGAGGGCGGCGAGGGTGGCGGGTGCGAGGCGGGCCGGGGTGCCGGGGGAGGCGTCCAGCGGCCAGCGGGTGGTGGTGCGCACCGCCTCCAGGCTGGCCTTGCCGCACAGCCCGCACGACGACGTCGTATAGACGTTGCGCTCCAGGGTGATGTCCGGGACCGGCACCCCGTCCGCGAGCCGCACATCGACGACGTTGTACGTGTTGGCGCCGCCCTCGCCGGTCGCCCCCGCGCAGTAGACGATGTTCGCCAGCTCGTCGGCGCGCGCCAGGACGCCCTCGCTGACGAGGAAGCCCGCGGCCAGCGCGAAGTCGTCACCGGGCGTGCGCATCGTGATCGCCAGCGGTTTGCCGCCGAGCCGGATCTCCATCGGCTCCTCGGCGACGAGGGTGTCCGGGCGGGTGCTCACGGCACCGTCGCGGATGCGGATCACCTTGCGTCGTTCCGTGACACGTCCCATGGCTTGATCAGTCCCACTCGTTCCGGTGACCTTGGCGCCCTCATTGTCCTGCATACGGCGGGTGTGCCGGCCCCCGGCGGCTCGGCGCGCGGCCGGCTCGGCCGTCCGGGCCCAACCGGCGTCATTCGCCGAGGGGTTGGCTGCCGTCGGGGCGCGGTGCGCCCGGCGGTCGGCCGTCCCGGCCTCCGGCGTGGCGGAAGGGAGCCCGGTAGACTGTAGACGATAGCCAATCGCTCCTCGGCGAGAGCCGATCACCGATCCGCAGGGCTCCGCACGCGTCCACGGAGGGGACCTCGATGCTGTCCGAAGGGCTGCCGCAGGGCACCGTGCCGAAGCTCGAACGCCCCGGTCCGCTGCGCGAGCGCGTCTACGAGGCGCTGCTCGAACTGATCACCACCCGTGCGCTGCCACCCGGCCGGCATCTGGTCGAGAGTGAGCTGGCGGAGCACCTCGGCGTCTCCCGGCAGCCGGTCCGCGAGGCGCTGCAGCGGCTCAACACCGACGGCTGGGTGGATCTGCGGCCGGCGCAGGGGGCGTTCGTCCACGAGGCCACCGAGGAGGAGGCCGACCAGCTGCTGACGGTCCGTACGCTGCTGGAGGCGGAGGCCGCCCGACTGGCCGCGGCCAACGCCGGCGCGGCGGGGATCGCGGAGCTGGAGCGGCTGTGCGCCCAGGGCGAGCGCGCGGTGGCAACCGACGCGGTGGACGACGCGGTGGCGGCCGACGCCGCGTTCCACGCCAAGGTGAGGGAGCTGGCCGGCAACGCGGTTCTGGCGGAGCTTTCCGCGCAGGTCGGGCGGCGGGTGCGCTGGTACCACGCATCGGTCGCCGGGCAGCGCGGCAGGAAGTCGTGGAGCGAGCACCGCGAGCTGATCGCGGCGATCGCCGCCCGAGACGAGGAGCGCGCCACGACCCTCATGCGCGCCCACACCGAGCACACCCGCCGTACGTACCACGAGCGGGTGCGCGAGACGGAGTAGGGACGGTCCGGCCCAGGGCCCGCGCCCGCCACGCGTCCGATCCGCGAGACCAGCCCAGGGCGCCTGCCGCCGGCCGGGTAACCTTCACCCGATCAGGACCGAAGCACCGGACGACCGACCATGAATGGCGAGAGGTACATGAGCGAAGGGACAGCACCGGCGGCCGGCGAAGAGGCCTCCGTCGCCGACGACGCGGCCCGCGAGCGGCTGGGCTACCTGCGCAGCAGCATCGACAACCTCGACGCCGCCCTGGTCCATCTGCTCGCCGAGCGCTTCAAGTGCACACAGCAGGTCGGTGAGCTCAAGGCCCGGCACAGCCTGCCGCCCGCCGACCCGGCCCGTGAGGCCGCCCAGATCGAGCGGCTGCGCCGACTGGCCGAGGACGCCCGACTGGACCCGGCGTTCGCCGAGAAGTTCCTGAACTTCATCATCGACGAGGTGGTCCGCCACCATAAAGCGATCGCCGATCAGGGTGCGGCCGGGAACGGACCCCGCGAGGGCGCAGACGCAGGACCCGAGAGCTGATCACGCGGCGCGTCGGCCGTGAAGTACGTCGCCTCACGAACGGCCGGCTCGTAGCCTTCCCACCGTCAACTCGCCGCTCCGCGGGCGTTGGTGGTCAAGTTCCCACGGGGGGAAGGCGCAGGAGACGTCGCCATGTTCCGCGATGTTCTCGGCATGAGATGAGGCCAGGGCAAGACTCTCCGCACCGCGGCAGCTCGGCGTCAGAGGTTCGTTCCCCTTCGTGCCGAAGCGGCCCATGCCGCGAGCAACTGCTCGTACTCGTCCTGCTCGTCGGGCCACAGGGGCCGACCTGTGCGGGCGGCCATGAACGCGCGTATGCGCTCATTGGCCTCGGCGGCGTCTGGGACGCATGTGGTCGCCATGGCGCGAATCGTACGGCCGGTCACTGACAGACGCACACGGATTACTCGACCTTGGGGTGTTCGGGGTGCGGACCCCCGACTCCTCGGCCCTGACTCCTCGGCCTCGACTCCTCGGCCCCGAGTCCTAGTTCCGCTGACGGATGTGGTGGGGTGCCACACGCCATAACCTCGCGCCATGACCTCAGTTGATTCTCGTCCACGCGGACCCCGGAGCCCGGAGCAGCGCAAGCGCGAGGCGCTGGAACGGCTCGCGCGGGACAACGATGTATGGGTCGCCACGGCCGACGCCACCGGCGAGCCGTGCCTTGTTCCGCTTGCCTTCTGGTGGGACGGGGAGACCGTGTGGCTGGCCACCCGCGTCACCAATCCGACTGGGCGCAACCTTTCCGCCAACGGACAGGTCCGCCTCTGTTTCGGCCACACCCGGGACGTGGTCCTGGTCCACGGCACCGCGCGCATGCTGACCCGCGAGGAGCTTCCAGCCGGGGTGGGCGATGCCTTCGCGGCCAAGGACGGCTGGGATCCTCGGAAGGACCACTCCTCGTACGTCTTCTTCCAGGTCATGCCGGAGGTTCTGCAGGCGTGGGGAACGGTTCCGGAGATGAAGGGGCGGACACTTATGCGTGAGGGGAAGTGGCTGCTCTAGGGCCGGCCCCGAACTTCGGAACGCCATCGAGACCAGGTCGGCGGCGCGTGCCGTGGCGGGCACGGTGGCGGCGAACTCGGTGATCGGCGTCATGACGTGCGGCAGGTCCTGCGGCGGCCCCATCTTGTGCCGGGCATGCGCACCTGACCGCCGATCAGCAGCCTCCGACGGGTGGGCGAGGGAGAGCCACCGGCAGACGGGAGCGGGTGGGTGCCGTGCGGCCAGGGGCGGGAGCGACCCGCCCACCACTCGCCTCACCCAGGTGGCCCCGCCGCCCACGAAGAGTGACACTCGCCATACCTGACGCCGGACCGCCCCCCGGTGCCACCCCGCCCACTACCGTCCGGTAACGGCTTCTCAGGGAGCCGCCCGAGCGCCACCACCCTGCCCCTCCGGCCGTGCACCGAGAGCGGAGACAACCGATGGCACCCACCCCCGACACCACCCCGACCCTGGCCCTCAAGCCCGGTACGTCCTGGCAGGACGCCTGGCAACGCAGCCTGGCGGCCGCCCCCGAGGCGTTCCGCGACGATCACGCCCTCAACCTCTGGGCCGCCGCCTGGCACCCGGACGGAGATCCGCTGCCCGCCACCAGCCCCATCGACGGCACCCCCATCGCCGGCCCGCCCCGCCTCGACGCGGACACCGCGCGGCACGCCGTACGCGCCTCCCTCGACCAGCACCGCGCCTGGCGCCAGGTCCCCCTGGCCGAGCGCAAGGCCCGGATCTCCGCCACCCTCGACGCCCTCACCGAACACCGCGAACTGCTCGCCCTGCTGCTGGTCTGGGAGATCGGCAAGCCCTGGAAGCTCGCCCAGGCCGATGTCGACCGCGCCATCGACGGCGTCCGCTGGTACGTCGACGAGATCGACCGGATGCTCGCCGACCGCACCCCGCTGCCCGGACCGGTCAGCAACATCGCCAGCTGGAACTACCCGATGTCGGTCCTGATCCACGCGATGCTCGTCCAGGCGCTGGCGGGCAATGCCGTGATCGCCAAGACGCCCACCGACGGCGGCCTGGTCTGCCTCACCCTGGCCTGCGCGCTGGCCGCCCGGGAGGGCGTCCCGGCCACCCTCGTCAGCGGCAGCGGCGGCGAGCTCTCGCCCGCCCTCGTCCGCTCACCCGAGATCGGCTGCGTCTCCTTCGTCGGCGGCCGGGACACCGGCGCCGGCGTCGCCACCGCCGTCGCCGACCTCGGCAAACGCCACATCCTCGAACAGGAGGGCCTCAACACCTGGGGGATCTGGCACTACACCGACTGGCCCTCCCTCACCCCCCTGCTGCGCAAGACCTTCGACTACGCCAAACAGCGCTGCACCGCCTACCCCCGCTTCGTCGTCCAGCGCGACGCCTTCGCCGACTTCCTCGCCGCCTACCTCCCGGCCGTACGCAGCGTCCGCTTCGGCCACCCCCTGGCCGTCGCCGATCCCGCCGACCCGCTCCCCGAACTCGACTTCGGCCCCCTGATCAACGCGGCCAAGGCCAAGGAACTCGACGACCTCACGACCGAGGCCGTCTCCCGGGGTGCCGTCCCCCTGCACCGGGGCGCCCTCGGCGACGGCCACTTCCTGCCCGACCAGGACACCTCCGCCTACCTCCCGCCGACCACCCTTCTGGCCCCGCCGCCCTCCTCGCCCCTCCACCACGCCGAGCCCTTCGGCCCAGTCGACACCGTCGTCCTCGTCGACACCGAAGCCGAACTGCTCGCCGCCATGAACGCCAGCAACGGCGCCCTGGTCGCGAGCCTCTCCTGCGACGACAAGGACACCTACGACCGCCTCGCGCCCCAGATCCGCGCCTTCAAGGTCGGCCACAACAAGCCCCGCTCCCGCGGCGACCGCGACGAGCTCTTCGGCGGCTTCGGCAACTCCTGGAGCGGCGCCTTCGTCGGCGGCGAACTCCTGGTGCGTGCGGTGACCGAGGGTCCGGCCACCGAGCGTCTGCCGGGCAACTTCCCGGACTACCACCTGATGCCGTAGCCGGCCGCCGGCCACGGGGCGGCGGGCACCCGGGGCCCGCCCGACGGACCCCCGGGCGGACGGCGCGGCCGGCCCGCCTCCTAGCCGATCCCCTGCCGGTCGGGACGCGCGGCGAACCGCCGGTCCGCGGCCTCCGGCATCGCCTGCTCCAGCGCCTTCAGCAGGAGCTCGCGGTGCCGCACCAGCGGCTCCCGCCGGTCCTCCGGTGCGAGCAGCAGCAGATCGTCGATGCCGGCCAGCAGCCGTCGCGTCACCTGCGGGCTGTGCACCGAGGCGGCCCGGACCTCGGTCAGCCCCAGATCCACCAGATCCGCCCACCCCGGTACCCGCTGCGTCAGCCGCACCACACCCCGGCGGTCACGGTGGTGCACCGTCCCGAGCGGCCGGTGCACCACCACCGCCAGGATCTGCACGATCCGGTCCAGGCACTGCACGGCCGTGGTCGGATCGTTCACCGCCGGCGACAGCGCGCGCAGCGCGATGTCCGACAACTGCCGCAGCCCCAGCCCGAGATCCTGGTGGAAGGTGCGCTCGACGCCGACCGAGACCGTGTACCGCAACAGCACCCGCCGCGGCGGCGTCCCGCCGTGCACCGCGAGCATCGGCGTCCCCGGCGTCACGAAGTCCCCGATGCGAGGGATCAGCCGCAGTACGACGCCCTGCCGCCGCGCCACCCGCACCAGCCGCGCCACATGCACATCCCGCACCACCCCCGCCCGCCCCTCATGCGCCAGCCATCCGGTCTCCGGTGCCCGCACCCCCGCATCGTCCTCGCCGTCCTCACTGCCCGGAGCCTGCCGCGCCAGCATCCGCAGCGTCTCCCGCGTGATCCGGTCCACCACCGGCCCCACCTGCATCAGCCGCAGCGTGGAGGACACATACGCGATGAACAGCACCAGACTCAGCCCCACCAGCACCAGCGTCAGCAGGCTCTGCACGACCGGTACGGAGGTGACCTCCCGCGCGCTGCTCTCGCTCTCATAGGACGTGAGCACCAGCAGCGAGAACAGGAACGTCGCCAGGAAGACGGTGAGCGTGATCTTGCTGATCCGGCTCCGGACGAAGATCCGCACCACCCGCGGGGTGAGCTGCCCGCTGGCCATCTGCACCGCGACCAGCGAGATGCTGAAGACCACGCCGATGAAGGTCATCATCGCCGCGCTGATCGTCGTCACGATCGTCTTGGCGTCGTCCGCGATCGACATCAGCTCCCGGACCGCGCCGTACGCCCGCTCGCGCTGCAGCAGCGCGACGATCTCCAGGTCGACGGCCGACGCAGCCCACCACAGCAGCACCGCACCGAGCAGCCCCGCGGTCGGAGCGAACCAGAACGTGTCCCGCAGATGCTCCCGCAGCGGCGAAAGAGCCCGTGGCCTGCGCGGCCCAGCAAGATGAGCGATGTGTCCGTCATGGCCCATAAGCGGAGCTTATGTCCCGCACGGATACGCAGGTGAAAGGCACTCCGAAACCTTGGTATTGTTATCCATGTCGCCGCGGGGAACGCCCCGCGAAGATCACACCTAGTCCGGGTGGCGGAATGGCAGACGCGCTAGCTTGAGGTGCTAGTGCCCTTTATCGGGCGTGGGGGTTCAAGTCCCCCCTCGGACACCAGCGAAAAACCCCTGTTGATCAGGGGTTTTCTTCGTTTTGAGGGTCGGGGTCGAGTGCCCTTCGGGAAATCCCGGCAACTTATCCGATTTGACTGTTCCATTCCCCTTGTCCGGGAGTATCCTGAAGACCGGCCTACGGGGCGAGCGAGGGAGTTCGACCGGACTGGCCTCGGGGTAAGGGAGCTCTGGCTCTCGCCGAGGACAAGAAGGAAGGTCGGGCTGAGAGGCTGAAAGGTCGTGAGACCGGACGGCGACCCCCAAGCACCTGATCCGGACAATGCCGGCGAAGGGAGCCCACCTCGTAGGTCTTTGTCGTGCCGGGATCCGGTCGTGCCGGGATCCGGGAGGGCGGACCAGGAGGCGCGTGGCCGTGGCGGGATGCGCAGGGGCGGTCGGGGGTGTCGCGATCAGCCGCCCCGGATCATGTCGGCGCACTTCTCCCCGATCATCATCGTCGTGATGCAGGGGTTCACGGTGGTCAGGAACGGCATCACCGAGCCGTCGGCCACCCGCAGGCCGGTGACGCCCTTGACCCGTAGCTGGGGGTCGAGCGGGGCGGCGTCGTCGCCGGGAGCGCCCATCTGGACCGTGCAGGCGGGGTGGTAGACGGTGTTGTGGGTGTCGCGGATGTAGGCGAGCAGGTCGTCGTCGGAGTGGGCGGAGGGGCCGGGGGCGAGTTCGACGCCGGCCCAGCTCGCCAGCGGGGCCTGGGCGGCGATCTCGCGGGCGAGGCGGAGGCCGTGGGTCATGACCCGTACGTCGTGTTCGTGGGTGAAGTAGCGGGGGTCGACCTTGGGTTTGTCGCGGAAGTCGCGGGTGCGCAGACGGACGCTGCCGCGGGAGCGGGCGCGGGTGACGTTCGGGGTGAGGCAGAAGGCGTTGTCCGAGGTGGGGTAGCCGCGGCGGTAGGTGTTCATGTCGAAGGGCACCGAGCCGTAGTGGAACATCAGGTCGGGGCGGTCCAGGCCGGGCTCGGTGTCGGCGAAGATGCCGATCTCCCACCACTGGGTGGAGGAGGTCACCATGGGCTGCTTGGCCTCCCACATGATCACGCCCTCGGGGTGGTCCTGGAGGTTCTCGCCCACGCCCGGTGCGTCGACGAGCGGTTCGATGCCGATGGACCTCAGGTGGTCGGCCGGGCCGATGCCGGAGAGCATCAGCAGCTTGGGGGTGTCGATGGCCCCGCAGGAGACGACGACCTCGCGGCGGGCGTTGACGCTACGGGTGTGGAAGAGGTCGGGGGAGAGGTACTCCACGCCGGTGCAGCGCCGGGAGGGGGTGAAGTTCAGACGCTTGGCCTGCAGCCCGGTGCGTACGTCGAGATTGCGGCGGGTGTCCATGACGGGGTGGAGGTAGGAGACCGACGCGGAGGAACGGGTGCCGTCCGGGCGGCAGTTGATCTGGAACCAGTGCGCGCCGCGGACCACGGTCTTGCCGGTGTTGAACGGGGTGGTGGGGATGCCGGCCGCCGCGCAGGCCTCCAGCAGGGCCACCCCGCACGGGTCGCGCGGCGGGACGGTGCGCAGGGTGACCGGGCCGGAGCGGCCGTGGTGGTCGCCGGGTGCGTCGTTGCTCTCCAGCCGCTGGTAGAGCGGGAAGCAGTCGGCCGCGCTCCAGCCCTGGCAGCCCCGCGCGGCCCACTCGTCGAGGTCCTCGGCCGGGGCCCAGAAGGCGATACAGGAGTTGTGCGAGGAGCAGCCGCCGAGCACCTTGGCACGGGCGTGCCGCATGAAGTCGTTGCCGTTCTCCTGTGGCTCGACGGGGTAGTCCCAGTCGTAACCGGACTCCAGAAGGCCCATCCAGCGATCCAGGCGCAGCACGTTGTCATCGCCGACATCGGACGGGCCGGCCTCCAGCAGGCAGACCGTGACCGAGGGGTCCTCGCTCAGCCGCGCCGCCACGACGGCGCCGGCCGTGCCGCCGCCGACCACGACGTAGTCGAACTCTTCCACGGGGGTCTCTTGGGGCATCGCGCCGTCTCCCGTCAGGGGGTGGGGGTGGTGGAGGAGCCCGGGCCGCCCGGGCCGCCGTCGTCGGGGCCGACGGCGGCGTGCATGGCCAGGACGCCGGTCCGCTTGCGCTGGACGAACCAGTAGTAGGCGAAGCCGCCGATCGCGACGACGCCGATGAACAGGAAGGCGCCCCAGCGCAGATACCAGTGCTGCGGGCCGGTCGCGTTGTAGACGGCGGCGCGCGGCCAGGCGAGGTTGAGGGACATCCCGATGCCCCAGAGGACGGCGAGGACGTTCACCGGCAGGCCGAACCTGCCCAGCGAGAACCTCCCCTCCAGCGGGGTCCACTTGCCGCGCAGCCGCTGGACGAGCATCGGCAGGGTGACCGACAGATAGGCCAGGTAGATCATGATGATCGCGATGCTGGTGATCACCGAGAAGATCTGCGGCTGGTTGACGTTGATCACCAGGATGCCGATGGCCACCAGACCGATCACGACGGCGGGCAGCACCGGCGTCTGGAAGCGCGGACTGACCTTGGCGAGCAGCGAGGCGGCCGGCAGATTGTTGTCCCGGGCCATCGCGAACGCCAGCCGGATGCCCGCGGTGTGCACCGCCAGCTCGCACACGGTGATCGCGATGACCACGCACCAGAGCACGATCTGTCCCACCGTCGAGCCGAGGGTGGCGAGGACGACGTACTGCAGTCCGTCCACGGACAGCTCCTCGGCGTGCAGGTCGGGCACCGAGAGCAGGGCGAAGAGCAGGATCAGTCCGCCGATGAGGAAGGACGCGACCAGCGCGCGCAGGATCGCCCGGGGCGCGTTGCGGCCGGGGTCCTTGGACTCCTCGCCGAGCGACGAGGCCGTGTCGAAGCCGTACATGACATACGCCGAGGCCAGCGACGCGGTCAGAAACGCCCCGAAGTAGCCGAGGGTCTCGCCCTCGCCCAGCCCGAAGGTGTCGGTCACCGCGCCCGGACCGCGGGTGATGTGCGCGGCGAGCAGCACGATCAGGACGATGGCGGCGATCAGCTCGATGGCCACGCCGGCCGAGTTGATCCGCGCCATCAGCTTGACGCCGAACGCGTTGACCAGGGTGGTGAAGGTGACGAGTACGGTGCCGAGCACCACCGCGTTGGCGGCCGCCGACTGCCCGGTGCCGTCGCCGATGAACTGGAACCACGACGAGATCTGCGGCAGCGTCACCTGATAGGCCAGCGCCACCGCCGACAGCGAGACCATGGTCGCGGTCAGCATCATCCAGCCGCCGAGCCAGCCGATGTGCGGGCCGCCGAGCTTCTTGGCCCAGTTGTAGATCGAGCCGGCCACCGGATAGCGGGCGGCCAGCTCGCAGAAGCACAGCGCCACCATCAGCTGTCCGACGAAGACCATCGGCCAGGACCACCAGTACGCCGGGCCGCCGTGGGCGACACCGAAGTAGAACAGCTGGAAGGTACCGGTGAGGATCGAGATGTAGCTGATGCCTGCGGCGAAGGTATGGAAGTTGCCCAGGGTGCGTTTGAGTTCGGGCTTGTAGCCGAGTTCGGCGAGCGAGGCGTCGTCGTGCGAATGATCGTCCCCGGCCGGGGGGTGCACGGATCCGCGATCCGTCACTCGAACCACCTCTGCGGCCGTGGCGCGGTATTGCGCCAGACGTGCTTGGCCTCCTGGTACTCCGCCAGCCCGGCGGGACCCAGCTCCCGCCCCACGCCCGACTGCTTCATCCCGCCCCACTCCGCCTGCGGCACGTACGGATGGAAGTCGTTGATCCACACCGTTCCCGCGCGCATCCGGGCCGCCACCCGGTGGGCGCGCTCGCTGTCCTGCGTCCACACCGCCCCGGCCAGCCCGTAGACCGTGTCGTTGGCGAGCGAGACCGCCTCGTTCTCGTCGCGGAAGCGCTCGACGGTCAGCACCGGCCCGAAGGACTCGTCCCGTACGACGGACATGTCCGGGGTGCACTCGTCCAGGACGGTCGGCAGGTAGTAGAAGCCGTTGGCCAGCGACGGGTCGTCGGGCGCCGAGCCGCCGCAGAGCAGCACGGCGCCCTCCTCCAGCCCGGACGCCACATACGCCTCGACCTTCGCGCGGTGCGCGGCCGAGATCAGCGGCCCGGTGCGGGCGTGCTCGTCGAACGGCCCGCCCAGCCGGATCCGCTGGGCACGGGAGACCAGCTCGTCGACGAACGCGTCGTGCAGCTCGTCCTGGACCAGGAGCCGGGCGCCCGCCGAGCAGACCTGCCCGGAGTGCAGGAAGACCGCCGTCAGGGCGTAGTCGACCGCGGTGTCGAAGTCGGCGTCCGCGAAGACGATGTTCGGGTTCTTCCCGCCCAGTTCCAGGGCGATCTTCTTCACCGTGGGGGCGGCCGCGGCCATGATGCGCCGGCCGGTGGCCAGACCACCGGTGAACGACACCATGTCCACCCGAGGGTCCTCGGTCAGCGGCGCGCCCACCTCCGGGCCGGTGCCCAGCACCAGATTGCCGGCGCCGTCCGGCAGCCCGGCCTCGGCCAGCAGCCGCATCAGGTGGATGGCGGTGTGCGGGGTCAGCTCGCTGGGCTTGAGGATGAACGTGTTGCCCGTGACGAGCGCGGGCGCGACCTTCCAGGCGGTCTGCAGCAGTGGATAGTTCCACGGGGTGATCAGCGCGCAGACGCCGACCGGCTCGTGCCGCACCGTGCTGTCCGTCTCCGCGATGCCGGTGTCCACCACCCGGTCGGTGCCGCCGGCCGCGCCCAGGTTGCCGAAGTAGCGGAAGCACTTGGCGATGTCGTCCATGTCGTAGGCGCTCTCGACCAGCCGCTTGCCGGTGTCCAGCGACTCCGCGCGGGCCAGCGCGTCCTTGTCGCGCTCCAGCAGCTCGGCGACGCGCAGCACCAGCCGGCCGCGCTCGTCCGTCGGGGTCCGCGGCCAGGGCCCGTCGTCGAAGGCCAGACGGGCGGCGGTGATCGCGGCCGCCGCGTCCTTCGGCCCGCCCTCGTCGACGGTCGCGACCAGCGTGCCGTCCGCCGGGCAGCGGATCTCCCGCACCTGCCCGTCGGCCGCTGCGGTCCACTGACCGCCGATGAACAGCTCCGGCATGGGGGCCTCCGGTCTCCGGGCTCGTACGAGGCGGCGGCGGACGGGCGTGCCGCCCTGGCCGACGGCGTACGGCCACCGGACCTCGGTGACGATCACTGCACCGAGCGTAAGGCGGGCACCGCGGGTCCGCACGGTACGAGGGGCCGGAGACCGGGGAGACACCCCCTGGGCGGGGCCGATGGGGTGACGTCAGGGGCGGGCGGGAGAATGGGGGCATGTCGGGGATGTCATGGAGCGGGCCGGTGCCGGAGGCGGGGCCGCGGTGCGCGCCGGAGGCGGTGCCGTACCCGGTCACCGACGTCGCCGCCTACCTCGCCGGCCGCTGGCGCGTCGAGCGCACCGTGGACGACCTGCGGGCCGGCGTCGAGGGCCGCTTCCGCGGGACCGCGGAGTTCCGGCCGGCCGGGGGCGGGGAGCCGTCGGACGGCGAGGAGCTGCTGCACGTCGAGGAGGGGCGGCTGACGTGGGACGGCACGGAGTACCCGGCGAGCCGCACCCTGCGCCTTCGCCCGCGCCCCGACGGCACCGCCGAGATCCGCTTCGCCGACGGCCGGCCCTTCCACGACCTCGACCTCAGGGGCGGACGGTGGAGCGCCGTCCACCCCTGCTCCGCGGACCGCTACGAGGGGACCTTCACCACCGTCGCGGCGGACGAGTGGTACCTGCGGTGGCGGGTCACCGGGCCGGCCAAGGACCAGCTGCTGCGTTCGGTCTACCGGCGGGCGTGAGGCGCCAGGGGCGCCCGGCCCGCCGGCTCAGGCCGCCGGCTTCACCGCACGCAGGGCGTACAGCAGCGGGATGATCGGCTCCGAGGGCGGCAGCCGCCACCAGCCGTTGTCGGCCGGCACCATCGAGTCGAACCGCTTCCAGGGCAACAGCTCGGTCTCCCGCACCAGTTGGACGCTCAGCCCCGCGCCCACCACGGCGGAGACGACCTCGCCGAGCCCGTGCCGCCATTCGTAGCTGGTCGTCGCCCCCTGCACCGGCGGGCCGTCGGTGTAGGTGCGGGGCGCATCGCTCCGGATGGCGCCGCGCCCCGCCAAGTAGTCGTAGCGGAGCGTCAGTTGCTGCCGCAGCGGGTCCGGGCTCGGCGCCGGACCGAGGGCGTCCAGCAGCGGATGGAACTCGACCAGGTACAGCGTCCCGCCGGGCCGGAGCAGCGCGCTGACGATCCCCGCCCAGGCCGTCAGATCCGGCAGGTAGCACAACGCCCCCTTGCCGGTGTAGACCACGTCGAACCGGCGGCCGCCCAGTGCCTCCACGGCCCGGTGCACATCCGCCTGGACGAACTCCACCCGGCGGCCCGCCGCGTCGGCGAGCCGCCGGGCCGCCTCGACCGCCGCGGCGGAGAAGTCGAGCCCCACGGTGCGCGCGGCGCCCCGCTCGGCGAACGCGGCGGTCTCGGTGCCCAGATGGCACTGCAGGTGCAGCACCTCCCGCCCGGTCAGATCGCCGAGGTCCGTCCACTCGAACGGTGCGAACCAGTCCTCGGCGGTACGGGAGCCGTCCAGCCCGTAGAACGCGCTCGCCACATGGATCGGCGTGCGGGCGTCCCAGTTCGCCTGATTGGCCCGGACCATCTCCGCCACGCCGGGTAAGGCCTCCGCTATGGCCGCCGGCTCACTCATCTCTTCTGTCATGCCTCCCTTGTACCGGCCGGGTGGCCGGGCGGCCAGAAGGGACCGCCGGTCCCGCGCCGCGTCGGCGCTCCAGGGCCGTCACCCTCCCGCGCGAGAGCGTCGCCAGCCGCGGCGCGTGCCGGGCGAGGGCCTCGTCCTCCGTGGCCACGACGCAGCTGAGCCGCCGCTCGCTCCACAGGCGTGCGAAGACCGCGACGACGCCGGCGCGGGCGCCCGCCGGCAGACCGGCCGTCGGCTGATCCGCCAGCAGCACCGACGGCCGCTTCACCAGCGCCCGTGCCAGTGCGACCAGCCGCTGCGATCCGGCGTCCAACTCCTGTGTGAGCCACGTCAGTTGCTCGCCGGTGATACCGACCTCCGCCAGCGCCTGATCGGCCAGCTCCCGGCAGTCGGCGGGGCGCAGCCCCAGCGGTACGAGCGCACCGGCCACGCTCTGCCGGACGGTGAGCCCCGGCGGCAGGTCGCCTCCGGTGCCGAGGACCGTGCCGACCGACTCGGCGCGGATGCGGGCCAGCCGGCACTCGGTGACCATGGCCAGATCCGTGCCGTTGAGTACGACGCTGCCGCGGGTCGGCCGCTCCAGCCCGCCCAGGATCCGCAGCAGCGTCGACTTGCCCGCGCCGGCCGGCCCCCGCACGACGAGGCCGTCACCGTCCTCGACGAAGAGCCCGACACCGTCCAGCGCCCGCACCACCTCGCCGTCCCTGGCGCTGCGGTAGCACTTGGTCACGCCGGTCAGGTGGTACACGGTGCCTCTCCTCCAAGACGCGCCCCGGGACCCGGCCGGGTGCGCGACGAGCCTTCGGCGACCGTACGAACCGGTGGTGACCGGCCGATAAGCGCCGGGTGAGAGGGGGATGAGAATCGGCGGGGCACGGCCGCCCGCGCCGGCGGTCCGACGCGGGTGCGCGGCCGCGAACGCGGAATTATCCCGCTGCTCGTCTGCAACAACCGCCCCTGCGTAGGTATGTTGGACGCTGCGCCGCGTGGTCGTTCCGACACGGAACGGGTTCGGCGGCGCCATGGCCGATGGCTGTCGAAGCGACGGGAAAGTGTGGAATGAGCCAGGAAACACCACCGCAGGCCGGCGCCGTCGACGTCACCATCCCGAGCGTCGCGCGGATGTACGACTACTACCTGGGCGGCAAGGACAACTACGCCGTCGACCGCACGGCCTGCGACGAGCTGAGCAAGGTGGTGCCGAGCACGCAGGTGCTGGCGATCAACAACCGGCGCTTCCTGCAGCGGGCGGTCCGCTGGCTGGCGAGTGAACACGGCATCCGGCAGTTCATCGACCACGGCTCGGGCCTGCCGACCCAGGACAACGTCCACCAGGTCGCGCAGCGGATCGATCCGCGGTCGCGGGTGGTCTACGTCGACAACGACCCGATCGTGCTGGCGCACGGACGGGCGCTGCTGGAGGAGAACGCCCACACCGCCGTCATCCAGGCCGACATGCGGGACACGGAGGGCATCTTCAGCAGCCCCGAGGTCGAGCGGCTGATCGACTTCGACCAGCCCGTCGCCGCGCTCTTCGTCTCCGTGCTGCACTGCATCCCGGACTCCGACGACCCGGCCGGTCTGATCAAGCGGGTCGCCGACCGGCTGGCGCCCGGCAGCTTCCTGGTGGTGTGCCAGCTGGTGAGCGAGGACGCCGCGACCCGCGATTTCGTCACCGAGTTCATGCGGGTCAATACCCACGGGCAGTGGGGCCGGGTGCGCCAGGCGCACGAACTGGCTGGCTTCCTGGAGGGCCTGGAGGTGGTGGAGCCCGGCCTGGTGGAGGTCTCCACCTGGAAGCCGGACGCGGACATCGGTCCCAGGCAGCTCACCCAGGAGTGGATCGAGTACGGGGGCATCGCCCGCAAGCTGTAGGTGCGCGGCGGCAGTCGACAGCGGTGGCGGGTGCGGTGGCCTTCGGGCAGCCGCCCTCGTCGCCCAACGGAACCGGCCGGACCGGCCGTCGCGGGCGGTCAGCTCTCCTTGAGTATCCGCTCCAGCATCGCCAGCGACTCGCGCGGTGACTCCGACTGCGCGCTGAGCCGGTCCATCACCGCGAGGTAGTGATCGACGTCATCGCGCTTGTCCAGATAGAGGGCGCTGGTCAGCTGCTCCAGATAGACGATGTCGGGCAGATCCGGCTCCAGGAAGCGCAGGATCGTGATCGGCCCACCGGCCGCGGCCAGACCGCCGAGGCTGAACGGTGCGATCTGCAGCGTGACATTGGGCAGCTCGGCCAGCTTCAGCAGATGTCTGAGCTGTCCGGCCATCACCTCCGGTCCGCCCAACGGCCGGCGCAGCGCCGCCTCGTCGAGCACCGCCCACACCCGCGGTGCGTCGGGGACGGTCAGCAGCTCCTGGCGGTGGACGCGCAGCTGCACCCGTCGCTCGATCTCCTCGGGCGTGGACCGCGGGTGGCCGAGCTGTGCCACCGCACGGGCGTAGTCCGCCGTCTGCAACAGGCCCGGGACGAACTGGACCTCGTACGTACGGATCACCGAGGCGGCCTCTTCGAGGCCGAGATGCGTCTCGAACCAGCCGGGGCTGCTGGTCCGGCCGGCCAGCTTGAGGAAGTCGGAGCGGACCGCCTCGTCCGTGACGTGATAGAGCGTCAGCAGATCGGCGACGTCCCGCTCCTTGCAGCTCACCCGCCCGAGCTCCAGGCGGCTGATCTTCGCATGTGAACCGCGGATCGCCTCCCCGGCGGCCTCGCGGGTGATGCCGGCCGCCTCCCGGAGCCTGCGCAGCTGGGTGCCCAGCACGATGCGCAGGACGGTCGGCCCGCCCCGCGGGTGTTCGAGGTACCGGCGCAGAGACGTATCGCTGCTCGACTGCGCGGCGCACATGCTGACTCCCCTGAGTGGTCGGGCGAACGCCCAGTGTCCCATCGCCGCCAGGGTTCGTACAGTTGCGGCGACTATCCGAACGACATATGCGCCAATCTCGGCGGCATATGCCTCAGTCGCGAGCCACGAGGTCGTCGAAGTCGCCGTCCTTGGCGCCCTGGACGAAGGCCGCGATCTCGTCGCGGGTGTAGATCAACGCCGGTCCCGAGGCGAACCGGGAGTTGCGCACCGCCACCCCGCCGTCCGAAAGAACGGCCAGTTCAACGCAGTTGCCGCTGGGGTTGCTGCGGCGGCTCTTGCGCCAGACGGCGCCTTCGATGCTGGTCGCCTGCATGCCGTTGGTCACCGGCTCCATAACAGCTGCTCCCTTGCTGGAGGAGAGTCCTCCGACCGATCCCGAGCCCGCGATCACGTTGGCGTGAACGGGCCCCTGTGCCGCCGTCCTTACCGATGTACTTGCAGATGCACTTGCATCAAGGGACGGTTGACGAGGATATTAGCCGTCCCAGGCAGTTCGGCCCAGACCCGAAATCGCTCGCGGAGACGTTGATGACCGCATATCCGGCAGAGACCGTGCACGACGCCCTTCGGGAGGAACCGTGTGAGGAGTCCTGGTGGATGCCCGGCCCCGAGGACTTCGCCGCCTGCGCGCTCAGCAGCTCCGCGCACACCGTCGCGGAGGCCCGCAGATTCACCCGGGCGACGCTCGGCAACTGGCAGTTGTGCGCCGGAGTCACCGAGGACGCGGCGCTGGTCGTCTCCGAACTCGTCAGCAACGCGCTGCGCCACGGCGTCCGCGCCGAGGAGGGCGGCGCCCCCGCCGTCCCGGATGCCCCCGACGACCGCGGTGCCCTGGCGTGCTGCCGCCCCGCATGGCTCGCGCTGACCCGGCAGGACGGCGCCGTGCTGTGTGCGGTCTCCGACGCCGGTACCGGCGTCCCTGTCGTCAGGCCCCGGGACCCGATGGCCGAGTCCGGGCGCGGGCTGCACCTCGTCGACCGGCTCAGCGAGGCTTGGGGGTGGACCTCGCCGGACCGTTCGGGCAAGACGGTGTGGGCCACGGTGTCGCCGCACGGCTGAGGCGGTGTGTGACCATTCCCGGGTCGCCGACACCCGAGCGGGAGGCCCGAGAAGCCGATGGATCTGCTGTCCCTGCGCTACTTCCGGGTGGTCGCGCGCCGTGAGCACATCAGTCGGGCCGCCGAGGAGCTACGGGTCGCCCAGCCCTCGGTGAGCCGTACGATCGCCCGCCTGGAGGCCGAGCTGGGTGTGCCGCTCTTCGACCGGCAGGGACGGGCCATCCGCCTCAACCGCTACGGCGCCGCGTTCCTGACCCGGGTCGAGCGGGCGCTGGACGAACTCGACGACGCACGGCGGGAGCTCGCCGATGCCGCCGGACTCGACCACGGCGGCATCGCCGTCGCCGCGGAGACCCTGCTGCCGCTCACCGAGCTGCTCGCCGGCTACCGGGCCGCCCACCCCGGCGTGGCCGTCCGCTGCTTCCAGTCCACACCGGAGGTGATGCTCCATCAACTCCGGTCCAGCGAGGTCGACTTCTGCGTCGCCTCGCAGCCGCTGACCGGACCCGGGCTCGGCGCGGTGCGGCTGCTGCACGAAGAGGTGCTGCTCGCCGTGCCGGCCGGCCATCCGCTGGCCGGGCGGGGGCGGATCGCGGTGGCCGACATCGCCCAGGAGCCCTTCATCACCACCGGGCCGGGGCACTGGCAACGCGCCCTGCTGGAGGGGCTGTTCGCATCGATCGGGCGCCGTCCGGTCATCTCCTGCGAGGGCGACGAGCCCGGCGCCACCCACCATCTGATCGCGGCCGGCCTCGGCATCGGCCTGATGCCCTCGCTCGCCCGTCCCGATCTGGCCCGGGCGCCGCTGGCCTGGCTGCGGCTGGACGCCCCCGACTGCGTACGGACCCTGAACCTGGTCCGCCGCGAGGACGGCTATCTCTCCACGGCCGCCGAGCGGTTCCGCGACATGGCGGTCGCCCACTTCGCCGCGCGGGCGGCGCTGCGCCCGGACGCGGGCGGGTAGCCACAAGGCCCGCCCCGTCGCTCAGGGCCGGTCCGGCGCGTCGGTTGCGGACCGGCCCCGGTCGCCCGCGGGTCCGCCGGAGAACGGGCCCGCGCCGTACGGATGCAGCGTGATCGCGATCTCGTCGGCCGACGGGCAGTCCTCCGGCAGCTGGCCCATGTCCCGGGCGGCTGCCGCGAGTCGGCGCCGCACGCCGTGCTGGCAGGTCTTGGCCAGCCGGTCGGCCTCCACCGCCGACAGCCGCACGCCGGGACGTAACTGGACGTGGATGACCGGCCGGGACTCCAGCGCACCGTCCGCGGCCGGGGCCAGACAGAAGCCCTCGATCAGCTCGACCAGCGGATTGTCGTCGTACAGCCCGTGTGTGACGTCCTGCGGATTGATGGTGGCCCCCATGGAAGATGCGGAAAGCGTCCCGCCCCTACAGTCATCGACATACTCGGGGCCGGGCGCGGGGGCGTCATGAGTGCGGCTACTCAGGTCCGCGGCTGAGTAGCACAGAACCCGTCACGGCGACGTGGCCGAGCCCCTCATACCTGGGACTCGGCGAGCAGCCGCAGCGCCAGCTCCTTGAGCTCGGCATCCGCCTCGGCGGCGTCGCCGGAGTCGAACGGGGGCTGCGGATCGTACTCGACGGCCAGTTGGACGGCCCTGGCCGTGGTGTCCCCGGCGATCTGGGACGCCAGATAGAGGGCCATGTCGATGCCCGCCGAGACGCCCGCCGACGTGATGATCTTCCCCGACCGCACATAGCGCTCGGGCAGGTACGTCACGGGGAACTCGGACTCCAGGTAGTCGGCGGACGCCCAGTACGTCGTCGCCTTCCGTCCGTCCAGCAGCCCCGCCGCGGCGAGGACGAGCGACCCGGTGCACACGGACGTGGTCCACCGGCTGTGCCGGTGGATCCGCCGTATCCACGCCAGCAGCGCGTCGTTGTGCATCGCCCCGGTCGTGCCGCGGTTGCCCGCGCCGGGCACCAGCAGCACGTCGAGGTGGTCGACTGCGGAGATCGCCCGGTCGGCCAGGATCGCGACGTCTCCGGTGTCGGTACGGACCGGGCCGCGCCGCTCGGCGATCATCGTCACCGTGGCGCCCGGCAGCCGGGACAGCACCTCCGCCGGCCCGGTGGGGTCCAGCAGGCTGTAGCCGTCGTAGAGGAGGATGCCGATGTCCGGTCCCGGGCGGGCCGGCTGCCCGGCGCGGGCGACACCGGACTGCGTGACGCCCGCGGTGGCGAGCGCTGCGGTGGCCACGGTCCCGCGGAGCAGCGTGCGGCGGGTGGTCGAAGGGGCGGTGGGTGTCGTCGGGTTCGTCATGGCACCGGAGTCTGCGCCGCCGGCGCACCGGCTGCCCGCGGCATGTCCGGCATCCTGCGAATCCTGTCCCCGCCGACCCCGTAGTGGTCCAGGAACGCCTGCCGAAGCGTCTGTGCCGACCGGAACCCGCAGCGGCGGGCGATCGCCGCCAGCGACAGCTCGCTGGAGCGCACCAGATGCGCGGCCGCCTCCGTACGGGCCGCCCGTACGGCACGGGCCGGGGTGGTCCCGAGGTGTGCGGTGAACAGCCGGGTCAGGTGACGGGTGCTCACCCCCGCCCGGGCCGCCAGCGCCGCGGGGGAGAGGTCCTCGGACAGATGGCCGGCGATATGGCCGGCGAGGTCCCGTACCAGCCGGTCGCCCGGCGGCGGGGCGGCCAGGAACATGCTGATCTGGGCCTGGTCGGCGGGGCGGTGGAGGTAGGAGACCAGTTCCCGGGCCACGGCGCGGGCCAGCGTCGGCCCGTGGTCGTCCTCGATCAGCGACAGGGTCAGGTCGAGCGCGCTGGTGACGCCGGCGGAGGTGTAGACGTTGCCGTCGCGGATGTGGAGCGGCCCGACGTCGACGGCCACGGCGGGGTGCCGCGCGGCGAGCTGCTCGCCGTACGCCCAGTGCGTGGTCACGCGCCGGTGGTCCAGCAGCCCGGCGGCGGCCAGCACGTAGGTGCCGGTGCACACGGAGGCGACCCGGCGGCTGCGGGCGGCCAGCCGCCGCACCTGGGCCAGCAGTTGCTCGTCCGCCGACGCCTCCTCGTACCCGACGCCGCCGACGACGAGCAGCGTGTCCAGCGGGCCGGTCACGGCCCGCAGATCGCGCCCCGCCCCCAGCACGATGCCGGCCGAACTGCGGGCCGCACGGCGGCCGAGGGTGCCCAGCTCGATGGCGTACGGCGGAGCGGCGCCGTAGCGGTTGGCGATGTCCAGGGCGCCGCTGGGCGAGGCGATGTCCAGGATCTGCGCGTCGTCGTAGGCCACGATCAGGACGCGCCGCCGGTCGTCAGCCCGCCGCACCGTCCGCCGGCCCGAACGCCGCCAGCAGCCGCTGAGCCGCCAGAGTCGCGGTGATCTCGCCCTCGCGTACCGCGCGCTCGACGTCCGGGCTCAGTCGGCGGACCTCCGGGTGCTCCTGGAGGCGGTCGAGGAGCTGTTCGCGGACCATCGACCAGGTCCAGTCGACCTGTTGGGTGCGGCGGCGCTCGGCCAGCGCACCGGTCGAGTCGAGGAGGGTGCGGTGCTGCTCGACGCGTTCCCAGACCCCCTTCAGACCGGTGCCCTCGCGGGCGCTGCAGGTCAGTACGGGCGGCGTCCAGACCGCGTCGGCGGGCTGCAACAGCCGCAGCGCGCCGGCCAGTTCGCGGGCCGCGGAGCGGGCGTCCCGCTCGTGCGGACCGTCGGCCTTGTTGACCGAGACCAGGTCCGCGAGCTCCAGTACGCCCTTCTTGATGCCCTGGAGCTGGTCGCCGGTCCGCGCCAGGGTCAGCAGCAGAAAGGTGTCGACCATGTTGGCCACCGTGGTCTCGGACTGGCCGACGCCGACGGTCTCCACCAGGACGACGTCATAGCCCGCGGCCTCCATGACGACGATGGACTCGCGGGTCGCGCGCGCCACGCCGCCCAGCGTCCCGGACGTGGGGGAGGGGCGCACGAACGCCGCGGGATCGGTCGCCAGCCGCTCCATCCGGGTCTTGTCGCCCAGGATGGAGCCGCCGGTCCGGCTGGAGGACGGGTCGACGGCGAGCACCGCCACCCGGTGCCCCATCCCGGTCAGCAGCGTGCCGAGCGCGTCGATGAACGTCGACTTGCCGACGCCCGGCACTCCGCTGATGCCCACCCTGCGAGCCGAACCGGAGTACGGCAGCAGCTCGACCAGCAGCCGCTGGGCCGCCGCCCGGTGGTCGGGCCGGGTGGACTCCACCAGGGTGACGGCGCGGGCGATCCAGGCCCGGGAGCCCGCGCGGACCCCCTGGGCGTACCGTTCGACATCGATCGTCGCAGGCATGACCCCCCGCTCTACAGCTCGTGGCCGAGGACCGACGCCAGGTCCCGCACCAGGTCGTGGGCCGCGTCGGGGATGACCGTGCCGGGCAGGAAGACCGCGGCGGCGCCCATGTCGCGCAGCGGCTGCACGTCCTGCGGCGGGATCACCCCGCCCACCACGATGGTGATGTCCTCGCGCTCCTCGGCGGCCAGCGCCTCCTTCAGCGCGGGCACCAGGGTGAGGTGTCCGGCGGCGAGCGACGACACCCCGACGATGTGCACATCGGCCTCGACCGCCTGGCGGGCCACCTCCGCCGGCGTCTGGAACAGCGGGCCGACATCCACGTCGAAGCCCAGGTCGGCGAAGGCCGTGGCGATCACCTTCTGGCCGCGGTCATGGCCGTCCTGGCCCATCTTGGCCACCAGGATGCGCGGTCGGCGCCCCTCGGCGCGCTCGAACTGGGCCACCAGCGCCCGGGTGCGCTCGACACCGGAGGAGGGCCCCGCTTCGTCTCGGTACACACCGGAGATCGTACGGATCTGGCCGGAGTGCCGCCCGTAGACCGCCTCCAGTGCGTCGGAGATCTCGCCCACGGTCGCCATCGCGCGGGCCGCGTCCACGGCCAGCGCCAGCAGATTGCCCTCGAGTCCCTTGCCGGGACCGGACTTCGCCGCCTGTGTCAGCGCCCGCAGCGCGTCCTGGCAGGCGGCCTCGTCGCGCTCGGCGCGCAGCCGCTTGAGCTTGTCGATCTGCTGGGCGCGCACCGCGGAGTTGTCGACCTTGAGGACCTCGATCTCCTCGTCGGACTCCACCCGGTACTTGTTGACGCCGATCAGCGCCTGCCGCCCCGAGTCGATCCGCGCCTGCGTACGGGCCGCGGCCTCCTCCACGCGCAGCTTCGGGATGCCCGCGTCGATCGCCTTGGCCATCCCGCCGGCCGCCTCGACCTCCTCGATGTGCTGCCAGGCCCGCCGCGCGAGATCGTGGGTGAGCTTCTCGACGTACGCGCTGCCGCCCCACGGGTCGATGACCCGGCAGGTGCCCGACTCCTGCTGCAGGAACAGCTGGGTGTTCCGGGCGATGCGGGCGGAGAAGTCGGTGGGCAGGGCCAGCGCCTCGTCCAGCGCGTTGGTGTGCAGCGACTGGGTGTGGCCCTGGGTGGCGGCCATCGCCTCCACACAGGTGCGGGTGACGTTGTTGAAGACGTCCTGCGCGGTCAGCGACCAGCCCGAGGTCTGTGAATGGGTGCGCAGGGAGAGGGACTTGGGGTTCTTCGGATCGAAGCGCTGCACCAGGCGCGCCCACAGCAGCCGGGCCGCGCGCAGCTTGGCGATCTCCATGAAGAAGTTCATGCCGATCGCCCAGAAGAAGGAGAGGCGAGGGGCGAAGGAGTCCACGTCCATACCGGCCGCCATGCCCGCGCGCAGATACTCCACCCCGTCGGCGAGGGTGTACGCCAGCTCCAGGTCGGCCGTCGCGCCGGCCTCCTGGATGTGGTAGCCGGAGATCGAGATGGAGTTGTAGCGCGGCATCTTCTGCGAGGTGTACGCGAAGATGTCGGAGATGATCCGCATCGAGGGCTGCGGCGGATAGATGTAGGTGTTGCGGACCATGAACTCCTTGAGGATGTCGTTCTGGATGGTCCCGGCCAGCTTCTCGGGCGGTACGCCCTGCTCCTCCGCGGCGACGATGTAGAGGGCGAGCACCGGCAGCACCGCGCCGTTCATCGTCATCGACACGGTCATCTTGTCCAGCGGGATGCCCTCGAAGAGCTGCCGCATGTCGTAGATCGAGTCGATCGCCACGCCCGCCATGCCGACATCGCCGGTGACGCGCGGGTGGTCGCTGTCGTACCCGCGGTGGGTGGGCAGGTCGAAGGCGACGGACAGGCCCTTCTGGCCGGCCGCGAGGTTGCGCCGGTAGAAGGCGTTGGACTCCTCGGCGGTGGAGAAGCCGGCGTACTGCCGGATCGTCCAGGGCTGGTTGACGTACATCGTCGGGTACGGGCCGCGCAGATACGGCGTGACCCCCGGGTACGTCCCCAGGAAGTCCAGGCCCGCCAGATCCGCCTCGGTGTACAGCGGCTTGACGTCGATGCCCTCCGGCGTCTCCCAGGTCAGGGCCTCGACGTCCTTGCCGGTGGTCTGCGCCACGGCCTCGGCCCACCGCCCGGCGTCGGCCGAGGTGGCTGCTCCGGCCGGTTCCCCCAGCTCGATCCCGCTGAAGTCGGGGATGTTCCCCATCACGCCACCTCCATGATGTCCAGGGCCGAGGACAGCGCCTCGACCGCGTCGCAGCCCGCGAAGACGAAGCCGTCCACCCCGGCCGCCACGAATTCCTCCCGGTGCTCGCCGGGCTTGCCGGCCAGGTGCACCTGCCGCGCACCCGCGGCCTTCAGCGCGGCCGCCACCGCCGCCGCCTGCTCGCCGTACACCGCGTCGGCGGAGCACAGGCAGGCGATGCTCGCGCCGCTGCGGGCGAACGGCTCGGCCACCGACGCCGCGTCCACGGCCTCTTGAACGGTCTCGATGCCGCCCGCCTGGAAGAGGTTGGCGGCGAAGGTCACCCGGGCGGTGTGCGCCGCCACCGGGCCGAGCGCGGCCAGGAACGCCTTGGGGCGGTCCCCGGTCGCCGCCAGATGCGCGTCGGAGCGCGACCGCAGCCGTTCGTACGCGTCGTCCCTGCGCACCCGCGGCAGCCCGCCCCCCGACTCCGCGCGGGGCGAGGCCCCGCCGACCGGCGCGGGTGCCGGCTCGCGCCGCACGGGCGCCTCGGCGAGGTGCGGGAACTCGCTCACCCCGGTGATCGGTTCGCGGCGGTGCGCCAGGTCCTCGGTGCGGCGCTGCCAGGTGCGCGCGAGGCGCTCGCCGAGCATCCCGGAGCGCAGCGCCGCGGCCTGGCCGCCCGCGCCCTCGATCTCCTGGAAGAACGCCCAGGCCGCGTGGGCCAGTTCGTCGGTGAGCTGCTCCACGTACCAGGAGCCGCCCGCCGGGTCGATCACCTTCGACAGATGCGACTCCTCCAGCAGCACCGACTGGGTGTTGCGGGCGATCCGGCGGGCGAAGGCGTCGGACAGGCCCAGCGCCGCGTCGAACGGCAGCACCGTCACCGCGTCCGCACCGCCCACGCCGGCCGACAGCCCGGCGACGGTGGTGCGCAGCATGTTCACCCAGGGGTCCCGACGGGTCATCATCACCGTGGAGGTGACCGCGTGCTGGACCTGCGCGGACGCGTCGGGCGAGGCCCCGCACACCTGCGCCACCCGTGCCCACAGCCGGCGGGCGGCGCGCAGCTTGGCGATGGTCAGGAACTGGTCCGCGGTCGCGGCGAAGCGGAACTCCAGCTGCCGGCAGGCCTCGTCGACGCCGAGCCCGGCATCCGTCAGCTGCCGCAGGTAGGCGACGCCGGTGGCCAGCGCCGTGCCCAGTTCCTCGGCGGCCGAGCCGCCCGCCTCGTGGTACGGCAGCGCGTCGACGGCCAGCGCGCGCAGCGCGGGCGCCTCGGTGGTGCAGCGCCGCGCCAGCCGGGCCGCCGCCTCCAGCTGGACCCGGAGCTTGCTGTCGTCGCCCGTACGGGCCAGCAGGCCGAGCGGGTCGGCGCCCAGACAGCCGGTGGCCTCCCGCAGCGGGGCACCGGACGCGGCGTACAGCCGCAGCAACTCCTCGGCGGCCGGGGTGAAATCGGCACCCGCGTCCAGGACCACCGCGGCCAGGTCCAGATAGACGCCCTGGAGCGCCTCTTCGAGACCGGCCACCGGTACCCCGCCGTCCCCGACGGTCAGCCATACCGAGGTGGCGCCGTTCTCCAGGTCGGCGAGCACCGCCTCGTTGGCGCGCCGCGGATCGGTCTGGACATGGCGCTGGCGTACGTCCCACCCGGCGACGGTGGTGCCCTCGGGGCGGCCGCCCCGCACGAAGGGCGCGAACCCCGGAAGGCCCGGGGCGGCCGCGCCGTCCTCGGCGGTGTACAGCGGGCGGATGCGGATCCCGTCCTGGAGATCCGTGGCGAGCGCGTCCTCGGCGGCGGCGCCCGTTGCCTCTGTGACGCCCGATTTGCGCAGCACGCCTTCGACGAGGCGCTGCCACTGCGCTCGGTCGGCATCCGGGAATGCGGCAGCCAGGGGGAGTTCGGGGGACTCGGCGGTCATGGCAGCAGGCTAGGCGAACGACCGTTAGCTGGAGCAGGGGCTCCAGCTGTGACGTTGCACTCGTTGACCTCTCATTGATGTTCATATCTATGCGCCGGTGACCGGTTCGCTACGGTGGGCCCGGCACCCGAGCAAGGAGCGCGATGTCCAAGGCGCCGGTCCTGCGCACCGCGGCCCTCGCCGCCCTGCTCCTGGCGGTCTTCGCCGCGCTCCTGTGGGCCCTGCCGAGAGCGGCCGCCCCGGACCGCGCCGGAGGCTGCGCCGGGCGCCGGATCGCCTCCTGGTCGGTCGATTCCCGGCATACCGCCGAATTCGCCCGCTACGGCAACGACAACACCCGGGTGGACGACTGGACCGGCGGCGACGGCACCCACTCGGTGCGCCTCCCCGACGGCCGTACGCTCTGGCTCTTCTCCGACACCTTCCTCGACCGGATCCAGCCACCGCCCAACCCCCAAGGAGAGAGGCGCCGTTGGCGCACCGCCGACGCCGGCGGCACCCCCTTCCTGCGGCGCAACTCCGCCGTGCTGATGTCCCGTTCGGGCCGGCTGGAGCGCACCCTGACCGGCGGGACCCCGGCCGCTCCCGGACCGTTCTTCCCGGACCCGCCCGACGGCGGCTGGCGCTGGCCGGTCCACGCGAGCGTGGAGCCCCGTACGCCCGGGGCCCGCGAGAAGGTCGTCCGAGTGCTGCTGTGGAACCGCGCCCCCGGCACCGGACCGTGGCTCTTCGGGGTGCCGCGCAGTACCGAGGTCGCCACCCTCTCGCTGCCCGGCCTGCGCCTGGAGGGCATCGAGGAGACCGTCGGCCCCGGCGCCGTCGCGGACCCCGGGCGACGGGTCCTCTACGGTGCCGCGGCGGTGCGGGACGGCGGCTGGACCTATGTCTTCGGCGGCGACGACCCGCCGTCCGCGCCGGGCTCCAGCGCCTTTGTCGCCCGGGTCCCGGCCGGGCGGCTCGCGGACCGGGACGGCTGGCGGTTCTGGGACGGCGCGCGCTGGCAGCGGCGGGCCGAGCGGGCCCGGCCGGTGCTGCGCGGCGGCGGCCGGCGCGGCGTCGGCAGCGCCTTCACCGTCCTGCGCGACGGCCCCGCCACCTGGGTGCTGTTCACCATGGACACCGGGCGGGGCGGCACGGCCGGCCTGCGGACGATCACCGGCTACTGGGCCTGCTCGCCGCGGGGCCCCTGGCACGGCCCGGTCGGCCGGCTCACCCCGCCCCGCCCGCCCGCGCCCGACCCGCGGTACGTCGCCGCCTACAACCCCCAGGCACACCCGGAACTCACCACGGACGGCGGGCTGCTGCTCAGCTACGACATCAACTGGCTGGGGCCGCCCGGGGTGCCGGCCGACGCCCGGCTCAACGGCGACGTGGCGCTGTACCGGCCGCGGTTCGTGCGCGTACGGATGGCGGACGCCGGGCGGTGAGCCCGGCGCGACGCGCTCAACTTCCGTGCCGTGCCCGCCACTTGTCGGCCTGCTCGTCGATGTCGAACGGGACGAGGTTCAGCGGGGGGCCTTCGAGCGGGGTCCGCAGCGCCGCGCGGATCCGCTCGTTGACCGCCGCCAGGATGCGCCGCAGCGCGGCCTCGGTGGGGGCGTTCGCCGCGGCCTCCAGGGCGTCCTCGGCCTCCTTGCGCAGAGCCAGGCTCGGCGGCAGGTAGGACAGGTGCTCCCGGCTCATCTTCTCCTTGATCCACCACATCTCGTCATACGGCTGGTCGAGATGGCGCAGGGGCTTGCCGGCCCCGGGGAGGTCGGCGAAGTCGCCGCGCTCCGTCGCCTCGCGGATCTGCTTGTCGACCCAGGTCTCGAAGGTGACTCCGGGTGGCTTGCGCTCGGTCATCGCCTCTCCCCAGGATGCGGCCCTTACGTCAGCGCTGTCAGCCTACGCCGCCGCCCGCTTCGCCGCTGCCGCTGTTGGCCGAGGCCCCTGGAGTGGGCTGGACCACCGGGAAGGCGTTGTTCCCGCCGCACACCATGGGGCCGACCCGGACCGCATCGCCCACCACGGTCACCGCGACCTGCCCCGGAGGCTTGTCCCCGGGCACTCGGGCGTTGGCCGCGGTGCACACCAGCTGGTTCAGGGAGGCGGAGTCCAGCAGCTTGGCGTTCACCGGCAGGGTGATCACGACCTTGCCCTCGCTGCTGGAGGCGGTGAGCGGGGCGGGGAACTTCGGCAGCACGCTGGACAGGCCCCGCATCCGCTCGGCGTGGTTGGGCCCCTCCATCAGCAGCTCGATGGCCTGCTCCGGATCGACCGGGGCCTTCGCCGGGCGGGTCGCGGAGCGCAGCCCGGAGGGCCCGTAGAAGAACAGCTGGACATCGGCCACCTGCTGGCCCGGAGACTTCACACCGCCGGCGGGCTCACCGGCGTCGATCACATCGGTGGGCGCGATACCGCAGCCGGCCAGCGCCACGGCGAGCGCGCCGGTGGCCGCGCCGGCCAGCACCCGCCGCCGGGCCCGCACTGTACGCGGGGCGTTCGGGGACTGCGTCGTCCTCATGCGTCGCTCTCTTTTCCGCCGCCGGCCGCCTCGGCGCCCGGCTCGCCCGGCTCGTCGTGGCGCAGCGGCAGGTCCACCGTGAACACCGCCCCGCCGTCGGGGCAGTTGGCGGCGCGCAGGGTGCCGCCGTGCAGTCGTACGTTCTCCATCGCGATGGCCAGGCCCAGACCGCTGCCCTCCGAGCGGGCACGGGCGGAGTCCGCCTTGTAGAAGCGCTCGAAGACATGCGGCAGGACCTCGGGGTCGATGCCGGGGCCGCTGTCGGAGATCTCGATCAGCAGCCGGTCGGCGCCGGCCTCCGGTGCCTGCAGCGCCACCCGGACCGGCTCGCCGCCGTGGTGCAGCGCGTTGCCGACCAGGTTGGCGACCACCACGTCCAGCCGCCGCGGGTCGAGCCGGGCCCGCACATCCGCCGGCAGGTCCGCCGCCACCCGCTTCTGCCAGGCCCTGGCCTGCAGCGTCTTGCGGATGGTCTCGGCGACATCGACCTCGTCCAGATGCAGCGCGGCGGCCCCCGCGTCGAACCGCGAGACCTCCATCAGGTCCTCCACCATCCGCGCCAGCTTGCCGGTCTCCTGGCTGATCAGCCGGACCGCGGAGGCGGTGTCGGGGTCGAGGGAGTCGGCGTCCTCGTCGAGCACGTCGGTGACCGCGGTCATCGCCGCCAGCGGTGTCCGCAGCTCGTGCGAGACGTCGGCGGCGAACCGCCGGGAGTTGGACTCCAGACGGCGCAGCTCGGCCATGCTCTCCTCCAGCCGGGCCGCCATGTCGTTGAAGGTCAGGGACAGATCGGCGAGCTCGTCGGCGCCCTTGACCTCCAGCCGGGTGTCCAGCTTGCCCTCGGCGATCCGCCCGGCGGCCTGGCGCAGGCCCCGCACCGGCCGCAGCACCCCGCGCGCGGCGAGCAGCGCCGGGATCACGGCGAGGATGAGCACCGGCAGCGCGCCCCGCTGCGCGGCGGTCACCAGCGCCTCGACGTTGGACTCCTCGGCGCTGAGCGGGAGCTGGGCGTAGACGGACAGCGCGGAGGCCTGGCCGTCGGACTGCCGGACCGGCATCCCGATCAGCAGCCAGGGGTCGCCGCCGCGGTCGATGCGCTGGAACGCCGGGACATGGCGCTTCTCCACGCTCGCCTTGAGGTCGGCCGGGATCACCACACTGCGCCGCAGACCGCCCTCGTCGCTGTCCGGAACCCCGCGATAGTGCACGGAGATGTCCCAGTCGCGGGACTTCCCGGAGCGCTCCAGCTGCACCCGGAAGTTGTCCAGGTCGGCCTGGGCCGGTGGCACCGTGAGCTCCGGCGCCAGCGAGTTGACCTGCGCCCGCAGATCGTTGACGGCGATGTCCTGGGAGCGCTGGAGGATCGCGTTGCGGGCCTCGCGGTAGGTCAGCAGGGCGGTGGTCAGCGCGCTGACCGTGGCCACCACCAGGAACCCCACGACGAGCCGGGCCCGCAGACCGCGCAGCAGGGTGCGGGAGGGCACCAGGCGGTTCACAGCGGCCCGAAGCGGTAGCCGAAGCCGCGCACGGTCTGGACGTAGCGGGGGCTGCGCGGGGTGTCCTCTATCTTCGTCCGCAGCCGCATGACGCAGGCGTCGACCAGTCGCGCATCGCCGTGGTAGCTGTGCTCCCACACATGCTCCAGCAGCTGCTGGCGGCTGAAGACCTGCCCGGGGGTGGCGGACAGGAACAGCAGCAGCTTCATCTCCGAAGGCGCCAGGGCCAGGTCCTGACCGCCCTTGGCGACGACCAGACCGGCCCGGTCGATGGCCAGTTCGCCGTAGGTCTCCACGGGGGCGGGGCCCGGCTCCGCGGCGGCCGGCGCACCGTCCGCGGGCAGCGCGGTGCGGCGCAGCACGGCACGGATGCGTGCTTCGAGGACCTCACCGCGGGCCGGCTTGACGATGTAGTCGTCGGCCCCGGCCTCCAGCCCGAGCACCACGTCCAGATCGTCGCCACGCGCCGTGAGCATGATGATCGGCAGCTGCCGCTCGGCCCGGATCAGCCGGCAGACCTCGAAGCCGTCCTTCCCCGGGAGCATCAGATCCAGCAGCACGATGTCGGGACGGAAGGCCGGCAGGGTCGCCAGGCCCGCTTCGCCGCTGGCCGCGGCCGCCACTTCATGGCCGCGCCGCCGGAGCGCGAGGGTCACCCCGTCGCGTACGGCGGCGTCGTCCTCGATCAGAAGTACACGTGGCATGGGTCGAGTATCAATCAGTTTCATGATGGATCCGTAACAGGAGCAGCCTGCCCGGTCCCGGGCCCCTCTGTCGTGGTGGAAGGCGGCGGGCACCGGCATCGCCCACCGCGTCCGTCAGGAAACCAGCACGGCGTGAGGGGACGGGATCGGCATGGCACGGCGCTTCGGAATCGAGGGCGGGATCATCGGAGTGGCCGCGGCGGCAGTGGTGTCGCTGGCGGTGGCGGGGGCGCTGGCCTTCGCCCAGCCGCAGGCCTCCGAGGCCGAAGCGGACAGTCCCGGCTCCGCCCAGCAGCGGCCCGAGCGGGCGCCGAAGATCGCGCCCGTCGATCCGTCGATCGCCCATGCCTCGGACCGCCCCGGTCGCAGCCTGAACATCACCATCGACGACGGACCGGACCCGGTGTGGACCCCGAAGGTCCTGGAGGTGCTCAAGCGGCACGACGTCAAGGCGGTCTTCTGCATGATCGGCCCGCAGGCCAAGGCCCACCCGGACCTGGTCAAGCAGGTGGTGGCCGCCGGGCACAAGCTCTGCGACCACACCACCAGCCACAACACCGGCATGGACCACCAACCGCAGAGCTACCAGTCCCGGCAGATCCTCGACGCGCAGAAGATGATCGAGGACGCGGCGGGTGGCGCGAAGGTGGAGTACTACCGCGCCCCCGGCGGCGCCTTCACGCCCTACAGCCGGCAGCTCGCCGCCGACCACGGCATGCGCCCGCTGGGCTGGAACGTCGACAGCAAGGACTTCGAGGGCGGCAGCGTCGAGTCGATCGAGGCGACGGTGCGCGGGGAACTCACCAACGGGCCGACGGTCCTCTTCCACGACGGCGGCGGCAACCGCGCCCGGACCGTGGAGTCCTTGGAGCGACTGCTGCCGTGGATGAAGCTGCAGGGTTACGGGTTCGGATTCCCGGAGCGGTAGGGGAGCCAGGAGGTGTTCCTTCGATCTGCGCGGGCCCACGGAGATCGGAGGGCCACCCCCTGAGCGGCCGGAAACGCCGTGCGGGCCGTCGCACTCCGGGATCCCCGGGGCGGCGGCCCGCACGGCGTTTCCGGCGCGTGCCGAGCGGGCCCGCGCATCAGGCCGCGCCGAACAGCTCCGCCAGTCCGCGCTCCAGACCCAGGTAGGGCGACTCGGCGCCGGCGGGCACGGCCGCGTAGGACCTCGCGAGGAACCGCCGCACCTCCGCGGTCCTCAACTGGACCATCGCGATGCCCTCGTCGGCGTGGAGCTCCATCACCGTGCGGTCCGGGCCGCACGGCCGCACCCGGACGTCGCCCCGCCCGGCCGGTGTCCGCAGCCCCTCGTCCAGCAGCTCGCGGGCGAACGTCCAGTCCACCGCGGAGCCGTCCAACGAGATCTCCGGCGGGAAGGACATCCGCACCGCCAGCGGGTCGGCGGGGTGGTAGCGCAGCACGGCGGGGACCGCGTGCGTGCCGGGGGTGGTGGCGATGAGGCGGACCTGGACGGCGTGGTCGATGACGGTGTTCATCGCGCTGCTCCCTCACGGCTGTCGGTCATGGGCGATGGCTCGTCCAGTAGGACGCCGTGCCCACTCCCGCCGTGCACGCGAAGGGTGTGTGAGGTGCGTCACGTTTAAGGGGTGTGGGTCGACTGCCCTTGCCCACTACGGCAGTTGCCCCCAGGCCTGGTGCCGCTCCCCGGGCCGGACCAGGAACTCGTCCAGGATGCCCGGAGCCGCCGCCGCGGCGAACGCCGGAGCGTCGTCGGCCGCGAGGTCCCGGATGCGGTAGCCGTCCTCGCCCGCCGCGACCGCCGCGGTGAGCGTGACCAGGCCCGACCGGCGGGTGAACGGCGAGGTGGAGAACGTCCAGGCGGCGACCCCCTCGCGCTGGAGGGCGAAGGTGTCGCGGCTGAAGGTCCCCGACCGCCCGACCAGGTAGCGGCCGTCGACGGCGTGCCCCAGGCTGCGGTACGCGTCGCCGGCCAGCCACAGCGTCAGCGGCGTGCAGAGCAGCGCGTAGATCCACGCGCAGTGCAGCAGTACGGGCGTGAAGGCCGCGCCCAGACCCGCGAGGACCGCGGTACCGGGCAGCACCACGAACAGCAGGCCGCGTACCCGGCGTCGGCGCAGGGCGGCGCGCGGGTGCGGCGCCAGCGGCGCCGGTGCGGAGCTGCCGGGGAACGGTGTGCCGAGCGTCCCGCCCGCCACCCGCAGCGCCTGCGCGCGGGGCGCCGGCGGCAGCAGCCCGCTGCGCTTGCGGTTCTCCTCGCGGTTGCCCAGCCCACCGGCCACCGCACGCACCAGCGCGCCGCCGCCGGCCCGCAGCAGCAGGGGCTCGCGCAGCACCACCCCGCGCAGCCGGGCCCGTTCGATGGTGACCGAGCGGGTGGTGAACAGCCCGCGGCGGACCCGCAGGGTGCGTGCGTCGGCCCACTCCAGGCGGTAGCTCCACCAGTTCTCGACGTACAGGGCGATCGCGCCGAGCGAGCCGAGGGCGAGGACGGCCAGCAGCGCCGCCGGGATCGTCAGCCAGAGCGCGCTCGCGCCGAAGTCGACGAACGCCTGCCGGACGAAGCCGATCTTCCACGGCTCGACGCCCATGCCGTCCAGCACCCGGTAGACCGATCCGGCCACCACGAACACCCCGCCGACGACCCAGAAGGTGAGCGGTGCGTAGCGCAGCCAGCGCCAGTTGATGCGGGCCAGTACCGGATCCTGCGCGGCCCCCTCGGTGTCGGCGCGGGTGAGCAACTCCGCGCGCAGCCGGTCGGCTTCCCGGGTCGTGAGCGCCTCCAGCGACAGCTCACCGCCACCGTCCCCCGAGCCCGCCGTGCCGGCCCGCAGCACCGTGACGCCCAGCAGCCGGTGCAGCGGCGTCGCCGTCAGATCGACGGTGCGGATGCGGTGCAGCGGCACACTGCGCAGCCGCCGGTTCAGCAGCCCGGTCCGTACGTCGAGGGTGTCGGCGGTGACCCGGAAGTCCGTACGCGCCCAGCGGATCAGGCCCATCGTGGTGACGACGGCGAACGAGGCGGCGATGGCGGCGAGGGTGATCCAGGCCTTGGTGCCGATCCGGCCGCCGGTGGCCAGCGCGGTCAGCGCCAGGGAGGCCAGCGGCGCCCCCATCCATCCGCAGTGCACCAGCAGGGTGCGGGGATCCAGCCGCCGCCACGGGGGAGCGGTGGAAGGGGCGGCGCCCGGCGCGGTGCGGGCGTCGCGGTACCCGCCGGACACGCCGGGCACCTCGGGAGGCAGCGGTGCGCTCATGCGGCATCACCCGGCACGGCCTGCGCGGCCTCGCCGATCAGCCGGGACAGCTCCTCGGCGTCGGCGTCGGAGAGGCCCGCGATCTTGATGTCACCGGCGGTCGAGGCGGTGGTGACGGTCACCGTCGCCAGTCCGTACCGCCGCTGCAGCGGACCGCGCACCGTGTCCACCGTCTGCACCCGGGACAGCGGTGCGATCCGCCGCTTCTGCCAGAACCAGCCGCCCGCGGCGTAGACCGCGCGGCCGCCCAGCTCCCAGGCGTGTACCGCATACCGCCAGCGCGGCATCACCACGAGGTAGCCGACGGCCGGCAGGACCAGCACCACCAGCAGCAGGGGTCCCAGCCAGGGCAGCGCGCCGGGGAAGAACAGCAGGGACAGCACCGCCATGACGAGCGCGGTGAGCAGCATCGGGCCGCTGAGCGTCAGCAGGGCCTGCAGGGTCCACCAGTTGCGGGCCCGGGGATCGACACGGTGGCGGGGCGGGCGCAGGAGCGGGGCGGCGTGCTCGGGCATCAGGGTGTCACCGGTTTCCAAGTCAAGCGTATTGAGTAGCGGTACGTTATAACGGTACAAGCGACTTGTAAAAACCGGCAGGGGTCGCGGCAGCCGGAGTTCATACGGGAAGAACGGCGCCCCGCGAAGGGCGCGCGGTGTGAGAAGGAAGGGCTCGTCCGTGCCCAAGAAGGTGGACCACGAAGCCAGACGGCGGGAGATCTCCGAGGCGCTCTGGCGGATCACCGGCAGCCGCGGACTGGACGCCGCGAGCCTGCGCGACGTCGCCGCGGAGGCCGGCATCTCGCTCGGCCGGCTCCAGCACTACTTCCGCACCAAGGACGAGATGCTGATCTTCGCCCTCCGGCACATCAACCAGCTCGCCGCCGACCGCATCCGCGCCAGGATCGAGGCGCTCGCCGAGGAGCCGACACCGCGCGAGGTCCTGCGCGCCTGCCTGACGGGCATGCTGCCGCTGGACGACAACAGCCGCATCGGCGTGCTCGTCGGCGCCGCCTACTACGCCCGCGCCGTCCATGACGCCACCCTGCGTGCCGAGGCCCGCAACGGCATTCCCCAGCTCGGCGCCTTCTTCGCCGACCAGCTCCGACGCGCCGCGGAACGCGGGGAGCTGCCCCCGGAGCGCGCGACCGAGGACCAGGCGATGCTGCTGATCAGCGTCGCCGACGGGCTCGCCAGCTACGTCCTGCTCGAAGTGCACGAGCCGCAGGCCGCGGTACGGCTGCTGGACCTGCACCTGGCGAACCTCTTCGGGGACGCCGCCGAGGGGCGGGCGCCGACGACGCGGTGAGCCGGGGGGCGAGTCGGCGCCAGGGGGAGTGGCCCGGTCGGCCGGGGGTCTACGCCTCGCGCAACAGGGCGTCGAGATCGGCCTCGACGTCCAGATGCCGCGCCTCGTCACCCTTCGGGACGACCTCGTAGGACCGGGTCAGGAAGCCGCGCAGATCCGGCGCGTCGAACTGCACCACGGCCATCCCGCCGGCGGTGTGCAGCTCCACCACGACGACGTCGTACTCACCGTCGGGATTGCTCGGCCAGATCTGCACATCGCCCGCGCCCGCCGACCTGTGCAGCCCCTCCTCCAGCAGCTCCCGGCCGAACGTCCAGACCACCTCCGCGCCGTCCAGCGACGCGACGGGCGGAAAGACCAGGCGCACCGCGAACGGATCGGTGCGTGCGTAACGCAGGTTCGCCGGAATCACCCGCGACCGGGGAGTGGTCGCGATGAGACGGGCCGAAACGGCTTGGTCGATGACGCTGGACATCGCCGGCTCCCTTGCAATTGGTGCGGTTCCCTGGGTGTACAACCACTAGGACGGCAAGGCCATTGCCGCGGGTGCATTGGAATCCCATGGATTCCTGCGTGACCTGCATCACGAGGCGGAGGAATGTATCCCCATGCGCCGCCATATGCCCTCTTTGCTGTCCGGGGATCCACGGCCCCGGTGCGCGACGCCGCGACATGACGTCACGTCAGTTTTCGGACGGACATCGTGAACTCGCCCTCGGCGGCCGCCCGGTGGCCTGGACGGAGCCGCCGCGCTGGGCTAGCTTCCAGCGCACAACACGAGCGGGGTGGGGCGAATGCGGCGCATGGTGCACAGCGGGTCGTTCTTCGACAGGGTACGGAGCGGGGCTCCGCTCGGGCGGCGGGTCGCGCGCCGGACGGCGGCAGCGGCGCTGGCGGTGACGGGCGCGGTCGCCGCCGCACCAGGCCCGTCGGCCGTGGCCGCCGCCGTCACCCACGAGCCGGCGGCAGCGCAGCGCAGCACTCCGCTCGCCGGCGCCGGCTGGCACCTCAAGGACAGCGGCAGCACCGCCCGCTTCCGCGGCCTGGCGGCCGTCAGCCGCAGCACCGCCTGGGTCGCTGGTACGGGCGGCACCGTGCTGCGCACCCGCGACGGCGGCAAGCACTGGAGCGACGTCTCCCCGCCCGGTGCCGGCGCGCTGGAGTTCCGCGACGTCGAGGCGTTCGACGGACGCCGCGCGGTCGTCCTCGCCATCGGCGAGGGCGAGGCCTCGCGCGTCCTGCGCACCGACGACGACGGCGCCACCTGGCACGAAAGCTTCCGCAACACCGACCCCCGCGCCTTCTACGACTGCCTGACCTTCTTCGACCAGCGGCACGGCATCGCGCTCAGCGACCCCGTGGACGGCAGGTACCGCATCCTGTCCACCGGGGACGGCGGCCGCAGTTGGCGCGTACTGCCGTCGGACGGTATGCCCCCGGCGCAGCACGGCGAGGCCGCGTTCGCCGCCAGTGGCCAGTGCCTGGTCTCCACCGGCAGCCATGACGCCTGGCTCGCGACCGGCGGCGCCGGCACCGCCCGCGTCCTGCACACCGCCGACCGCGGGCGTACCTGGTCGGTCGCCGACGCCCCCCTTCCGGCGGGCGATCCGGCACGCGGTGTCTTCGCCCTCGCCTTCCGCGACCGGGCGCACGGCCTCGCGGTCGGCGGGGACTACCGCCCCGACCAGCCCTCGCCCCGCGCCGCCGCGGTCAGCGCCGACGCCGGCGCCACCTGGACGGCGTCCGCCGAACCCCCCGCGGCCTACCGCTCCGGCGTCGCCTGGCTCCCGCACTCCCGACGCCTGGCCCTGGCGGTCGGCCCCTCCGGCAGTGATCTCACACTCGACGGCGGCCGCACCTGGCACCCGTTCGACCAGGGCTCGTACGACACCGTCGACTGCGCCCCTGACCTGGGCTGTTGGGCAGCGGGGGAGCGGGGCCGGATCGCACGACTGGGGTGGTGAGCGGCGCGGGCGGGGCGTGGGCCGAGGCGGCGGGCGGGAGCCGTCCGAAGCCGCGGGCCGGTGCGCCCAAGGCGCTTTCCCCACGCGTCCCCGCACTCCATGAGACCCGCGGTCACTCCATGAGGCTGCCGAGCCGCCCCTCCAGCACGACCAGCAACTCACCCAGCGCCGCGGAGAGTTCCTCCTGCCGCTGATCACCGATGCCGTCGAGCAGCGCCGCCTCGTACCGCAGCTGCTCCGGCAGCAGCCGGTCGATGGTCTCGCGGCCTTCGTCGGTGAGCGAGAGATGCGCCACGCGACGGTCCCGGTCGTCCGGCCGACGGGCGATCAGCCCCCGCTCCTCCAGCTGCCGTACGCGCTTGGTCACCGCCGCACCGGAGGCGAAGGTCTCACGGGCGACCCGCCCAGGGGTCAGCTCGCGGTCCATCCGGCGCAGGGTGCCGAGGATGTCGAACTCGGGCCGGGTCAGCCCGGCCCGCCGCAGTGGCGCATCGGCCGCCTGCTGGAGCAGGGCGGAACAGCGGTTGAGCCGCCCGATCACCGCCATCGGGCCGGTGTCCAGCCCCGGGTGCACCTGCTGCCACTGGCGCAGCACCCCTGCGACGATGTCCTCGGTCACCCGCACTCTCCTCTCGGCCAGGCCGTCCGCCGCCCGGTCCCCTCCGAGCGGTCGGCGCCGGGGTCAGGTCCGGGACCACGGCGTCCGGCGCGGCCCGTCCGCTGCTGGTCACCCGGTCCGCTGCTGATCACCCGGACAGGACCTCATTGTGCCTGCCGCACGGCGCCGTCCGCCGCGCGGGCGGGCGTACGGGTCAGGCGACCGGTGACGGCGCCGCGGCGCCCGTCGTCCGCCCCCGACCCACCGAGGAGGCCCCGAGTCCCACCGAAGAGGCCCCGAGCCGCCGGACGACTCCGGCCAGCGCACGGTGCCCCCGCTGCTCGGCGCCGGCGATCCGCTCCTGCGGGACGGCGCGCTGCCACCACTCGCCGGCCGCCACCTCCACGGCCTCACGGAGCTCGACCAGGCAACCGGCCAGCCGGTCGCGCGCCCGGCAGATCTCCCGAGCCTCGTCGGCCTTGGGCGTCGGTCCCGCCGCGAGCAACCGGAGCACGGCGGCCTCCGCCTCCGCCAGTCGCTCCAGCGCGCCCTCGACACGGTCCGCCGCCCGCCGGTTGGTGACCACGACACAGCAGGTCAGACCCACCGCCGCGCCCACCACGGTGTCGATCCAGCGGTCCGTGATCAGCGTCGCCGCCGGCCGATGACCGCCGAACTCCGTCAGCAGCAGCGCCATCGGCGTGACCCACACGGAGCCCAGCCAGTAGTTGCGGCTGATACACGCCTCTGCCCCGAGCTGGCAGGCCAACGCCAGCGCGACCATCGCGAGCGGCCCGGTGCGGATCACCGGCAGCAGCGCGGTGAACAGCAGCAGACCGAGCAGATTGCCCAGGGTGCGCTGCAGCGCGCGCTGCCAGGAGAGCGTGGTGTTGGCCTGGTAGATCGAGGCGGCGGTCACCACGGCCCAGTACGGGTGCCCGACGCCGACCGCCATCGAGGCCCAGCCCGCCAGGACACACCCGGCGGCGACCCGCGCTCCTATGGGCAGCAGCGGTGAACCCGGCGCCAGCCGGGAGGCCACCGCACGCAGCCCACGCGGATGATCGGGAGCCGGCCGCCGCACGCCCACCGCTTCGGCGGCGGTGCCCGCCGTGGGTTCCCCGGGCCGGCCGCCGCCCCGCTCCTCGACGGCGACGCCGATCCCTTCCCCGGCCGGTGCCACCGAGAGCGAGACAGGGGGGAGCGGGCGCCCGCGCCGCAGGTCACGGGCCCAGGCGACGAGGACGGCGGCTTGGGCTTCGGCCTGGGCTTCGGCCTGGGCTTCGGCCTGGGCTTCGGCCTGGGCTCTGGATCGGGCTTCGCCCAGGATCTCAGCTCGGGCTTCGATGTCTCCGGGCTCCCGGTCCCCCGTATCCGCCAGTACCGCCTCCGCCCGCACCAGCATCCGTTCGAGCCCGGTCCGCGCCGCCGCCTTCTTCGGGGTGCGGGCCGCCGGGACCAGGAGCAACGTGTGCCGGGCCGCGTTCACGGCGGTCGCGGCCGCATGCCGGGCGTGCGCCGACCCGGCCGCCGCCGCGCCGCCCGCACCCGGCCTCGTACGCAGCAGACCGGCGGCGGCCTCCAGCGCGCGGGCGGTCGCGATCCGCTCCGGCCCCTGCGGACGGACCAGCGCCGGCGCCATGCACACCAGCCAGGCGAGCACACCGGAGCCGAGCGCCAGCGCCAGGTGCCAGGGGACCTGCCCCAGGCGCTGCGGCACGAAGAACGCCGACGCGGCGACGAAGGTCAGGATGAGGTTCCCCGGCGGGCCGATGCGCGTCGCGTCGCAGACCATCTTGTGGACTGCGGCGAGCAGCGAGGCGAGTACGACGAGCAGCGCGGCAGAGGAGATCAGCGAGGCCGCGGTCAGTGCCGCACCCAGGCTCGTGACCATGCCGAGCACGACCCACGACAGCGTCCGGGCGCGGGCGGCGTACGGCAGACCGTGCGCGTACAGGGCGCACATCGCCCCGGCCGAGGTGTAGAGGATCAGATCCAGCCGGCCCAGGACGAGAAGCGTGAGGTCGGGGATCGCCAGCGCGGCGACCGCGCTGAGCGCCGGCTTGTGCCAGATGTCGACGGGGCGGCGCAGCCGCACGGTGCTCTTGATCGGCAACGGCCGGGTGCGCACCACACCCGTCGGCTCGACGCTCCCTGTCCTCCCGCGCTTCCCGGCGGGCCCGGCATGCTTCCCCATAGGGGGAAGGTTAGCAGGTTATTTGTAGGTGTTTTACTCGTGAAGGGTTTTGGCTCGTGAAGGGCTTCGCTGTTTCGCGCCGCCCCGCCCGGGAGCGGACATCGCCCGGCGGAGAGCGACAATGTGCGGGTGCCAGCCGCCAAGAAGAAGACGACCACCGCGAACGCGTCCCCGGAGCGCCGCCGCGAACTGCTCGACACCGCGGCCGAGGTCTTCGCCGCGCAGGGCTACAACGCCACCACCGTCCGCCGGATCGCCGACGAGGCCGGGATGCTCGCGGGCAGCCTCTACTACCACTTCGATTCCAAGGAATCGATGCTGGACGAGATCCTCTCCACGTTCCTGGAGGAGCTGTGGGACGGCTACGACGCGGTGCTCGCCGCGCGGCTCGGGCCGCGGGAGACGATCGAGGCGCTGGTCACCGAGTCCTTCCGGGAGATCGACCGGCACCGCGCGGCCGTCGCGATCTACCAGAAGGAGGCCAAGCACCTCGCCGGCCAGCCCCGCTTCGGCTACCTCACCGACTCCCAGCAGAAGTTCGAAAAGGCCTGGCTGGGCACGCTGGAGCGGGGAGTGGCCGACGGGGTCTTCCGCGCCGACCTCGACATCCGGCTCACCTACCGCTTCGTGCGGGACACCGTCTGGGTCGCGGCGAGCTGGTACCGGCCGGGCGGTCTGCACAGCCCCGAGGAGATCGCCCGGCAGTACCTGTCGATGGTGCTGGACGGCATCGCCGTACGCGTATGACCAGTCGGTCGGACGAGGGGTGACGGCCCGGGCCGCGGGTGCGCGCTCTCAGGCCCCCGGGCCCGGCCGTCGCATGGCGGTGAGGCCGTTCAGCAGGAGACGTTCTTCACGTACAGGGCCCGCGGCGTCGTCGCCGTCTTGCCGTAGCGGACGCTCTTCGTCGTGCCCCCGGAGAGGCGGCCGCGCGGGTCCTTGTGGTGCGGGATGACCACGGTGAAGCACGAGGTGCGCAGGGCGCACAGATTCGCCAGGCGTACGTACCGCTGGCCGTCCTTGTCGTAGTACTTGCGCACCTTGACGCACCGCGGCGGCTGGCCGGCGGCGGCCGCTTCCGCGGCGGTGGTCAGTGTCAGTGAGGCGCTGCATGCCACTGCTGCCAGCGCTATGGCCAGAAACTTCCGCACGTCATCTCCCCCGAGAGAAACTCAGACTCAGACTCCCCCTGCGAAACCCGTACTGGCTTCGCACGTTCATTCCCCATTGTCCACACCCGCACCGCGAAATCAGCCCCGGGTGCCACACGGGGACACAAGTGCGACACAAGAGCGACCTTTTTGATACCGGGTGGGACGGTAGCGAAACGCAGGAAAACGGGGCAAACGAATGGGCGCTCGGGGGTGCTCGATCGCCCCCTGCTGCGGCGCCGTCACCGTCCGCCACCACAACTCGATCTCCGTCTTCGTGTTTGGGCCGCCATCACCTCCGCCACCACAACTCGTCTCGCGTTCGGGTCGGGCCGGGCCGGGGGGCCGCACCCGCGTGCTCGGGCGAACGGCGGACGGTGGGCGGGCAGGGGCGGACCGGAGCCTCATTCGCCGGGAGACGGACGTGCCGTCACCACCCTCAGCCCCCGATCGGTGAACTCGCGGCGGATCGCCTCCTTCGCGCCGCCGTCGGTGATGAAGGTGTCGAAGACATCCGCATCGCCGACCCGGGCGAAGCAGCGCTCGCCGATCTTCGACGAGTCCGCGACGACGACGGCACGCCGGGCACGTTCTGCCATCAGGCGGTTGACCCGGGCCTCCGCCTCGTCGTGCACCGTGGCCCCCATCAGCGGGTCCATTCCATTCGCCCCGATGAACGCGATGTCGATCGAGATCTGCTGCAGTACCAATTCGCTGAACGGGCCGACGAGTTCGAACGACCGCGAGTGCGCCACCCCGCCCGTGAGCACGATCTTGATTTGTGGCCGCACGGCCAGCTCGTTGGCGATATTGAGGGAGTTGGTGACGATGGTCAGATGCGGCTGCGGCCCCGCCTCGGCGAAGTCCGGACGGGTGGCCAGCACCCGGGCGATCGCCGTGGTCGTCGTGCCACCGCTCAGACCGACCACATCCCCCCGCTCGACCAGCTTGGCCGCGGCCTTCGCCACCGCCTCCTTCTCCTCCGACCGGTGCGCGTGCTTGTAGCGGATCGGCAGGTCGTACGCCACCGAGCTGAGCACCGCCCCGCCCCGTGTGCGGGTCAGCAGCTGCTGCTCGGCGAGGGCGTCCATGTCGCGCCGCATCGTGGCCGCCGAGACCTCCAGAGCGGTCGCCGCCTCCTCGACGTCCACCCGACCCCGGTCCCCGAGCAGCTCGAGCAGTGCGTTCATCCGTTCATGGCGCTTCATAGCGCGAGCCTAATTCGTTTCCGTCGGCCACCGTGACGCCCAGTGGACGCCCCGTTCTGGGCGACCTGCTCACCCCCGAGCCGGTGCCTGGGCCGCGTACTGGACCGGAACCGTCGTCGGAGTGCCCAGCACGCCCAGCAGCCTCGCGGCCTCCTCGGCCACTGCCTCGCGGGCCGGCTTCACATACTTGCGGGAGTCGACCAGCGACGGATCCGCGCCCAGCGTCCGGCGTATCGACTGGGTGAAGACGGACACCAGATGAGTGGAGATATTGATCTTCGTCATTCCGGCGGCGATGGCTCGGCGCAGCTCCTCGTCCGGCACTCCGGAAGAGCCATGGAGCACCAACGGCACCGGCAGGGCGGCGTGCAGCGCCCTGATGAGGTCCTTGTCCAGCACGGCCGTGCGCTCGTGCATGGCATGTGACGAGCCGACGGCCACAGCGAGGGCATCCACACCGGTGGCACGGACAAAGGCCAGGGCCTCGTCCGGGTTCGTGCGCACCCCCGGTGCGTGCACGCCGTCCTTGCCGCCGACCTCGCCCAGCTCCGCCTCGACATAGGCGCCCCGCTCGTGGCACCAGGCGGCGAGTTCCGCGGTGGTGGCGACGTTCTCCTCGTACGGCAGCGCGGAGGCGTCCACCATGACCGACCCCACTCCGGCCCTGATGCCCTGGCGGACCAGGTCCGCGTCGGTGATGTGGTCGAGGTGTACGGCGATCCGGGCGCTGGAGTCCTCGGCGAGAGCGAGCGTGGCGCGGGTGATCGGCAGCAGACTGCCGTGGTAGCGGATGCAGTTCTCGCTGATCTGCAGGATCAGCGGGGTGCCGGTGCGCTCGGCGGCGGTGACCAGCGCCTCGGCGGTTTCCAGATGGATGACGTTGAAGGCCGCCGCGCCGACCTGGGCCTCACGCGCGGCGTCGACGATGGATGAGGTGGGAACGAGGGGCATGGCGCGCTGACTCCCTTGCGTGCGGGGTGGATTGGCGTGCGGGGCACAGGCAGTGGCTAGGAGGCGGCTGGTGCCTCGAGCATCACCGAACGGGTCAGGCTGCGTGGGTTGTCCGGGTCCAGGCCGCGGGCTCGGGCTCGTTCCAGCGCGACCCGCTGCACCAGCACCAGATCGGCCAGCGGATCGCGGGCATGGCACACGAAGCGCGCACCGGTCCGCACCACATCGGCCTCCAGCCCTTCCGGTGCCCGGCCGAACAGCCAGGTCACCCGGCCGGGGGCGGCTATCGCGATCGGGCCGTGGCGGTACTCCATCGCGGGGTAGGACTCCGTCCAACTCTGCGACGCCTCCCGCATCTTGAGCGCCGCCTCATTGGCAAGGCCGAAGGTCCAGCCGGTGCCGAGGAAGGAGAACTGCTCGGCGTCCACCCACTCCTTGTCCAACGGCGCGGCCAACGCTTCCCGGGCGTCGGCCACCGCCTGCGAGACGTCCTCACCCAGGTGGGCGCGCAGCAGTGTGAGCGCCGTCGTCGCGAAGCGGGTCTGCACCACCGACTTCTCGTCGGCGAAGGGCAGCGCGATCGTCTCGTCGGAGAGCGCCGTCGCCGGCGTCTCGGGGTCGCCGATGATCGTCACCGTCGGGACGCGCCCCTTGACCGCGTCGAGCACGCGCAGCACCTCGGTCGTGGTGCCCGAGCGGGTGATCGCCACCACCGCGTCATAGCCGCGGTCGCCGTCGAGGAACGCCTCGGAGGCGGCGAAGGGATCCGTCACGCCGAGCCCGGCCCCCTCGCGCAGCGCCGCGTAGGACTGCGCCATGAACCATGACGTGCCACAGCCGATCACGGCGACCCGCTGCCCGGCCGCGGGCAGTGTGGCGACCGCCGCTCCGATCCGCGCGGCCTCCTGCCAGGTCCCCGGCTGACTCTGCAGCTCCTGCTCCATGTACGAGGCGTCGTTCATGGCCACCCTCCCGTGATGCGTGAAAAGGATCTGGATCATCCTGTGCTGCGTTGCAGCGTGCTGCGTAAAACTGCAACTTTCGACTTCGTTGCGATCGACTGTACGCAGAATCTTGCTCGCGATCCATCCCTCGTATGGGTGGATGCACCAGAGGGGAGGGGTGAGGGTCGGTGCTGGTCGGGGCGATACGGGGGTATCGGGAGAGGTGTTGAGGGAGGGTGAAAGCGGTGGATGCAGAGGTGGAGTGCGGGTGGCGGGGTAGAAGCTAGCTGTTGACAGTTGCGTGAAAGAGGCTGGATATTCGCAAGATCAATCAAGCCGCCATGTACTAGCAGTCATGCACTAGCAGTCATGCACTCATGCGCTCACGCAGATCGGTCGGTCATGCAGTAGACCGCTCCGCCGTACAAAGGACTTCGCATGTCCATTGCCACGCTCTCCGCGACGCCCCCGCCACCGTCCTCCCGGGCCGCACGCCGCAGCGGCAGAATGTTCGCGCTCACCGGCGCCGTCGTCGGCGTCGTCTACGGCTACGACACCGGCAGCATCTCCGGTGCCCTGGTGTTCCTGAGCAGGGACTTCCACCTCACCGAGGTCGAGAAGGGCCTGGTCAACAGCATCCTGGTGTTCGGCTCCATCGTGGGCGCGCTGATCGGCGGCAAGCTCGCGGACGCCCTGGGGCGCAGGGCCGCGATGCTGATCGTCGCCAGCTCCTACGCCGTGTTCGTCGCCCTGTCCGCCCTCGCGCCCAACGTCGTCGTGCTGGACATCGTCCGGTTCCTGCTGGGCGTCGCCATCGGCATCTCGATCGTCGCCGCCCCGCTCTACGTCGCAGAATCGACCCCGGCCCGGATCCGGGGCGCCTCCGTCGCCGCCTATCAGGTGGCCACGGTCGCCGGCATCGTCATCACGTACTTCGTCAACTGGGGCCTGTCCGGCGGCGGCCACTGGCGCTGGATGCTCGGCCTGTCCGCGATCCCGGCGGCGCTCGTCCTGATCCCGTTGCTCCGGCTGCCGGACACCCCGCGCTGGTACGTCCTCAAGGGGCGCACGGAGCGGGCCGTCGAGGTCATGGCGACGACCGATCCGGACGTCGACCCGCGTGCGGAGGTCGCGGCCGTGGCTGCCGCGCTCGCCGAGGAGAGCGGCGGATCGGCGCGCTCGCTGCTGCGCAAGCCGTACGCCCGAGCAGCGTTCTTCGTCGTCGGCCTCGGCTTCTTCTGCCAGATCACCGGCATCAACGCCGTGACCTACTACAGCCCGCAGATCTTCGAGGAGATGGGCTTCACGGGCGACGGCCAGAACTTCCTGCTGCCGTCCTTCGTGCAGCTCGCCTCACTGGCCGCGACGGTTCTCGCCATCCTCGTCATCGACCGGCTCGGCCGCCGCGCGGTGCTGCTCTGCGGCATCGGCACGATGGTCATGATGCTCGCCGTGCTGACCGCGGTCTTCGGGACGGGGGATCTGCGCGGCGCCACGACCTGGATCGGCTTCGGCGCCATCCTCCTGTTCACCGCGGCCTTCAACTTCGGCTTCGGATCGCTGATCTGGGTCTACGCGAGCGAGGCGTTCCCCGCCCAACTGCGCTCCACCGGGGCGTCGGTGATGCTCACCGCCGACCTGGTCGCCAACCTCCTGATCGCCCAGTTCTTCCCCTCGCTGATGGCCTGGGCCGGCGCGGCCCGGACGTTCGCGGGCCTGGGCGCCCTCGCCCTCGCCGCTCTGGTCTTCGCTTCCGTCACGGCGCCCGAGACCAAGGGACGCCAACTGGAGGAGATTCAGGGTTACTGGCGCAACGGGGGGCGGTGGCCGGAGGCGCCCGAGCCCGGTGAGGTGAGCCCCGGCCCGCTCGGTACGTCACCGGCCTCGACGACCACCTCGTCGTAGACCGCCGTGGACCGCCGCATGGGCGCGAGATGCCGTGTCAGGCGTCGCGGCCCGGCCCCCGGCCCACCGGACACCCCCTAGGAAGGCAGCTGCTCCCGGTAGGCCTCCAGTGCCGGTGCGGTGGTCGTCGCCACGAACTCGGTGATCCGGTACTCGCACACCCCGGCGAGGGTGAACGGGTCCTCGGCCACGATCCGCTCCACGGCCGTCCGGTCCATCCCGGCGGCCAGGATCACGCCCCCGTCACGCGGGACCTTGCGGCCGGCCGCGATGAAGTGCCCGGCGGCGTACCCCTTCTGCAGCCACTCCACATGCTCCGCGAGGGCGGCGTCGACGCGTTCGATGGGCGCGGTGTAGGTCAGTTCCAATACGAACATGGCTGCAATATAGAGCAGGCCCCGCTCGCCGGCCGCGCGCCCTCCCGACCGTGAAGACGCAGGCCGGAAGGGCGTGTGAGGCCGGGCGGCCGGAGGCTCGCGGGCGGCCTGGGAGTGGACGGCCCGGGAGCGGACGGGCGGGCTGCGGCGGATCAGGACATGGGCGCTTCCGGGCGGCGCCGGCCGTGCCCTGTCGCCTGCTCGTAGGCATGACCGGCCTGGAGGACGGCGAGATCGGCGCGCGGCGCACCGATGAACTGCAGCCCCACCGGCAGACCACCGGGAGTGAACCCCGCGGGGACCGAGAGGGCGGGCACACCGAGGACGGAGATCAGGTAGGCGGACCGCATCCAGTCCAGATACGTGTGCGTGGGCCGGCCCGCGACCTCCCTCGGATACTCCAGCTCCGCGTCGAACGGCGTGACCTGGCTGACCGGGGCCAGAAGGAGGTCGTACCGGGAGAAGAAGCCGACCATGTCGAGGTGCAGCCGGCTGCGGGTCGCGGTGGCGGCCTTGAGATCGGCCGCGGTCAGACGGCGGCCCTGCTCGATGTTCCAGACGAGGCTGGGCTTGAGGGCCTGCCGGTCGGAGTCGAGCAGATCGCCGAACGCCAGGTCGAAGCTGTGCGCCCGCAGCGTACGGAAGGCCTCGTCGGCGCCGGTGAGGCCCGGGCAGGCCGTATCGACATGGCAGCCGAGCTCCTCCAGGACGCTCAGCGCGGGCTCCAGAACGGCGAGGACGTCCGGATCGGCCGGTGCGTGTCCGCCGAGGTCGGGTGCCCATGCCACGCGCAGTCCGCGCAGATCGCGGTCGAGCGGTACCCGGAAGGCATCGCCGGGGGTCTCCAGGCTGATGGGACAGCGAGGATCCGGCCCGGCCATCGCCGACAGCAGCAGCGCGGTGTCGGCGACGGTCCGCCCCATGGGGCCGGGCACCGCCAGGGTGTCCCAGAGGTTGCCGCCCGGGTGCGGTGGGACGCGGCCCGGCGTCGGCCGCAGACCGACCACGTTGCAGAAGGACGCGGGGTTGCGCAGCGAGCCGCCCATGTCGCTGCCGTCGGCGAGCGGCTGCATCCCGGTCGCGAGCGCCGCGGCGGCGCCGCCACTGCTGCCGCCCGCCGAGCGCGTGGTGTCGTACGGATTGCGGGTGATGCCGAAGACCGGGTTGAAGGTGTGCGAACCGGCGGCGAACTCGGGGACGTTGGTCTTGCCGAGGCGGATGGCGCCGGCCCGCTGCAGCCGGCCGATCACCAGGTCGTCCTCGTCGGGGATGTGGTCGGCGAAGAGCGGTGAGCCGAAGGTGGTGCGCATACCGCGGGTGAGATGGGTGTCCTTGAACGCGATCGGCAGTCCGTGCAGGGGCGGCACGGCGGCGCCCCGGGTGAGGCGTTCATCGGCATGCGCCGCGGCGGCGAGTGCGCCCTCGGGGTCGAGGGTGACGATGGCGTTGACGGACGGGTTGGCCCGTGCGATGCGGTCCAGATGAGCCTGCACCACCTCCCGGGCGGAGATCTCGCGACGGCGTAACCGCGCGGCGAGGTCGGTGGCGTCGAGTTCGTGGAGAGCGTCGGACATAGGGGCCTCCGGTGGTCTCCGGGCGGACGGGGAACGGGGACGGGGCGGCAGGGAAGGAGCGTGCACGTCCATGGCGTCGGCACCGGCCGGGCTCGGTCCGGCCGGACTCGGCACCGGCCGGGTCCACGCTCAGCGGGGGCAGCCTGCCGGGTGCACTCCTCACGGTACCGAGCGCCACTGACAGGGCGTCGGCCCGATCATCGCTCGATCGGCGGTTCGGTAGCGTGGTGGACACCATGGACACTTCCCGAACGATCTCCTGCGACGAGGAACTGCGGCACTGGCCGACCGACGAAGCCCAGGCACGCGCGGTCCAGGACCGGTTGCGGTCCCACGTACGGCTCGACGAGTCCGGGCCGGAGCCGGGCTTCGAGGGGACCGTGGTCGGAGTGGACGTCGCCTACGACGACGAGCGCAACGTGGTCGCCGCGGCCGCCGTCGCGCTGGACGCCCACACCCTCTCCGTCGTCGACGAGGCCACCGCCGTCGGGAGGGTCTCCTTCCCGTACGTCCCGGGGCTGCTGGCCTTCCGCGAGATCCCGACCGTGCTCGACGCCCTCGCCGGCCTCGCCCGGGTGCCCGACCTCGTGGTGTGCGACGGGTACGGGCTGGCGCACCCGCGCCGCTTCGGGCTCGCCAGCCACTTGGGCGTGCTGACCGGGCTGCCCACGATCGGTGTGGCCAAGAACCCCTTCACCTTCCGGTACGAGCCTCCGGGGCCCGAGCGCGGCACGACCTCTCCGCTCCTGGATGGCGACGAGGAGGTCGGACGTGCCCTGCGCACCCAAAAGGGCGTCAAACCGGTCTTCGTCTCCGTGGGGCACCGTGTCGACCTCGACCGGGCCTGCGCGCACACGCTCCGGCTGGCGGCGGCGTACCGGCTCCCGGAGACGACCCGGGCCGCCGACTCGCTGTGCCGCAAGGCGCTGGCCGGCGCCTGACAACGGCGTCGCCCGGGGCGGGGCGCCGGGTCATCGCTCCCGGACCACGCGGAAGGTGAGGCCCGCCTTCTGGAGGCGGGCCGTCAGCGCGTCCCCCATGGCCACCGCGGTCGTCACCTGGCCCGCGGTCTCCGGGAGATCGTCGAAGGCCAGGCTCAGCGCCGATTCGGCGAGCATCTTCGCCGTCTCGTCGTAGCCGGGGTCACCGCCCGACACCTCGGTGATCAGACGCTCGCCGCCACCGGAGGCGACGAAGCGCACCGTGAACCAGCTGCGCGCGCGGCGCTCCGGGCCCGGACCGTCGCCCGGCTCCAGACGGCCCGACAGCCAGCGCCGTGCGGGTGGCAGCTGCGCGAGTGCGCACAGGGCGCCCATCCCCAGTGCCCCGCCGACGGCGATCGGCAGCCGCCGCACGCCGGCGTAGTGGCGGTAGCGGAAGTCGGGCCCGTAGCGGTCCAGCACCGCGGCCGAGCGGGCGATGACCTGCGGGTCGAGGGTCGGCAGCGGCACACCCCAGGTGCCCGTCTCGGCGCTCTTGACCGGCGCCCCGAACGGCGCCCGCACCGCACGTCCCGCCGGTCGCGGCTCGACCCGCTGCCTGGCACGGGCCGCCCGCGCCATCGCGACCGGGCGCGACACGGCGGTCAGCGTGGAGGACAGCGTGCCACCGGAGAACGTGGCGTTGGTGCGTACGAAGCCGTCGATGCGCAGCGGCACGCCCTCGGGGAGCAGACCGACCGTGTAGTGCACTCCCAGGTCGTGCGGAACGGAGTCGAACCCGCTGGCGTGGACGAGGCGGGCGCCCGAGGCGCGGGCCGCGGCGTCGTGGCGCACATACATCCGGTCGATGAACTCGGGCTCTCCGCACAGGTCGAGGTAGTCGGTGCCGGTGGCCGCGCAGGCGGCGACCAGCCCTTCACCGTGGATCAGGTACGGGCCGACCGTCGTCGCCAGCACCCGGGTGCCGGCGGCGAGGGCACGCAGGGCTTCCGGGTCGCCGCTGTCGGCCCGCAGCAGCGGCAGGTCGGAGCAGGCCGGGTCGATCTCCGCCAGCCGGTCGCGCAGTTGCTCCAGTTTGGCGAGGTTGCGTCCGGCCAGCGCCCAGCGGCAGTCCTCGGGGGCGTGCTCGGCCAGATACGCGGCGGTGAGCGCGCCGGTGAAGCCGGTCGCGCCGTAGAGGACGAGGTCGTACGCCCGTCCGGAGGTGTCCTGCCGTCGCATCCCGCATCCTCTCGACCGCCCTGTTGACGTGGTGTCCGGGACCCTAGGCAGTTGCCGTCGACGCGTCAACGACCGGCCCAGTAACCCCCATTGGCCTCATCCGTCGCAGGGACCTCCGGTGGCCGACAGGGGCCGGTGTGCGGTCTTGACAGGGTGTCGCGGCCGGGCCAGATTCGCCGTGAGCGCCGATGACATGGGACGTCCGATGTCTGGATCGCCGGTCATGGTTCGCCGGTGTTGTCCGCTCGTCGCCGCCTTCGGTGGCTGCTCTTCGGTCGTTGCACGACTGCTGGAGGAGGCCGGGTTGCCGTGACCAAGCGCCCCATGGAGACCCCGGACAGGGCACGGATCTGGTACCGGGAGGTCACCCCGCGGCAGTGGAAGGCGATGGCCGGCGCCTGGATCGGCTACCTCCTCGACGGCTTCGACTTCGTGCTGATCACCCTGGTGCTGACCGAGATCGCCGAGGACTTCCGGCTGAGCACCGCCACCGCCGCCTCGCTGATTTCCGGGGCCTTCATCACCCGTTGGCTGGGCGGTGCCGTCCTGGGGGCGCTGGGCGACCGCCACGGCCGCAGAACCGCCATGATCGCCAGCATCCTGCTCTACTCGCTCGGCACCTTCGCCTGCGGGTTCGCCTGGGGATACACCAGTCTGTTCGTCGCCCGGCTGGTGATCGGCCTGGGCATGGCGGGGGAGTACAGCGCCAGCGTGACCTATGTGCTGGAGAGCTGGCCCACCCGATGGCGCAACCGCGCCTCCGGGTTCCTGATCTCCGGCTACGCGGGCGGCACCGTCCTCGCGGCCGAGCTGTACAAGTGGGTGGTGCCCCACTGGGGCTGGCGCTGGATGTTCTGGATCGGCGTGCTGCCCGTCCTCGTCGCCCTGTGGGTGCGCCGGTCGCTGCCGGAGGCCGGGGACTGGAAGAGGGACGTCGGTGCCCCTACGGGACGCCCGGAGCAGGAGCGTCCGAATCCGTTCCGGCCGTTGTTCACCGGCCGGATCCGGTCGTGGGCCAATGCGGCCCTCGCGGCGGGTGCCTCGGTCGCGCTGTTCTGCGTCTTCACGCCCCTCGGGGCGGGAGCTGCCCCCTGGCTGGCGGGCGTCGCGGCGCTCTGCCTGCTCGCCTTCGCCGCGCAGCTCGGCGGCCGCCGGGGATGGCTGCTGTACGTGTCCCTGATGGCGACGGTCTTCTGCGCCTTCCTCTACAGCTGGCCCATCCAGGCCCTGCTGCCCACCTACCTCAAGACCGGCCTCGGATACAGCCCCGCCCAGGTCACCGACGTGATGTTCTACGCCGGCTTCGGCACCATGGCGGGCTGCTGGCTGGCCGGCTTCGTCGGTGACCGGTTCGGCACCCGGCGGGCCTACGCGGGCACGCTGCTGGCCTCGCTCGCCTTCGTCTTCCCGGTCTTCGCGGTGCACGACAGCCTGCCGGCGCTCGGCGTGCTGCTGTTCGTGCTCCTCGCGCTCAGTCAGGGCATCTCCGGCATCCTGCCGAAGTACCTCGCCGGCCACTTCCCGACCGCGCGCCGCGCCGCGTCGCTGGGCTTCGTCTACAACGTCGGGGCGCTGGGCGGAGCGGTCGCCCCCGTTCTCGGCGCCCATCTGGCCGAGGGCATGCCCCTGGGGCAGGCGCTCGCCGTGCTCACCTTCGGGCTGACGCTCGTCGTCATCCTCCTGGTGGGCGGCAACGTCCCCCAGCGCCTCGGAAGGCTGGTGGACCGTCAGGCACCCGACGACCACCTCGTGCCGGAGACCGGCGAAGCGAAGGCCGTCGCGTCGGGGGGGCCGGCCGGCTCCGCCGCCGGCGAGGCGTCGACCGACTCGGCGTGACGCCGTTCGTCCCTCCGTCGGCCCGGTGTCCGGCGCTGCGCGGGCCGTTGTCAGTGCTCGCCGTTAGCGTGTGATGCGTGGGTCGGCCCGCGTGCGACAGGCGCGGTGCCGTACGGGGGAACGGACGTGGAGGAGCGCATGGCGAAGGCGGTGGATCCGGCGGCGGCGCGGGAGCGCGTGGTCGGACTCGGGCACGCGCTCGGGCTCGCCGGGATGCTCGGGGACAGGGCTGTGGAGTCCCTGCGCGGCATAGCCCCGGCGAAGGTCATCGCCGGGCTCGACGGGGGATAGCGGCGCAGCGGCAGCAGGCGCGCAAAGGCCCGTGGCGGCGATGGCAGTTGAGCATCGCCGGCGCGGGCCTTTTTTGGCGAGTACCACTTGGTGCGGGGGCTTGTGGAAAGTGGAACACGTTCTTAACATCACGAGTGTTACATCAGAAGTGTCACAGTGCGGAAGGGCATGGGGCGCGATGACAGAGCCGGACAACGGCCCGCTGAGCGGGGTGCGGGTGGTCGAACTCGCGGGCATCGGCCCCGGCCCGTTCGCGGCCATGCTGCTGGCCGACCTCGGCGCCGACGTCGTCCGCGTCGACCGGCCGGGAGGCGCGGGGCTGGGCATCGACCCGGCGTACGACGTCACCAACCGCAACAAGCGCTCGGTGCTGGTGGACCTGAAGACGCCCGAGGGCGTGGCGCAGGTGCTGGAGCTGGCCGAGCGCGCCGATGTGCTGGTGGAGGGGTACCGCCCCGGAGTGGCCGAGCGGCTCGGCGTGGGCCCGCAGGAGTGCCTCGCGCGCAACCCCCGGCTGGTCTACGGACGGATGACCGGCTGGGGGCAGGAGGGTCCGCTGGCCGACACCGCGGGACACGACATCGGCTATATCGCCATCACCGGTGCCCTCGGCATGATCGGCCCGCCCGACGGCCCGCCCGCCATCCCCGCCAACCTCCTCGGCGACTACGCGGGCGGATCGCTCTACCTCGTCATCGGTGTCCTCGCCGCCCTGCAGCACGCCCGCTCCGACGGCGGAAAGGGCCAGGTCGTGGACGCCGCGATCGTCGACGGCACGGCCCATCTGACGGCGATGATCCACGGCATGCTGGCGACCGGCGGCTGGCAGGACCGGCGCGGTGCGAACCTCCTGGACGGCGGGACGCCCTTCTACGGCGCCTACGAAACCGCCGACGGCGGCTATATGGCGGTCGGTGCGCTGGAGCAGCGGTTCTACGGCGAGTTCATCCGGCTGCTGGGGATCGAGAAGGAGGCCCCCGGCCGGGACGACCTCGCTGCCTGGGGCGAGCTGCGCACCGCCATCGCCGCCCGCTTCAGGACCCGTACGCGGCAGGAGTGGACCGCGGTCTTCCAGGAGTCCGACGCCTGCGTGGCGCCCGTGCTCTCGCTGCGCGAGGCCCCGCAGCATCCGCACCTCGCCGCCCGCGGCACCTTCGTCGACCACGGCGGGATCACCCAGCCCGCGCCGGCGCCCCGCTTCTCGCGCACTCCGGGCGCGGTGCGCAGGCCGCCCGCCCGGCCCGGCGCGGACACCGAAGGGGTCGCCCGCGACTGGCAGGCCCCCAGCCTCCTCGCCCCGCCACCGGCCGGCCGCGTCGGCACCCCGGCCGCCGGCCCGGCCCGCGCCGTCCAGAAGGACACCGCCGGCTGATGGAACCGTCCACCACGCTTCAGCACGCGGGCGGTCCGCGCCGGGCCGCCGGCCGGGGTGCCGGCGGGGCCGGCGGCCGGTCACCGCTGGGCCCCGGCGCCCGGGCGCCTAGGGCGTGTCCGATGGGGCATGGCCGGGTCCGCGACGTCTTGAGCGTCGGCACATGCCGACGGACGCCGCCGCGCGGGCCCGCCGGATACGTCCGCGAGCGGGCCGCGGCGTTCCGGGGCGACGGCGTGACGACGCTCGACGTCCACCCGGTGGAAGCACGGCCCGCCAAGCCGACCGACACGTCAAGAACCGGCTCTGAGGAGGGCCCGCAGAGATGACCCAGATGAAGCGCCAGCTCTTCACCGCCGAGCACGAGGCCTTCCGCGAGACCGTGCGCACCTTCCTCGCCAAGGAGGTGACGCCGTATTACGAGCAGTGGGAGAAGGACGGCATCGTCAGCCGGGACGCCTGGCGGGCGGCCGGGCGGCAGGGACTGCTGGGCCTGGCGGTGCCCGAGGAGTACGGCGGCGGGGGCAACGCCGACTTCCGCTACAGCGCCGTCCTCGCCGAGGAGTTCACCCGAGCCGGGGCCGCGGGGCTCGCGCTGGGGCTGCACAACGACATCATCGGCCCCTATCTGACCTCCCTCGCCACCGACGAGCAGAAGCGCCGCTGGCTGCCCGGCTTCTGCAGCGGCGAGATCATCACCGCCATCGCCATGACCGAGCCCGGTGCCGGCTCCGATCTGCAGGGCATCCGCACCACCGCCGAGGACCGGGGCGACCACTGGCTGCTGAACGGTTCCAAGACCTTCATCTCCAACGGCATCCTCGCCGACCTCGTCATCGTCGTCGCCAAGACCACACCGGAGGGCGGTGCCCACGGGCTGTCGCTGCTCGTCGTCGAGCGCGGCACGGGCGGTTTTGAACGCGGCCGCAACCTCGACAAGATCGGCCAGAAGTCCCAGGACACCGCCGAGCTGTTCTTCAACGACGTACGGGTGCCCAAGGAGAACCTGCTCGGTGAGCTGAACGGCGCGTTCGTCCACCTGATGACCAACCTCGCGCAGGAGCGCATGGGCATAGCCGTCGCCGGGATCGCCGGCGCCGAGCATCTGCTGGAGATCACCACGCAGTACGTCAAGGAACGCGAGGCGTTCGGCCGGCCGCTGGCCAAGCTCCAGCACATCCGCTTCGAGATCGCCGAGATGGCCACGGAGTGCGCCGTCACCCGCACCTTCCTCGACCGCTGCATCGCCGACCACTCGGACGGCACGCTCGACGCCGTGCACGCCTCCATGGCCAAGTGGTGGGCCACCGAACTCCAGAAGCGCGTTGCCGACCGCTGTCTCCAACTCCACGGCGGATACGGCTATATGACCGAGTACCGCGTCGCCAAGGCCTTCACCGACGGCCGCATCCAGACCATCTACGGCGGGACGACCGAGATCATGAAGGAGATCATCGGTCGCTCCCTGCTCGGCTGACCCCTCCTGCTGTGACCTCCCGCTGTGTCCTCCCGAAAGGCGCTTACCCAGTGAGTACCGAAGCGTATGTTTACGACGCGATCCGCACCCCGCGCGGCCGCGGCAAGGCCAATGGCGCACTGCACGGCACCAAGCCGATCGACCTGGTCGTCGGCCTGATCCACGAAGTGCGCCGCCGCTTCCCCGGACTCGACCCGGCCGCCATCGACGACATCGTGCTCGGCGTCGTCGGACCGGTCGGCGACCAGGGGTCCGACATCGCCCGGATCGCCGCGATCGCCGCCGGACTGCCCGACACCGTCGCCGGCGTCCAGGAGAACCGCTTCTGTGCCTCCGGTCTGGAGGCCGTCAACATGGCCGCGGCCAAGGTGCGTTCGGGCTGGGAGGACCTGGTCCTGGCCGGCGGTGTCGAGTCCATGTCGCGGGTCCCGATGGCCTCCGACGGCGGCGCCTGGTTCGCGGACCCGATGACCAACTTCGACACCGGCTTCGTCCCCCAGGGCATCAGCGCCGACCTCATCGCCACCATCGAGGGCTATGGCCGGCGCGATGTCGACGAGTTCGCCGCGCTGTCGCAGGAGCGCGCCGCCGAGGCCTGGAAGGACGGCCGCTTCGAGCGCTCCGTCGTCCCGGTGCGCGACCGCAACGGCCTGGTCGTCCTCGACCACGACGAGCACATGCGCCCCGGCACCACCGCCGACTCGCTCGCCGGCCTCAAGCCGTCCTTCGCCACCATCGGCGACGCCGGCGGCTTCGACGCCGTCGCGCTGCAGAAGTACCACTGGGTCGAGAAGATCGACCATGTCCACCACGCCGGCAACTCCTCCGGCATCGTGGACGGCGCGGCCCTGGTCGCCATCGGCTCCAAGGAGGTCGGCGAGCGGTACGGCCTGACCCCCCGGGCCCGCATCGTCTCCGCCGCGGTCTCCGGCTCCGAGCCGACGATCATGCTCACGGGCCCCGCGCCCGCCAGCCGCAAGGCGCTGGCCAAGGCCGGTCTGACCATCGACGACATCGACCTGGTCGAGATCAACGAGGCCTTCGCCGCCGTGGTGCTGCGCTTCGTCAAGGACATGGGCCTGAGCCTGGACAAGGTCAACGTCAACGGCGGCGCCATCGCCCTGGGCCACCCGCTCGGCGCGACCGGCGCGATGATCCTGGGCACCCTGATCGACGAGCTGGAGCGGCAGGACAAGCGCTACGGCCTGGCCACCCTCTGCGTCGGCGGCGGCATGGGCGTCGCCACCGTCATCGAGCGCCTCTGACCCCCTCGTCCCACCCCACTACGGAGTACGCACCATGAGTGAATCCGCCGCTTTGTCGACCATCCGCTGGGAACAGGACGAGACCGGCATCGTCACGCTGGTCCTGGACGACCCCGACCAGTCCGCCAACACCATGAACAACGCCTTCAAGGCCTCCCTCACCGCGGTCGCCGACCGCCTGGAGGCTGAGAAGGACAGCATCCGCGGCATCATCTTCACGTCCGCCAAGAAGACCTTCTTCGCCGGCGGCGACCTGCGCGACCTGATCGCCGTCACGCCCGCCCAGGCTCAGCAGGCCTTCGAGGCGGGCAACGGCATCAAGCGCGATCTGCGCCGTATCGAGACGCTCGGCAAGCCCGTCGTCGCCGCCATCAACGGCGCGGCGCTGGGCGGCGGCTACGAGATCGCGCTCGCCTGCCACCACCGCATCGCCCTCGACACCCCCGGCACCAAGATCGGTCTGCCCGAGGTCACCCTCGGCCTGCTGCCGGCCGGCGGCGGCGTCACCCGTACGGTCCGGCTGCTCGGCATCGCCGACGCACTGCTGAAGGTGCTGCTCCAGGGCACGCAGTACAACGCCACCCGCGCCAAGGAAGCCGGGCTGATCCACGAGGTCGCGGCCACCCCCGAGGAGCTGCTCGCCAAGGCCCGCGCCTTCGTCGAGGAGCACCCCGAGTCCCAGCAGCCCTGGGACGTGAAGGGCTACCGCATCCCCGGCGGCACGCCCGCCCAGCCGAAGTTCGCGGCCAACCTCCCGGCGTTCCCCGCGAACCTCAAGAAGCAGCTCAACGGCGCGCCGTACCCCGCCCCGCGCAACATCCTCGCCGCGGCCGTGGAGGGTTCCCAGGTCGACTTCGAGACCGCGCAGACCATCGAGGCGCGGTACTTCGTCGAGCTGGTGACCGGCCAGATCTCCAAGAACATGATCCAGGCGTTCTTCTTCGACCTGCAGGCCGTCAACTCGGGTGCCAACCGACCCAAGGACATCGCGCCCCGCAAGGTGGAGAAGGTCGCGGTCCTCGGCGCCGGCATGATGGGCGCGGGCATCGCGTACTCCTGCGCCAGGGCCGGGATGCAGGTGGTCCTCAAGGACGTCTCCCTGGAGGCGGCCGAGAAGGGCAAGGCGTATGCGGAGGGGCTGCTCGCCAAGGCGCTCTCCCGGGGCCGTACGACCGAGCAGCAGCGCGACGAGCTGCTGGCGCGCATCACGCCCACCGCGGAGCCGGCCGACCTCGCGGGCTGCGACGCCGTCATCGAGGCGGTCTTCGAGGACGTCGGTCTCAAGCACAAGGTGTTCAAGGAGATCCAGCACATCGTCGCGCCCGACGCCCTGCTGTGCTCCAACACCTCCACGCTGCCCATCACGCTGCTGGCCGAGGGGGTCGAGCGCGACCAGGACTTCATCGGGCTGCACTTCTTCTCGCCGGTCGACAAGATGCCGCTGGTGGAGATCATCAAGGGTGAGCGGACCGGCGACGAGGCGCTGGCCCGCGCCTTCGACCTGGTCCGCCAGATCAAGAAGACCCCGATCGTGGTCAACGACTCGCGCGGCTTCTTCACCTCCCGCGTGATCGGCCACTTCATCAACGAGGGCGTGGCGATGGTCGGCGAGGGTCTCGACCCGGCCTCCGTCGAGCAGGCCGCCGCCCAGGCCGGCTACCCGGCCAAGGTGCTGTCCCTGATGGACGAGCTGACCCTCACCCTGCCGCGGAAGATCCGCCAGGAGACCAGGCGGGCGGTCGAGGAGTCCGGCGGCACCTGGCAGCCGCACCCGGCCGACGAGGTCATCGACCGGATGGTCGACGAGTTCGGACGTCCCGGACGCAGTGGCGGCGCCGGCTTCTACGAGTACGGCGAGGACGGCAGGCGGGCGGGTCTGTGGCCCGGACTGCGCGAGCACTTCGCCGAGGAGGGGGCCGGTATCCCGTTCGTCGACATGCAGGAGCGGATGCTCTTCGCCGAGGCGCTGGACACCGTCCGCTGCTTGGAGGAGGGCGTGCTCACCTCCGTCGCCGACGCCAACATCGGCTCCATCTTCGGCATCGGCTTCCCCGGCTGGACCGGCGGCGTGATCCAGTACATCAACGGGTACCAGGGGGGACCGGGCCGCGAGGACCGCGTCGGCCTGCCCGGGTTCGTGGCCCGCGCCCGCGAACTGCAGGCGGCCTACGGCGACCGGTTCGCGCCGTCGCCGCTGCTGGTCGAGAAGGCCGAGAAGGGCGAGAAGTTCAGCGACTGACGGGCACGGGGCGGGCCGCGGCGGCCCGCCCCGTCACCGCGACGGTGCCTGCGGGCCGCCGTCCCGCCGGCTCGCCTCGCCCTCCTTGCCGAACCATTCCCGCAGTTCCTGCTTCATCGACCGCTGGAAGGCGGTGACCAGTGCCTGCACCACCATCGGCTGCATATGGGCGGAGAGCGACTTCATCCGCGCCATCTCCTCCTCGTCCGGCCCGCCGTCCCGGTACGGCTCCCATACCTCGTCCTTGAACAGCCGGCTCAGCTCGCGGGCCGCCGAGCGGGTGTGCTCGATGACGACGGTGCGTGCCGCGAGGATGGTCTCCAGCGCGATCGGCACGTCCAGCAGCCGGGTGCCCAGGTGCAGCAGACCGGGATCGACCCGGAAGACCTCCGGGTCCTCGGTCCGTACGAGCACGCTCATCGCCGCCAGCCGGTCCAGGTCCTCCTCGGTCAGCTGCCGGCCGACCCGGCGCTCCAGCTGCTCCCGGGTGGCGTCCTCGGCCTTGTCCGGGACCCAACTCGCCACCAGCGCACGGTGGATGGCCAGGTCCTGGGCGCTCAGGTCGGGCGGCAGCTGCGCCAGATAGCGTTCGATCGCGGAGAGCGTCAGGCCCTGGTGCTGGAGTTCCTCGACGAGCGCGAGCCGTGAGAGGTGGTCGGGGCCGTAGCGGCCGACCCGGCGCGGACCGAGCTCCGGCGGCGGCAGCAGGCCGCGGGTGCTGTAGAAGCGGATAGTGCGGACCGTCACTCCGGCACGGGCGGCCAGTTCGTCGACGGTCAGACCGGTGGCGGACTCCATCATGTTCAACAGTATTGCTGTCTCACCACTCTTGTGAAACCTTCTGGAACCTTCCCGACCGCGCCGTGTCCGCAGTCGGCGCCGCGGTTCGGCCCGCAGATCAGGCCCACATCGTCAGGAGGCCGCGTTGACCACGATCCTGCGCATGCCCGGTGCACCGGACGAACTCACCCTCCCCGTACTGCTGTTGCGCAACGCCGAGGACCACGGGGAGCGGCCGGCGCTCTCCTGGCGCCGTACCGAAGACGCCGGCTGGCACACGCTGAGCTGGGCCGAGGTGCGCCGGCGGGTCGCGGAGCTGGCCGCCGGATACCGCTCGCTCGGCGTACGCGGCGGGGAGATCGTCCTGCTCATGATGGGCAACCGCCCCGAGCACTGGCTCAGCGACCTCGCCCTGGTGCACCTCGGAGCGGTCCCGGTGACGGTGTACGGCACCGCAGCGCCCGAACAGATCGCCCATATCGCCCGGCACAGCAGGGCCCGCTTCGCCGTCCTGGAAGGCCCCCGCGAGCTCGGGCGCTGGGAGCCGCTGCTCGACGACGCCACCACCCGGCTGGAGCGGCTGGTGATCGTCGAGCCGGGGGAGTCCGCCGGTGACGGCCGGCAGGAGACCTTCGCGGCGCTGGCCGAGCGGGGCGCCGAGCGGTACGACCCCGAGGCGTTCGAGGAGGACCGGCGGCGGTTACGGGCGGGCGACCCGCTGACCGTCGTCTACACCTCCGGCACCACCGGCGACCCCAAGGGCGTGCTGGTCAGCCACCGCAACGTGCTGCTCAACGCGGTGGCCCTGGACGCGGTGGTGGAGCTGCCCGATCACGCCGAGCACCTGTGCTATCTCCCCTTCGCGCATATCGCCGAGCGGATGCTGGGCATCTATCTGCCGGTCTTCCGGGCCGGACACGTCTACCTGTGCGCGGATCCGGCGGCGGTCGCCCGGACGGCGCGCGAGCTGCGCCCGGCGGAGTTCTTCGGGGTGCCGCGGGTGTGGGAGAAGCTGGCGGCGTCGGTGCGGGCCGTCCTCGCGCTGCTCCCCGAGGAGCGGCGGGCGGCGGTGGCGGCGGCCGGCGAGTGCGCCCGGGCGTATGTCGCGTGCCGGGAGCGGGGCGAGCGTCCCGGCGAGGAGCTGGCGAAGGCCTACGGCAGGGCGAAGGCCGAGGTGCTCGATCCGCTGCTGGCGCGGGCCGGCTTCGACCGCCTGGTGTGGACCGCGAGCGCGTCTGCGCCGATGCCCCCGGACGTGGTGCGGTTCTGGGCCGGTCTGGGCGTCGTGATCATGGATGCCTGGGGGCTGACCGAGACGGCGGGGGTGTGCACGGCGAACGGCCCCGGCGCGTTCCGGCTGGGCTCGGTCGGCCGTCCGATCGACGGCGTCCAGGTGCGTACGGCCGAGGACGGCGAGATCGAGGTCCGGGGCCGCACGGTGTGCGAGGGGTATCTGCGGGCCGACGGATCGGTGGAGCCGGCGGCCGACGCCGATGGCTGGTTCGCGACGGGTGACATCGGCCGGGTCGACGAGGACGGCTTCCTCTGGCTGACCGACCGCAAGAAGGAAATGATCGTGACCTCGACGGGCAAGAACGTCTCGCCCGCTCTGGTGGAGAACCGCCTCAAGGAGCATCCGCTCATCGGGCAGGCGCTGGTGCACGGCGACGGCCGGTCCTATCTGGTCGCGCTGCTGGTCCTGGACGGGGGGCTGGCCCCGGCCTGGGCGGCGCGGCGCGGCATCGAGGGGACGCTGCGGGAGCTGGCCGGGCATCCGGAGGTGCGGGCGGAGGTGGAGCGGGCCGTCGCGGCGGCGAATTCGCGTCTGAACCGAACGGAACAGGTCAAGAAGTTTTCGCTGCTGAGTGAGGAATGGGGTCCGGAATCGGGTGAACTGACGCCCTCCTTGAAATTGCGTCGCCGGATAATTGCCGCCAAATACGGACAAATCTTGGATGGCCTATACACGCTGTGATCTTGCACACAGACGGGGGGCCGCTCTTCAGGGAAGGTGTGCCGTCGGCCGCCGCGCGATCCGCGGGATCCGGCCATCGCTCGAGCGCCTGCCCCATTAGGCGACGCCTGCCCGAAAGCGAGATTCACCAGCAGTGAGCACAGAAACCGTCACCGAGACAGCCCAGAGGTCACCTGACGGGGGGAGCGCCGCGCAGCAGGATGCGGGCGACGCGGGCTACAGCAAGGGCCTCAAGGGCCGGCACATCAACATGATCGCCATCGGTGGGGCGATCGGAACCGGCCTCTTCCTGGGCGCCGGCGGTCGGCTGCACTCCGCGGGACCCGCGCTGGCCGTCGCCTACGCCGTCTGTGGCCTCTTCGCCTTCTTCGTCGTACGGGCCCTGGGCGAGCTGGTGGTGCACCGCCCCTCGTCGGGTTCGTTCGTCTCCTACGCCCGTGAGTTCCTGGGTGAGAAGGGCGCCTACGTCGCCGGCTGGATGTACGTCGTCAACTGGTCGACGACCGGTATCGCCGACATCACCGCGATCGCGCTCTACACCCACTACTGGAGCATGTTCACCGACATCCCGCAGTGGGTGATGGCGCTGATCGCCCTGGCGGTGGTCCTGTCGGTGAACCTGATCTCGGTGAAGATCTTCGGTGAGCTGGAGTTCTGGTTCGCGATCATCAAGGTCGCCGCGCTGGTCGTCTTCATGTTCATCGGCATCTTCCTGCTGGCCACCCAGCACCCGGTCGACGGCCACACACCAGGCCTGAGTCTGATCACCGACAACGGAGGCCTCTTCCCGACCGGCCTGCTCCCCGTGGTGATCGTGCTGCAAGGCGTCGTCTTCGCCTACTCCGCGGTCGAGCTGGTCGGTGTCACCGCGGGTGAGACCGCGGACCCGCAGAAGGTCGTGCCGAAGGCCGTCAACTCGATCATGTGGCGGGTGGGCGTCTTCTACGTCGGCTCCGTGGTGCTGCTCGCGATGCTGCTGCCGTGGAACAAGTACACCGGCAGCGAGAGCCCCTTCGTCACGGTGCTGTCCAACGTCGGTGTTCCGGCGGCGGGCGACGTGATGAACCTGGTCGTGCTGACCGCGGCGATGTCCAGCCTGAACTCCGGGCTCTACTCGACCGGCCGCATTCTGCGCTCGATGTCGATGGCGGGCTCCGCGCCGAAGTTCGCCGGCCTGATGAACCGCAACCAGGTGCCGTACGGCGGCATCATGCTCACCTCCGCGGTGTGTGTGCTCGGTGTCGGGCTCAACTACTGGCTGCCGGGCCAGGCGTTCGAGATCGTGATCAACATCGCGGCGCTGGGCATCGTCAGCACCTGGTGCACGATCATGATCTGCCACATGGTGTTCGTGCGCCGTGCCAAGGCCGGTCTGGTCGAGCGCCCGCGCTTCCGCCTGCCGGGCACGCCGGTCACCGACATCGCGACCATCGTGTTCCTGGTCGGCGTCATCGTGCTGATGTGGTTCGACGGCGGTGTCGGCCGGCAGACCGTGCTGCTGATCCCGATCATCGGCGCCGCGCTGGTCGGCGGCTGGTTCGCGGTCCGCGGCCGGGTCGCCCGGATCGCCGAGGAGCGCCAGCTGGCGAAGTAGCCGCGCGGTAGCGGACACCCGAGGAATCGAGGGCGGTCGCAGAGGTCGAGAGGCCTCTGCGACCGCCCTCGCGCTGTTCGGCCGCCGATCAGCCGCCGATCACCGGGTAGTGGTCGGATGACCACCCTCAAGCCCCGTGGTAAATCTGCTGCAGGCTCGTCTCGTGGACGTTGCCGACGGTCATCCAGCGCGCAAACACGCATGGCCAGACGTCCCCGTTGGGTGATGGCCAGCTTGTTCCGGCCGCAGCGCCCGCAGAGTTTCGCGATGTCCGGGGCGGCGCCGTCGGCTGCTGCCCGTCCGAAGGGCCGGACTCGGTCCGTACGAACGTCCCGCAGGCCGATGTCGAGCAGCTGCCGGCGGGACTGGTCGGCGCGCTGCCCTTGCAGCACGTTGGCTCACCTGAACCGCTGGGGTGTGACCGAAGAAGACCGGGACCGCATCGACGCCGGTGGGCTGGGGGGAGAGGGCCGGGTGACCCGGCCCTCATACCCGGCTGTTACGACCAGCCCTGCTTCACCTCGGCGGGGGCAGTGTTCCAGTTCTTGGGTATGAATGTGATGACGTAGGCCCCGCGGTCGAAATCTGCGTACCCGGCAGACCAGTTCCGGAACTTGCTCTCGTATACGTTCATGGGGCCCAGGCCGCCGTTGGGCGCGTGATAGTGGTTGGCGTGGGTCCATATGGTTTTGTCGGCATCCGCTTCCGTCTGAGCCCCAAACCAGCCGTAGTCGAAATTGACCCAACTTTCGCCGGGTTGGGCGGGACTGCGCGGAATATTCCTGTCCTTGGACATGTCGACCAGTCCTGTGCCCTGGTCGGGGCGGAAGGCATCCGGGTCGCCGTACTTCCTCTTGTCAGAGGATCCCCGCTGGTCCTGCCCGCTCCAGAAGTGTTTCGAGTAGATCACCGCCTTCATCTTGGATGGGTCGTAGTTGCCTCCATCCCTTTCCTTGAAGGACGGCGTATTTCTCAGCGCCGAGTAAAAGTTCGAGCGACTGTCCTCGTAGCGCAGAGCGTCATTTTTGTTCGCGAGCTCCGTCTTGAGGTTGTCGATGTAGGTCCCCTCGTCGTGCGCATTATCCAGGGCCTTGTTCATGGCGGACGCCACATCACGCGCCCGCTTGAAACCCTTCCCCTCGTCGAAACTGTCCTTGACGATGCGCCCCTCAAACTCGGCTTGCGTCTCATTGGGGCGTGGTCTGCTGTTTTCCAGGTTGCTCTTGTACTTGTTCTCGTCGAAGAACGCGAACGCCAATTTGTTCGTCGGGTAGGGGCCCGAATTGACCCAGGTGATGCCGACGCAGCCGTAGGACAGCTTTTCTCGCTGCTCTTCGGTCATTTGCTGTTGGTTGCCGTCGCGGTGACTGTAGACCTGCTGCCACTTGCGTATGTAGTTGTTGACGACCGTAGTGGCCCTACCTCCGTAGGCCCGGTACGCGTCAGGCATCCGGTTGAGCGGCTCGGCGGTAGGGGTCACCCTCTCGTCGGCAGCGTCGGGGGCCCGGAAGAGCGTACTGGCGCTCGGCGGCAATTCCGTCAGAGAATTGCCAGGTTGACCCGCAGTCAGGGCTCTTTTGTTCAGTGCGTTGATGTTCTTGACGTCCTCCGCCGTCAGGCCGTGCGTTGCGGCGTAGGACCCCTCCCTTTCCCCGTCGCCGCCGCTGGCGGCATGGCTGACCGACGGCATGATTCCAGCGGTGCATATCGCCGCACTCACAGTGGCGAAGGCGAGTAGACTCCGACGTTTGTTCATGAAAATCAATAACTCCCTTGTTGTGGAATCTCGTGAAACGGGGCATGCGAGCGAACGACACAATGAGCGGTTGCGGTAAGCAGCCGCTCCGTGACCCCGGCCGCGCTGTCCTGGGGCGCTGCGCCGGAGACAGGAAGGAACGCCGCCGCGAGGCGGAAGGAGATGCGGCAGAGGCGGGAGACGTCGGTGGCGGCGTGGCCGTCGCCGGTCATGACCTGGTGGCCGGCGGGCCGCCCGGGTCGGGCGGCACTGGTGCCTCGCTACGTCAGCGTCGCCGCCGAGGCGACGACGCGGGCCCGGAGTCGGTGTCGCCCCTGCGGACCTGGCCGACAGCGGTGGTCGCCGGGCGCCGGGGGTCGGGGATCGGGGCGGCCGCCTGGGCTCCCTGGGCGAAGGCCAGGGCGGGGGTGCCGGTCAAAGCGACGGCAGGGAGAGCACGCGAAGCGATGGGGCGTATCACGTATCGGCTCCTGGGTGAGTGATCAGGTGGATACGGGCAGTGATCATGCCTCGGCGCCAACTCACCGGCAACGTCGCGGTCTTACAATCGGCCAATCTGTCACGTAGGACGTATCTGGCCAGGTATCCGAGCCGGCCTGTGGGGATGCGATGCGGCAGCGTTCCCCTGCTCCTGGCGTGTGGTTCACGGCGAGGCCGGTACCGATGTTGTCGCGAATCCCACGGTGCAGTTTGAAGCCGTCGTCGACCGGGAGGAAGAGTCCCATTCAGCGGGTGAACCGGCTGCGGGAGCTCCGTCAACACGCTCGGGGCCGCAGTCGAACGGGCCATCGCCCACGTGAAGGACCGGAAGATCTTCGCCACCCGCTACGGCGGCCCCCTCGCCCGTTCGGGGTCATCCGTCGCGCAGTGCCTCAGCCCGGGGCAGGGAGAACGGCGGGGTGCAGTCCTTCCAGCCGTCCTCCGACGCACTGTGCTGCCAGGCTGTGAGCCGTGCAACAGACGAGCCTCACCTGGCCCGTGTGCATGCTGCGCTGTACCCACCGCGGCCGGGAGCGGGAAATCGCCTGGAAGCGGGTGGCGGTCCGGGTGGGAATGCTGTTCGTGCCGGGCGAGCTCGGCGAGTGGAACATCCAGATCCTGCACCACTACGCCCTCTGGCTGCTGCTCCTGCTCTTCCTTTCGGTGCTGCGGGTCACCTTGCTGATCATCGCCGGTGTACTGGAGGTGATCTGTCCGGAATTCAAGATCGCCGCCGATCACGCGGCAGCGAGCTGGGGATTCCTCCCGGGCATTGAGCCGGTCACGGCCTCGGAACAACCGGTGGCAAGTTGGGCAGCGCGGGCCGGAGGCAGCGGTGCGCTGCAGGAGCACGATCCTGCGGCGCACCGTGGGTGGCTGGGGAGGTGACTTCAGGTCTCACCGGTCGCGCAGTACGGACGCGAGAGCTGTGGTGAGTTCGGTCGTGTGCTGGGTGGCGAGGGTGGCGTGCCAGGAGCGGCCCGGTTGAAGGCGGGCGTCGTTGTCGGCCTGGGCGTCGGCCTTCTCCTCGGCGATGCCGGCGGGGATTGGCGGATGTCGCAGAGTTGTCCCTCGAAGGGCTCCAGCGGTACAACGTGGGCAAGACCGGCTACGGGAAGATCGCCATCAGGTGGAACGAGCTCGGTGTGTTCAACACCCGCGGTCGACCGTGGCAAGACCAGACCGTTCGTTGGTACTTCGACAGCGGTTTCGGTGCCGGGCTGCTCGTCACGCACCGACCCGACGCAATGCGGTGATCCCGGCCGGATCGTGATCCCGCAGCCGCGCGAGGCTCCCGACGTCAAGAAGAAGCGCAAGCGCCTCGAAAAGGAGATTGCCAAGGTGACGGGCGCGCTCGACCGAGCCGCGGAAGCTTTCGCGCTCGGCGACATCCCGCGTGACTCGTACCTGCGCACCCGCGGCAAGTTCGACGGGCAGCGCGCCGAGAAGCAGAAGGAACTCGACGCGCTGCCGGACGACGAGGCGCCGCAACTCGGCCCGCTGCCTTACCGCGAGAAGATGCAGGGGCTGCTCGATGAGTGGGACACGATCGGCGTCGAGTCGAAGCGGGTCACTCTCGCTTCGATCGTTCGCCGAGTAGAGATCGCCCCGAACAAGACGGTCAACGTCGTGCCCGTGCGGGCGCCGGCAGATGAACCGGACACCGCCGCCAGCATCCAGAGCGCCTAGCCGGTCATGCGCCTATTACAGGATAATGGTCGGAGAGGTTGGTGTACGTGTAGTCCTTGCCCCAGCTGGAGACCGTCCAGGGCGCCGACTCCTCCTTGACCACCTCGTTCCGCCAGCCGGCGGGCCGGGCGTGGCCGTTGCGGTGCAGGACGTAGTCCAGGTCCTCGCGGGGGTCGTCCGGGTAGCGGTACTTCGCGACGGAGTTGTCCTGGGTGTCGAAGGAGTACGGGTGGCCGGTGCGGCTGTCGGCGGGAGCCAGGTCGCCGTTGTCGAGCAGCGCCTGGTACTCGTCGCTGTGCGAGTCGACGTTCAGGTCGCCGGCGACCATGACCTCCTCGTCCGCCGGTATGTGCTTGGCGTCCAGGAAGGCGTCCATCTCCTTGAGCTGCTTGGCGCGGTCCGCGGCCGCCTCACCCGCCCCGCAGCCCGAGTCGGTGGACTGGGTGTGGGTGCCGACGACATGCACCTTGGCGCCGTCGACGTCCAGCACGGCATAGACGAAGCCCTTGTTGGACAGGGAGTCCGAGCCGCAGGCGTCCTTGTAGACGTACTGCTCCTTGCGCAGGACCGGCCACTTGCTCAGCAGCGTCACCCCGCCGTCCTCCGGGGTGGTGGCCGAGTAGGCGCCGCCGGTGGCGTCCCAGCCGTCCTTGCTGCGGCCGACCACCGGGGTCTGGTGCGGGTACTGCGCCGCGGCCCGGGACTTCAGGGCGTCGGAGGAGGAGTTGTCGAACGCCTCCTGGAGGACGACGACATCGTGGCCCTGGAAGAAGTCCGCGTCCGCGATCGCCTGCGCGCGGTGGTCCTGGCCCCAGTTGGGGTAGAGGTTCTTGCTCATGAGGAAGGCGTTGTAGGTGAGTACCTTCAGATGAGGGGCGGTGGCGGCCGAACTGGGGGACGCGGCGGCGAGGGTGACGGCGGCCAGGGCGGCGGCTGCCGCGGCGGCGCGGGACACGCGCAGCGGAGAAGGCGACACGGGGACTCCCTGTGGGGTGGGGGTGAGTTCCGGCGACGCACATCAAATCAGCTGGGGTTACTTCGAGGTAACCATCCGGGGGCAACGAGATGGAGGGCAACGGGATTTACCGCACCCGGCGCATGACCGCCCGCGGTCGCGCGGGGAGGCGGCCGATTCCGGGCCGTCAGTCGGGCGGGGCGGGCGCGGGCGGCCGGGCGGCGGGCCGCGGCGCCGGTGCCACGGTGGTGTGCCGGAACACGTTCCGGCCAGGGCTGGACCTCGTACCCGCGGGCACCGGGAGCCGCCGTATGATGATTAATGCCATGAATACGGTGGAAACATACCCAAAGCCCCCGCCGGTCGGAGGTGTGCTCTGGTCGATGGTCGGGGACATCCGCACGCTGCTCACCCTGCCGTCGGCGCTGACGATGCAGGTCGCACACCCGGCGGTGGGCGCCGGCGTGGACGACCACTCCGCCTTCCGCACCGACCCGTGGGGCCGCGGCGAGCGCTCGCTGACCTCGCTGCAGCTGTGGGTGTACGGCGGCGAGGGCGCGGCCGAGGAGGGGCAGCGGCTGCGACGACTGCACCGGACCATCCAGGGCACCGACGCCCACGGCCGCAGGTACCACGCGCTGACCCCCGCCTACTACGCCTGGGTGCACGCCACCGGCTACCCCGTGTTCCGGCACGCCCAGCGCTACCTGGGCCGCCCCTTCACCGAGGCGCAGGAGCGCCGGCTCTACGCGGAGTGGCTCCAGGTCGGCCGGATCCTGGGTATCCACGACCGCGATATGCCGCAGACCATCGAGGAGTTCTGGCCGTACTACCGCAAGGTCCTCGACAACGACCTCGAAGAGACCGCGGTGGTGCGGGAGTTGATCGCGACCGACCCGCAACTGCCGGTCCCCGACCGCGGTCCGCGCTGGCTGCGGCTGCTCCTCCGGCTCACCTGGCCGTGGCTGTGCCCGCGGTTCGCCCGCTTCCGGCGGTTCGTCACGATCGGGCTGATGCCGCCGGACGCCCGGCAGGCCATCGGCCTGGAGTGGACCGAGGCGCAGGAGCGCCGGCTGCGCCGCTTCGGACGGGTGGTGCGCGCGGTGGTCCCGGCCCTGCCGGAGCGGTTGCGCTTCATGCCGATCGCGCGCCGGGCCCGCCGGGCCGCACGGAAGTAGCCGCGCACGAACGGAGCCGGGGCGGGATACCCGCCGCCCCGGCTCCGGATGGTTCACCCGTCCACCGGATCAGTGGCCGTGCGCCCCGTGCACATCGTGCGTGGCCGCGATCTGCTTCCACGACTTGGGCTGGGCGACCGGCCCCCGCTGCGCGCCGAACGCCGTCTTGGCCGCGCCCGCGGCCGGCTTCTTCGGCTGGAACAGCCAGGTGTCGAAGAAGTCGGCCAGCTGCTTGCCGGACTTCTCCTCGGCGAACTTCACAAAGTCCGCCACCGAGGCGTTGCCGTACGTGTGCTCGGTCTGCCAGGACTTGAGGATGTGGAAGAAGACCTTGTCGCCGACCTTGTTGCGGAGCGCCTGGAGGGTCAGCGCACCACGGTCGTAGACGGCGCCGTCGAACTGGTTCTCCGCGCCCGGGTTGCCCGGCTTGACCGTCCAGAAGGCGTCGTCGGCCGGGTGCTGGGCGTAGACGTAGTCCGCCAGCTCCTGAGCGGTGCCCTCGCCCTCCTTCTCCGACCACAGCCACTGGCTGTAGGCGGCGAAGCCCTCGTTGATCCAGATGTCCTTCCAGTCCTTGAGCGAGACGTTGTCGCCGTACCACTGGTGGGCCAGCTCATGCACCACGACCGAGACGTTCGTGCCGCGGTCGAAGGCCTTCTTGCCGTAGAAGGGGCGGGTCTGGGTCTCCAGCGCGTACCCGGCCGGCACGTTGGGGACGTAGCCGCCCACCGAGTTGAATGGGTAGGGGCCGAAGACGCTCTCCAGCCACTCGGTGATCTCGGTGGTGCGCTCGATGCTGGCCTTCGCCGAGCCCTCGTTGGCGCCGAGGTCCTTGCTGACGGCGTTGATCACCGGCAGGCCGTTCGCGGTCTTGTCGGTGGTGATGTCGAACTTGCCGACGGCCAGCGTCGTCAGGTACGTCGCCTGCGGCTTGTCCGAGCGCCAGTTGTAGCGCGTCCAGCCGAGCTTGGAGGACTGCGAGGCCAGTACGCCGTTGCTCAGGGCCTGGGTGCCGTCCGGGACCGCCACCGAGATGTCGTAGGTGGCCTTGTCGGTCGGGTGGTCGTTGCTCGGGTACCACCACACGGCGGCGTCCGGCTCCTGCGCCACCACACCGCCGTCGGGCGTACGGGCCCAGGCGGAGTAGCCGTCTATCTTCAGCTCGGAGGGCTTGCCCGCGTAGCGGACCACGACGCTGATCTGCTTGCCCTTCTCCAGCGGCGTGGCCGGGGTGACCTCCAGCTCGTGCTTGCCGGACGTGGCGAAGGCGGCCTTCTTGCCGTTGACCCGGATCTCGCTGACCTTCAGGCCGAAGTCCAGGTTGAAGCGGGAGAGGTCCTGGGTGGTCTTGGCGAGCAGCGTCGCCGTGCCCTCCAGCAGGTCCGTCTTCGGCTGGTACTTGAGTCGCAGGTCGTAGTGGGAAACGTCGTATCCGCCGTTTCCGCTCTCGGGGTAGTAGGTGTCGCCCACACCGGGAGCGCCGGGCGAGAAGCTGGCCGCCGATGCCGGGATCGCCAGCAGCAGGCTGAGCGCGGCCGCGCCCGGGACGAGGAGTCTGTGACGCACGAGTCCTCCAACTCGTAGGGGGGATGGCTCGCTTCAGACCTTATGCAGTCCTCCGGGCCGGAGTCATGTACATGGCCCGATCTGACACATGACCGACATGAACCACCATCTGCCCCGGTGGTCCTTCGTGCCACCGGCCCCACATCCGTCACCGCCCACGCAGCCGCGGTCACCCGTGCCCTTACGCCGACGAGTTGAGCCGCGCTACCGTCCGCCCGTGACGAATCCTGCGCGGTTCCCCCGCATGCCCTTCACAGCGCTCGTGCCGGCGGCCGTCCTCGCCCTGCTGTCCGCCCTGATCGGGCCGGCCACCGCGCAGGCGGCGCCCGGCGAGAGCAGACCCGTGTACTCCTACGACCGCGCGATACGCGCATCGGTCTGGGTCGACACCGGGCTCGACGGCGACGAGGACGGGCGCACCGACCGCGTCGCCGTCGACATCGTGCGGCCCTCCGAACCCGCCCGGCAGGGCCGCCGGGTCCCCGTGATCATGGATGCCAGTCCGTACTACTCCTGCTGCGGACGCGGCAACGAGAGCCAGAAGAAGACCTACGACGAGCGGGGCCGGCCGGTCCAGTTCCCGCTCTTCTACGACAACTACTTCGTGCCGCGCGGCTATGCGACGGTCCTGGTCGACCTGGCGGGCACCAACCGGTCGGACGGCTGCGTCGACGTGGGCGGACGCCACGACATCCAGTCGGCCAGAGCCGTCGTCGACTGGCTGGGCGGCCGGGGCCGTGCCTACACCGCCCGCAGCGGAGGCAGACCCGTCACGGCCGACTGGTCCAATGGCAGCACCGGCATGATCGGCAAGAGCTGGGACGCCACCATCGCCAGCGGCGTCGCGGCCACCGGCGTCAAGGGCCTCAAGACCATCGTCCCGATCGCCGGCATCTCCTCCTGGTACGACTACTACTTCGCCAAGGGCGCCCCGCTCTACGACTCGGGCCCGGACACCCTCGCGCACCTGGTCGAGAGCCCCGAGGCGCAAAGAGGCTGCGCCGCCATGCAGCGCAGGCTCGTCGAGGGCGCGCCGCGCAGTGGCGACTGGACCGGGCTGTGGAGCGAACGGGACTACGTCCGGGACGCGGGCAAGGTCCGGGCCAGCGTCTTCCTGGTCCACGGCATGCAGGACCTCAACGTCCGTACCCGCAACGTCGGCCGCTGGTGGGACGCGCTCGCCCGGCACGGTGTCGAGCGCAAGATCTGGCTCTCCCAGACCGGGCACGTCGACCCCTTCGACTTCCGGCGCGCGGACTGGGTCAAGACCCTGCACCACTGGTTCGACCACTATCTGATGGGCTACGACAACGGCATCGACCGCGCCCCGATGGCCGATGTCGAACGCGCGCCGGGCAGCTGGACCACCGACCCGCAATGGCCCGCACCCGGCACCTCCGCCACCAGGGTGTGGCCGCGCGGCGGCAGCGCCCCCGGCGTCGGCGTCCTCGGCACCGAGCAGGCCCCGCCGGGCTCGACCGAGACCTTCACCGACGACCCGCGGCTGAGCGAGGCCGACTGGGCCGCCCACCTCGACGAACCCACGGCGGCCAAGGCCGGGTTCACCACCGGGCCGCTGCGCGCACCGCTGCGGCTGTCCGGCTCCGGCACGGTGACCGTGACCGCCACGCCCAGCACCACGACCGCCCACCTCTCCGCCGTCCTGGTGGACCTCGGCCCCGCCACCATCCGCGACTACGCGGACGAGGGCGAGGGCATCACCACCCTCGACCGGCGCACCTGCTGGGGCGAGGGGGCCAAGGGCGACACCGGCTGCTTCAAGGAGACCGCCGCCGACACCCGGCAGGTCGCGCACACGGTCTTCAGCCGCGGCTGGGCCGACCTCGGCAACTACGCCGACCCGCACAAGGGCCGCCCGCTCACCCCCGGCAAGCCCTACACCCTCACCCTGGACCTGGCCGCGAGCGACCACATCGTGCCCGCCGGACACCGGCTCGCGCTGATCGTGGCCGGGACCGACGCCGGTCTGATCGACCCGCCCTCCTCCCGGCCGCGGCTCACCCTCGATGTGGCCCGCACCTTCGCCGAACTGCCGCTGACCGGTGGCGCCCGGGCCTTCGCACGGGCCATCGGGGGCGCGCCCCGGCAGACCGACAGCGCGGGGCCGCATGACGGGATCGCCCCGCCGCACTCGATCAGCCGGCTGCCGCACGCCGGATGACCGGGACCGCCCCGCAGCGGGCGGCCCGGCCCGACCCCCACCGCACCCCACCCCCCACCGCTCCACCTAGGGAGGCACCTCCTCGTGATACTCCGCTCCCGCCGCCTGGCCCTCGGGCCCCTGGCCCTCGCTCTGACCGCCGCGCTCAGCGCCACCCTGTCGGCCTCGCCCGCCGGCGCGACCGGAACCCGGGCACCCCGTACGGGATTCGAAACCAGCCATGGCGCCCGCTGGACCAGTCAGCACGAGGAGCAGGAGTTCCTCGCCACCGTCGACCGTGCCACCGCGCGCGTACGGGTCGAGCGGATCGGCAGCACCGCACAGGGCCGCCCGCTGCAGCTGGTACGCATCGGCGCCCCGGCCCCCGGGCGCCCGGCCGAGGTACGGCGCGGCAACTCCGTGCTGCTGATCTGCTCCCAGCACGGCGACGAGCCCTCCGGCCGCGAGGCCTGCCTCGCCACCGTCCGCGACCTCGCCTACGCCAAGGACCGGGCGACCCGGCGCTTCCTGGAGCGCACCACCGTGCTCGTCGTACCGACCGCCAACCCCGACGGCCGGGCCGCCGACACCCGCGGCAACTCCGACGGGGCGGACATCAACCGCGACCACCTCGCCCTGCGCACCGCCGAGGGCCGGGCGATGGCCGCGGTCATCCGCGACCACCGCCCCGACACCATCTACGACCTGCACGAGTACGGACCCACCGTCCCGTACTACATGAAGGACGTGCTGTCGCTGTGGCCGCGCAACCTCAACACCTCGGACGCGGTGCACCGCGAGGCCACCTCGCTCTTCACCGACTTCCTCGGGCCCGCCGTCCGCAGGGCCGGATTCAGCACCGGCGTCTACGGCATCTGGACCGACCCGGAGACCGGCGACCCTGTCCAACAGGTCGCGGGCGACGGCCAGGAGCGCATTCTGCGCAACACCGCCGGTGTGAAGGGATCGGTCGGGCTGCTCGTCGAGACCCGCGTGGACCCCCTCACGGACGCCGAGAAGGCCGACCCCGCGCTCAACAACCGACGCCGGGTCACCTCCCAACTGGCGGCTCTGAAGGGCCTGTTCGGCTTCGCCGAGCAGCACCGCACCCGCGTCGAGGCGGCCACCGACGCGGCCCGGCTCGCCGGCTGGGCCGACCACGGCCCGGTCTACCTCGGCGGCGCGGACAACGAACCCGCCCCCGACGACAAGATCCTGTCCGACCCGCCCTGCGCCTACCGCCTGGACGCCGATCAGTTCGCCGGCATCAAGGACGAGCTGGACCTGCACGGCGTGGCCTACCGGCGGGACCGGGACGGCGGCGCGGTCGTCCCGCTGCGCCAGTCGCTGCGCGGCCTCGTCCCGCTGCTGCTGGACCGGAGGGCCGATTATCACCTTACGGTCGCGGCGCCCCTGAACGTCTGCCGAGGTGTGGTAGGGGGTAACGGGTAAGGAAAATATGGGCTATTGAAAGGTTGACTACGTGTCGAACGCAGACAAGGGGACGGGAGACGGGGGTGGCGCGTCATCGGTGGCGGACCTCCCCGACGACCCGCTGCGGACCGGGCGCCCACGCACCGACCGTGTGGTCTTCGGTGTGACCTCACTGCTCACCCTGGCGTTCATCGCCTGGGGAGCGACCTCCACCGCATCGCTCAAGAACGTGTCGACCACGATGCTGAACTGGGTGATCGACAACGGCGGCTGGGCCTTCGTGCTCTCCGCCTCCGGCTTCGTGATCTTCGCGATCTGGCTGGCCGTCAGCAAGTACGGCCGGATCACCCTCGGCAAGGAGGGCGAGGAGCCCGAATTCCGCACGGTGTCGTGGATCGCGATGATGTTCAGCGCCGGTATGGGCATCGGCCTGATGTTCTACGGCGTCAGTGAGCCGCTGGGCCACTTCACCACGCCACCACCGGGCACCGATCCCAAGGACGCCGCCCAGGCGATGGACACGGCGATGGCCACCACGCTGTTCCACTGGACGCTGCACCCATGGGCCATCTACGCGGTCGTGGGTCTGGCCATCGCGTACAGCTGCTTCCGGCGGGGGAGGCGGCAGACGATGAGCGCGGTGTTCAGCCCACTGATCGGTGAGCGGCGGGCGAGCGGCTGGGGTGGCCGGGTCATCGACATCCTGGCCATCTTCGCCACCCTCTTCGGCTCCGCGGCCTCGCTCGGGCTCGGCGCGCTGCAGATCGGCAGCGGCATCAAGGTGCTCGGCTGGATGGACAGCGTCAGCACCACCTTGCTGGTCGGCGTCATCACCGTGCTGACCATCGCCTTCATCCTGTCCGCGGTCTCCGGCATCGCCAAGGGCGTCCAGATGCTGTCCAACATCAACATGGTGCTGGCGCTGATCCTGGCGGTCTTCGTCTTCGTGGTCGGACCGACCATCCTCATCCTCAACCTGGTGCCGACCTCCATCGGCTCGTTCATCGGCGAGCTGCCGCAGCTGGCCGGCCGTACGGAGGCCAGCAGCGGCAGCGACGTGGGCGGCTGGCTGCGCAGCTGGACGGTGTTCTACTGGGCGTGGTGGATCTCCTGGACGCCCTTCGTGGGCATGTTCATCGCCCGGATCAGCCGCGGCCGGACGATCCGTCAGTTCATCGGCGGGGTCATCCTCGTGCCGAGCGTGGTCAGCCTGCTGTGGTTCGCGGTGTTCGGCGGCTCGGCCATGAAGCTGCAGGACTCCAAGCAGCTCAGCGGGTCGAGCACATCCGAGGGCCAGCTCTTCGACGTGCTGCACCAGTACCCGCTCGCCACGCTCACCAGCCTCCTCGTCATGATCCTGGTCGGCATCTTCTTCGTCTCCGGCGCCGATGCCGCCTCCATCGTCATGGGCACCCTCTCGCAGCGGGGAACCTTCGAACCGAGCCGGCTGGTGGTGGTGTTCTGGGGCGTGGTGACCGGCGCGGTGGCCGCGATCATGCTGCTGATCGGCGGTGGCTCGGGCGACGCGCTGACCGGACTGCAGAACCTCACGATCCTGGTCGCGGTGCCGTTCCTGCTCGTGATGATCGTCATGTGCTGGGCGCTGATGCGGGACCTGCGCAGCGATCCGCTGATCGTGCGGGGCCAGAAGGGCGAGGAGGCCGTCGAGTTGGCCGTCATCGCCGGGCATGAACGCTACGACGGGGACTTCGAGTTCCAGATCCGGGCCGGCGGCGGTGCGAGCGGCGCCACCGTCGAGGTGAAGGAAGGCGACTAGCTCCGGCGGCGAGCCCGAGGGCTTCGTGGAGGGCCGGTGGCCGATGCCGCCGGCCCTCCACGGGCCTGGGCCCAGCGCCTGCGGTTTCCGGCCGCGCGCCGCGGACGGGCCTCGGGCCGTCCGGTCCCGCCGCGTGCATCCGGGCCGCCTCAGGCGTCCCGCACCAGCCGCACCACTTCCTCCGCGCAGCCCCACGCCACGGTCACCCCCGCACCGCCGTGCCCGTAGTTGTGCACGCACAGCGCTCCGCCGGGCAGCCGCTCCGCCTCCAGGCGCACGGACGACCGGGCCGGGCGCAGCCCCACCCTGTGGGCCAGGACCCGGGCCCGTGCCACCTCCGGGACGTACCGCGCGCAGCGCGCCACGATCGCGTCGGCCACCTCCGGATCGGGCTCCCGCGACCAGGCGTCCTGACACGCCGTACCGCCCAGCACCAGCCCGTACGGCTGCGGCAGCGCATACGCGGTCTGTTCCGCTCCCTGGTCCGCGGCCACGAACCACTCCCGCACACCCGGGTTGTCCACGATCACCAACTGCCCCTGTACAGGGTGCACTTCGCGATCCGCCACCAGGCTCCGCGCGCCCAGCCCCGAGCAGTTGACGACCACGGCCGCCGCCCGGCCGGCCTCGTCCAGGGACCGCACCTCGCGCCGTACGACGACCCCGCCCGCCGCGGCCAACCTCCGCTCCAGATAGCGCAGATGGGCCGGCATGTCGACGAGCGGAGTACGGGCCCGCCACCCCGACGCGCACCCCTGGGGAAGCTCGTCCGCGACCGCGTGCCGCAGTCCGGGTACGGCGTCGTACCAGGCGGCGAGGCCGTCATCGGCGGCGCCCGGGTCCGCCGAGGCGCCCGCCATCGTGCCCGTCACCATCCTGGCGCCGGTCTCCTGCGGCCTGCCCGCCAGCTCCGCCAGCACCTCGAAGGACCTGACGGCCCACCGCACCGCGCGCTCGTAGGGCCGGATGCGGTACGGCCAGCACAGCCCGCCGGCCACCGCCGACGTCGTGGCGGCCACCGCGTCCCGGCTCACCACCCGCACCCGGTGCCCGCCCTCCGCCAGCGCGACCGCCGACGTCAGCCCGATCACGCCCGCGCCGATCACCCATACGTCATCCGTGTTGAGCGTCATGGCGGGATGGTAGGCGGGGTCGGTGGAGCGTGCCCACCGGGAGCGCCGGGGCGAGGCCGGCCGCCTGCCCGCCCGCCGTTCTTGATCTTGCGGTAACCCTCCGGACGTGGCGCGGACAAACCCGGACCTTAGGCTGGTGGCAGCACCGTCGGCCGATGTCGCCCCTCGGATTCCGCTTGCCGTCCGTCCGTACGCCGTCGTCTGAGGAGGCCCATGCTCCGCGCGCCGCGCGCCGTGCCCGCCTGGTTGGCGCATCCGTTCCGCTGGCAGCGGCTGCCCGTGCCCTGGGCCGCCGTCGCCCGCGGTGCGCTGTGCGCGGGGCCGCTGCTCGGGGCGGGTATCGCGACCGGCCATCCGGCGCCCGGCGTGCTGGCCGGCCTCGGCTCGATGCTCGCCGGCGTCAACGACCGCCCCGGCACCCGCCGTACCGGCATCGTCCACATCGGACTGCCGGCCCTCGCCTCGGCGCTCGGCATGCTGATCGGCGCCTCGCTGCAGGCGGCCGGTGCGGGCTGGTGGATCGTTCCGGCGCTGTTCGCGGTCGGCTTCGTCTCCGGCGCGGGCAGCGTGGCGGGGCCGGTGCGCTCCAACGCCGGTATGCAGATGCTGGCCACCACCATCCTCGGCGCCGGAATGCCGCTGCCTGGAGCGCCCTGGACCAAGGCCCTCTACGTCCTCGCCGGCTGCCTGTGGCTGCTTGTGCTCCGCCTGGTACTGCGCTCACCGCGTCCCGCGGGCGGCGCGCTCAGCGGTGAGCGGGCGGCGGTCGCCACGGTCTTCGACGCGCTCGCCGACGCCCTGGGCGCGGCCGGCGGTTCCGGTGCCGAGCCTGCCAGGCGCCGGCTCACCGCGGCCCTGGACCGCGCCGACGAGGCCCTGCGGCTGCGCCGGCTGACCAGTCGGCTGCTGCGCCGCCCCGCGCGCGCCGAAGAGCTGCTGCTCACCGAGCGGTTCGCCGCGGCCACCGCGCTGTGCGAGGCCAGCGTCGCGCTGCTGTGGGAGGCCCGCCCGCTGCCGTCCCGGGTCGCCGAGAGCCCCCGCCGGTTCGCCGAGGCGCTGCGCACCGGGCGGCCACCGGGCCGGCTGTCCGCCCCCGAGACCAGTACGGCCGCACGCGGCGCCTTCGACCAGGCGCTGCTGGACGCGGCGGTGGTGTTCGCCCGCCGCGAGCCGTCGCCCCGGCCGGAGCCGGAGCCGGAGGCGGACGCGGCGACGGAGCCGGCGCCGCCCCCGCCCGGCCGTCCGACCGGGGCCGTGCCGCCCGGAGCGGCGGTCCGCCGCATGCTGGGCGCCTTCGCGGAGCGGTGGACCCGGCGCGGGCGCAGCCTGCTCGGCCCCGCCGGACGGCACTACGGCCTCCGGGTCGCCGTCTGCATCGCCGCGAGCGCCGCGGTGGCCCTGCTGCTGCGCGCCGACCACTGGTACTGGCTGCCGGTGACCGCCACCTTCCTCGTCAAGCCGGACCTCGGGCCGCTGTTCTCCCGTACCGTCAACCGCTTCGCCGGGACCGTGGCCGGGGTGCTGGTCTTCGCCGGGGCGGGGCTGCTGCTCACCGGGGCGTGGTGGCCGGCGCTGGTCGCCGGTGCGGGCGGTGCGCTGCTGCCGTTCGCCACCCGGCACTTCGCGCTGCAGACCGTGGCCATCACCCTCATGGTGCTGTCGTTCGTGGACGTCGGCGGGGCGGCCCCCACGGCCTTCGGCCGGGCGTACCCGCATCTCACCGCGCTCCCCGCCGCCGAGCGGATCGTCGACACCTCCATCGCCTGCGCCATCGTCCTGATCGTCGGGCATCTGCCCCAGCTCGCCGACCCGCGCCGCAGGGTCGGCCAGCGCGTCACCTCGGCGCTGCGCGCCACCGAGCGGTTCCTGCGGCACGTCCTGGAGTCGGAGCCGGGAGCCGACCCCACCCGGCGGCTGGCGCTGCGACGGGCCGCCTACCGGGCGCTGGCGGAGGCCAGGGCCGCGGCGGAGACCGCCGCGGCCGAACTCCTCGCCGCCCGCGACCGCAACCCCGACTGGCTGACCGTGGTCACCGCGGCCGAACGCGTCGTGGACGCGGCGACCGCCTGCGCCGTACGCCTCGACCACGGCGCCCACCGCCCCGACCGGCAGGAGTCCGAGCGGCTGTGCCGGGCGCTGTCCGCGATGGCCGACGCCCTGGAGGACCCGCGCCGCCGTCGTGACACCGACGTCGCGGACCCCGATCTGCGTCCCGTTCCGGACTGCGCCACGCTCACCGACGTCGCGGCGGAGCTGGAACGCATGCGCGGTTACGCGGGCGCGGGCTGAGCCCGGCCACCCCGCCCGCCACCAGGGCGCACGCCACCAGCAGCGCGCTGACCCACACTGGCGCCCGGTAGCCGAGCCCGGCGGCGAGGGCGACCCCGCCCAGCCAGGGGCCGATCGCCGCGCCCACGTTCAACGCGGCCGTGGCGAACCCGCCGGCCAGGGTCGGCGCGCCGGTCGCCGCGTAGAGCGCCTGCGAGATCAGGGTGGAGCCGACGGCGAACGAGAGGGCTCCCTGGACCAGGACGAGCACGACGGCCGCGGCCGGGCTCCCCGCCGTCAGCGCCAGCAGGGCCCACCCCAGCAGCAGGGCCGGCCCGCCCGTCACCAGGAGCCGTACGGCGCGGGTATCGGCCATCCGTCCGCCGAGGGTGACGCCGGCGAAGGAGCCCAGTCCGAAGAGCGCGAGCACGGCCGGCACCCAGCCGGGTGCGATGCCGGCGACGCCGGTGACCAGGGGCGCGAGGTAGGTGAAGGCACAGAAGGTCGCGCCGTTCACCAGGGCGCCCAGCAGCAGGGTCACCAGCAGCCGCGGGCTGCGCAGCGCGCGGAGCTCCGTACGGCGGGCGGCCGCCGTGCCGCGCTCTTGGGCGGATGCGCGGTCCTGCCCGGCCGGTACCGACCGGACGATCGCGACCACGGCGGGCTCCGACACCAGGGCGACCGCCCAGAACGCCGAGCGCCAGCCCCACAGCCCACCGAGGAACGCACCGGCCGGTACGCCCGCTACACAGGCCATGGTGGTGCCGCCGAGCAGGACGGATGTGGCGCGGCCCTTGGCGTCCGGGGCCACCGCGGCCGTCGCGGTGGCCAGCGCCACCGCCAGGAACCCGGCGTTGGCCAGTGCCGCGACGACCCGCGTGGCCAGCAGCACCCCGTAGCTCGTGGTGACCGCGCCGAGGACGTGGACCAGCAGAAACGCGATCAGGAAGGCCAGCAGCGCGCGGCGGCGCGGCCAGCGCAGGCTCAGCAGCGCCATCAGCGGCGCACCGACGATCATTCCCACGGCGAAGGCCGAGGTCAGCGCGCCCGCGGCCGAGAGCGAGACACCCAGATCCGCGGCGATGCCGGGGAGGAGACCGGACAGCATGAACTCGGACGTGCCTTGGGCGAAGACGGCCAGTCCGAGGAGGTAGAGAAAGCAGGGCACAGCAACACTCCGCAACCACAGAGGATCGATACGGTGCGGCGGCAGGGCGTGCGCACGACGCATGCGGCTACCGCGCAGGAAGACGACCTGGCAGACGATCTGGGGCTGCACACAGGGGAGAGCCCGCGTCAGGTCGGGGGAGAGCCCGTACTACGGCGATCCGATGGCAGGCGAGCGCGGCCGTGGAGACGAGCGCGCGACGAGGCGGCACGGGCCGGGCGGGACGTGCCGGACACGCCGTGCGGCGTGGGCACTCCCTACGGTCGGGCAACGCGAAAAGCCACCGGACGACCGGTGGCTAGCGTCTTGACGCCTCGGGGCTGGACATGGGCGCAGGATAACGACCCCGGCTCAGCGCCGTCCACGCGTTTTTTCGGGGCGCGGCCCGGTCCGGCCTCTCCGCGCCGTCGACGCCCCGTCCGCGGGTGCAACGGCGCGGCCGTCAGTCCGGGAAGCCACCGGCAGGCGGCTGCCCGAACTGACGGCCGTGGAAAGTGACGGTACGTCAGAAGGCGCTGGGAGAAGGCTGCTTCAGGGGCCGGGGCGTCAGCGCCCGCCCCGCTCCTTGCCCAGGAGGCCGGCCCGCCGCAGGGCGTCCGCCATCGCGTCGTTCGCCGGTCCCGCGTCGCGGCCGCCACGGCGGTCGCCGCCGCGCTGGCCGCCGCCCTGCCGCTGCCGCGGCGCACCGCCCCGGCCGCCGCCCTGGCGGCCGTCCACGGCGCACAGGTCAACGTCCTGGTGTCGGTCGC